>CALEEY010000047.1 GCA_937877085.1 uncultured Bacteroidota bacterium
CGGTGGTATCGGTTACCTGTACATTCCAGAAGCGCTTGTCCCAGAGTGGGTGGGTCTCAATGATCTTCTTGAGCGCGCTGCGGAGTTCGTCCATCGGAAGCGTGTAATCGACCCAGAGAACCACCGAACCCAGTAACTGCGCCGAGACCCGCGTCCAGTTCTGGAACGGCTTCTCGATGAAATATCCCAGTGGCACTACCAGCCTGCGGTCATCCCAGATGTGTATGATCACAAAGGTCAAGGTGATCTCCTCCACGCGGCCCCATTCACCTTCAATGACCACCACGTCATCCAAGCGAATCGGTTGCGTAATGGCGATTTGAAAACCGGCAAACAAGTTTGAAATGGTTTTCTGGGCGGCAACGCCCAGGACGATCCCCAGGACACCTGCGGATGCCAAGATGCTGGAGCCAAACTGCCGTACCTCATCGAACAGCATGAGAACGGATGCGATGGTGAAGAGCGCAATGGCGGAGTAAATCAACTTGCTGATGACGTGAATCTGGGTGTAAACCTTACGGGCCCGAAGGTTGTCGGCGGCCTTGATATCGAACTGGGTCAGGGCGGCCTTTTCAGCGAGATTAACCGCCTGGGAAGCGATCGTGGCCACCGCGACGATCAGCATGATGCTGGTGCCCTTGCCAAGCACTCCCGCGTATTCCGGCGGAAGACCGAGAATGGGAAGGGTAAAAATGACGCCGACCACCGCCGCGATGATGCGGAAGCTTTTCCCACCCTGAAGTATCAATAACGCGGCGAATTTGCTGTCGGATTTCGTCGCCCAGCGCGTCAGCTGCCGTTCCAGCACATGCGTGAACGGGAAAAAGAACCAGAACACAACAGCGAAAAAACCGAGATTAAACACTTTGTCTAAAATCTCACGAACGACATGAAGCTCGTCGCCCGGCTCGAGTCTTGGCAATAACGCGGTGACGGCAAAATAGACTCCGAAGATCCAGATCAGGGTATAGAGCGGTTTGGTCAGCGCGCCTAAAAAATCGTGCAACAGAGGCCCCGCCTCTGGCGTGGTATTGGCCTTTTGCGACTTGTATCGAATATAGCCTGCTGCGATGCCGTTCAGCAGCAATGCTAGGATTCCAAAACAAAGCGTCACGCCGAAATCTGCCCACGTGAACGGGCCGAATGCAACGCTGTCGACGTCCGCGCCGAACACTGGTTCCAGCCTGTGATGGACCAGCGTGTTCAGAGCGGTCGAGAACCTGTTCAGAAGATTTTCTCCGTTGAGGATTCCATCATTGGTCATGGTCAGCATCTGTCCTCGGCCGTCCCTGTCGCGACAGCACAACGATTTGTCCCGGGCTCGGATACTACCACCAGGCCGGCTATCACCCGGGAGTACAAGACGTCCCGGGCGTGCCTAGGGTGCGAGCCAATGTTTCTTGCGTTGCGGTCATCCGCGGTGTCCATACGCAGTCAACAGGTCGAGCATGTCCTGAATCAAGTTGACAACCTGACTCTGGGAATCCACGAAATACATTGCCCGGGAATCGGGCACCTTCCCTCCCACACGGATCGTAAGCCACGTGGAAGGTGCTCCAGCAAAGACCGTTTCGTCAGTGACGTCATCGCCTATGAATACCGCGCCAGCCATCCCGGATTCTTCGAGCAATGCCTGCAGCGCTGCGAATTTATCCGGTGCCCCAGCAGTCGCTACGTTGACGACGTACTTTCCGCCAAAAATCGCGAGATCGTTGCGAAAGGGGGCCAGCAGGGCTTCAATGAAACGAAGCGCAGGGAGCTCGGTTCGCGAGCCGCGATAATGCAGTGAAAATGAAAGCCCTTTGTCTTCAATGCAGATCCCGAGGACTGCCATCTCGGCAGCGTGTGAAAATATCCTTTCTCGCAGCGCATCCATGCATTTGTCTTCGATGCTGTCGTAATGTCCTGGTAGGCCCTCGGCGCCATGGTTGCCCACAACGAACTTCGGCATGAAGCCCAGCCGTCCTCGAACGTCCTTGATGCTGCGGCCGGAGATGATCGCTACAGGACAGAGTCGGGCAAGGGCCGTGAGCCTCCTGGCGATCGGTGTTGGAGTGACTGCGACGTCAGGCGTGTTGACGATTGGCGCCAAGGTGCCATCGAAATCAAACCCGATCAGGGTTGGCTGCGACAGGGTTGCCCGCAGAGCATCCTTTCCGTCGCTTTTAAAATAGTTTTTCATCAGGTATGCCGATGTCTCTCGACTCGCGCTTCAATGCGGCGGCGCAGGCGAGAACGCCCTGCATCTGCGAGCATACGACCAGCCCACCGATAAACGTTAAATTCCCGGACAGTCATCCTGAGGCTGGCCATGCGCTCGCGCTGTTCCGGAAGTGGCATCAAAAGGGCCTTATGCAGGGCATCCGCGGATTCCTCCACGTGATACGGATTGACGATCAGCGCTTCAGTCATTTCGCGTGCAGCCCCTGCGAAACGACTGAGGATCAGAACTCCTCGTTCATCGTCACGTGCGGCAACGAATTCCTTGCAAACCAGGTTCATGCCGTCGTGCAGGCTGGTGACAAGGCAGATCTCTGCAGCGCGATAGAGTTCCGTGACGGCGTGGTGATCGTGATGCCTGGCAAGCAGGATTATCGGTAAGTAATCGGATCGACCGAACCTTGCGTTTATCCGCGCGGTTAGTTGCTCGATGCGGTCCTGGAAATTCCGATACTCCTCGAGCGTACTTCGCGATGGCGCGGCAACTTGCACGAAGACGAAACGCCCGCACCATTCCGGATGTTTCTCGAGCAACCGCTCCACGGCGTTAAGGCGCTCCAGGATGCCCTTCGTGTAATCAAACCGATCAACGCCTATGGCAAGACGCACCGTCTCCGGAAGACCCAGCCGTCTGCACACGCTTTGTCTGCACTCGGCGATGCTGGGCCAAGACGCGGCCGTTTTCTCGGAGGGCCATTCGATCGATATCGGATAGCTTTCGATCAGCGTTTCGTCGTCCTGGTACGAAATGATCGAATGCTCGTGTTCGATCCTCGCTTCGAGGTAGCGGTCGACGGTCTCGATGAAGTTCTTGCAATGAAATCGTGTATGAAAGCCAAGGATCGTGCTCCCAAGCATGCCTTGGAGAATCTCTCGCCGCCAAGGGCAAATCCCGAACGATTCCGGATTCGGCCAGGGAATATGCCAGAACGTGAGGATGGTGGCTTTTGGAAGCTGTGCCCTGATCATCGCTGGCAGCAGCGCGAAGTGATAATCCTGAACGAGGACCACCGGGTCCTCCGAGCGTGCCTCGGCGACAACCGCATCGGCGAAACGCTGGTTGATTTCCCGATAGCGCTCCCAATCAGCTTCCCTGAAGGTCGGTCGAACATGAGCCACGTGACACAGTGGCCAAAGCCCCTCGTTCGCAAAGCCATAGTAGTAGCCCTGCTCTTCCTCTGGTGTCAGCCAGATCCGCCTAAGGGTGTACTCCTCCGACCCTGGTGGAACGCGGACTCTGCTCTGCGCGTCAACCACCAAGCGGTCCGCGCTTCCGCTGCCATGGGCAATCCAGGTACCGGAGCAGGCACGCATCACAGGCTCGACTGCGGTTACGAGGCCACTGGCAGGCTGCCTGACCATGACCCCACCCTCCTGAGTATCGTGGATATAAGGTTCCCTGTTGGATACCACGAGCACCTCGTCACCCCTCAATTGCGTATGCAGCAGCGACCGCAGACGCGCCGGGTTCCACTCGAGTTCAGGCCCCAGCGAGCGCCTGAACTCATCCTCTAGGTCCCGAAGCCGCGCGCGCAAATCCGCCGCGAGTGGTGCAAATTCGCTCGCTGCCAGTGTTTTTACATCCGCTAGCCCGCCATTGTCCAGTAAAGCGCGCGCGCTGGCGATCCATCCGCGCCACATAAACTGGGCTACGACAATGGTGATCAAAGCCACGACTACGCCGAGCAAAGCGAGAAGCGTCACCAGATAGTGGCGAGTATCGAGGCTGCGACGCTCGATAAAGCTCAGGTCATGCAACAGGATCAGGCGGGCAGCAACGCCTTCTACGCTCGATATATTGTGGAAGCCCACGTGTACCGAACCGCCAGCGATCTCGATCTGCGGATAGGGTTGACCGGCGATCTCTCGCGCTTCGCGACATCCGATGGAACGCGGGAACGCCTTGGTATGCAGGATCAAGTCGTCCGATGGCGAGCACAGGCCAACCGCTACCAGACGTTCGTCTCTCGCCACCCGCTCGAATGCGAGGCTTAACCGACTCAGGTTGTTTTCGTCTAGCCCGTCGATAATTGAGTCAGTAAGTGAGTCGGTCACGAGTTCGCCACGCAGGTTCAGGTCACGCGAAAACCACCGCAAGGTAAGCCGGTCGAGCACAGGTAGCGCTAGGTAAGCGGTAACGACCAGCGTCATGAGGAGCGGCACTAGGAACCGCGCTTGAAGTCCAAATGTGTTCATTTCTATTGCTGAAGCCTCTAATTCCGAGTTGCTTTTTCACGCTATCGGCAAAGCCTCTTTCGTGCAACACCGAATGCTCGTTGCTTGCTGCGTGCAGGAGCCCCCTGTGTCAGGATAGTTGTGACCTCTAACGAGGTGGTCGAAGATGAGTTCAAGATACAACGAATCGTTCAAACGGCAAGCGGTTGAAAAGGCACTGAGTCGTTCAGAAGGAGCGACCTTGGCGGAGGTTTCGGATCTGCTGGGGATCGGTCATTCGACGCTGCAGAAATGGATCGTGAAGTTTGGAAGACAACAAGCAGGATCGGATTTAGACCGTGACAATACGAGCATTGGCGGGGTGAAGAAAGAGAAACGGCCCCAAGATTTGGAGCCCAGAGGAAAGGCTCGACATGAACCGCCCCGGATTTGGTGGAGGCTCCAACTCTTGAGAGGATGGAGCCATGA
>CALEEY010000048.1 GCA_937877085.1 uncultured Bacteroidota bacterium
CTGGACTAAAAGTGGCGAGATAGTCGAGCCACATAATGCATCCATGAAGGCATTGGAAGAGATCGTTTAACTGAGAAACAAGTAGATATGAATAATGTATTCTGAGGGCTCTTTTTCGGCTACGGTGCCTACAAACTCGGTGGTGGATGTCTCGGAACTGTTGTTGTCTTTGTGATCGTCTGGGTTTTATTAAAACATTGTTAAACAATTACATCATTGGCACATCGACTGAGTATTGGAATTATTGGGGCAGGAGGTTTCGCAGCCTTTGCCGCTAAGGCATTCCTAAAAGTAGATGGAATACGGATCCATGCTGTTTGTGATGTTGACACGTCTAATGCGACGACGTTGGCCCGAGAGGTTCGTGCGCTTGTTTATCCGGAATATGAACATATGTTGCAAGATGAGGCGATTGATCTCATTTACATTGCCACACCTCCTTATTTGCATTACAGTCAATCCAGGTTGGCCCTACGTGCAGGAAAACATGTGCTGTGTGAAAAGCCCGCCGCACTCAAGACGAGTGAAGCTGAAGAACTTGCCGCATACGCCCGTTCTAAAAATTTGCTTTATACAGTAAACCTGTTGCAGCGATACAATCCACTGTATACTGTGGTCAAGACGATCATTGAGGAGAAGTGGCTTGGGGATTTTGTGCATGGTTTTTTTGAAAACTATGCAAGCGATGAAAAACTTATTCCAGAACATTGGTTTTGGGAAGAAGAGAAAAGTGGTGGCATCTTCATAGAGCATGGAGTTCATTTCTTCGATATGTTTTCGGGCTGGCTGGGTCGCGGCCAACTAGTCCACGCCATGGAGATCCGACGTGACTATCCCGGCAAAAAAATAATGGACAGGGTACAGGCAGTGGTCCTCTATCAAAATAGTCCAGTCAATTTTTATCATGGGTTTAATCAGCCCAAAGTACTTGACCGGCAGGAATTACGCTTGCAGTTTGACTGGGGTGACATCACGCTGTATGAATGGGTCCCTGTCAAGATCCGACTGCATGGATTTCTGACGTCTGCGCAAGTCGAAAAACTCATGCAGCAGTTTCCCGGGGCGTCCATTGAAATGCAAAGCGATCCCGCCTTGCAGGAATTACATGTCCGTGGAAAGTTTAGGGACATCACCTACAATGCATTGGTAACAGTTACAGCGGGTGACATCACAGACAAAATGGACCGCTATGAGCAATTGGCCATGTCGATGATCAGCGATCAATGGGCGTGGATCCGAGATCATTCTCATCGTAGGGTTATAGACGATACAAACGCAGTGGAATCATTGAGGATTGCTGAAGAAGCAACTGAGATTGCTTCGGTTTTCTAAAAAGTTAATTGTCTAAAACCCGACTAAAACTATAAAATAGGCCAGTATTGGGGCTCTTGATAGGTTTTAACATTTTTTCAAATGCGTATTTTTTAGCCTAATTCCTACCAATCCCTACGCTTGGAACACATGGTTAAACCAGCATTTCGCCTGTGATTTCCGCCTACCTCGCTATCGCCAATCGCTGCCGGAACATCTTCGATCCCGAAAAACCTTCAACTAAATATACTCCTGCAGGATATGTAAACTTCCTTCAAGCGGGGTTTCATCAATAGATGAAACCCCGCTTTTTTTATCAACCGAGCCCCCGATACTCCAAAGGAAATGATGGCAGACCCAGTGTATTTCACTACTCAATTATCATCTCTTTGCTCTGTCTCATTTTTGGACTATATCCTATGTTTAAAAGGCCTTTTGCTGTACGGATTGGACGGACGATCTCATGCCAGATACATCCGGGAAAGGCGTGTCCGTTTAGAAAAACGCTAAAACACCATTGGAATACTTATATCTGTTTATCCTATTAGCATTGCTGGCAGAAATACTAGGGACGGTCGGAGGGTTCGGTTCTTCGTTGTTTTTTGTCCCAATCGCCAGCTACTTTTTAGATTTCCACTCTGTATTGGGAATTACGGCCCTTTTTCATGTATCAAGTAACCTCTCAAAGATCGCTTTTTTCAGAAAAGGGTTTGATAAGCGTCTAGTCATTTCTATTGGCATTCCTTCGGTCGTTTTTGTGATAGCTGGTGCGTTTCTAAGTAAATTTATTGAAACGAAAGTGCTGGAAATATTGCTTTCGATTTTCCTGTTGGTGACGAGTCTAACCTTCCTCCTTTTTAAAAACCTCGCATTAAAACCGACTGTATTCAATTCGATTTCTGGAGGTGTATTTTCGGGTCTAATAGCTGGATTATTAGGAACTGGCGGAGCCATCCGAGGCATCGTGTTAGCGGCCTATAGTCTTAGAATCGAATCTTTCATCGCCACTTCCGCCATTATTGACTTGGCCATCGATTCCAGTAGAAGTGTGGTTTACACACTCAATGGATACGTTCACTCCCATGACCTTTACCTTATTCCCATCTTGCTCGTGGTAAGCGTATTGGGCACTTTTATCGGCAAACGCATCCTAACGAAGGTATCGGAGGAACAGTTTAAAACGATTGTGCTGATTTTAGTATTAATTACCGGCCTAGTTACGCTCTTTAAAGTGATTTCAGGGTAATTCGAGCCCTTTTGCATCGCAGCACGACACCGCCTCTTCCCCACCATCAAAATGCCAACGGCTTAATCGTTACCGTTTGTTTCCGTATTCCAATCCTGCACACTTCT
>CALEEY010000049.1 GCA_937877085.1 uncultured Bacteroidota bacterium
GAATTGGTAAAGTTACAGGCATTCTGGCACCGGTCATGGCGTTCATTTATGTAGCTGCTGCCATGGTGGTTTTGTTTATTAACTACGAACAAATCTTACCGGCTTTTGGCACCATCTTTAGCGAAGCGTTCAATCCAACGGCGGGCGTAGCGGGCACCGGAATGGGTATTTTCCTATTCACCATGAGATATGGGGTGCAGCGCGGTTTGTTTTCAAATGAAGCAGGACAAGGATCTGCGCCTATTGCACACTCGGCAGCGAAAACAGATGAGCCGGTATCGGAGGGCGTTGTAGCTCTTTTAGAGCCATTCATCGATACCATCGTTATTTGTACGATGACCGGATTGGTAATCGTGGCCACGGGAGCCTTTAGTGCTAAAGTTCCTACGCCTTTGACGCTAACCGATGGCAATATTTCGTACGCCATGGTCGACGAAGCCGGTGGACATTTGTCAACCAGCGCGCCTAGTTCCATATCAATTACGGATGGCTTTCCAGACGCAACAGCTCCGACAGACGCTCAATTGACCTATTACGATATTGAAGTTAGTCGCTTCTTTGTCGACGTAGATCAAACCGTGCCATTCACAGGCGTTATCACTCCTGGTGCGATATCTGCCGCCGCCGCCGACGGCACTAGCTATACGGTTCTGTATGGGGACGCTGCTCGAAATAGTTCACCCTTGACCACCCTTGGATTTGAAAAGGGATTAGAACCGGTTGGGTTGGCTTGGATGGGTAAATGGATCATTTTGGTCTGTGTATTTCTTTTTGCGGTCTCCACAGCCATTTCGTGGAGCTATTACGGCGATCGATGTGCTAATTACCTCTGGGGTAAAAAAGCCATTCTACCCTATAAATTTGTCTTCCTGATTTTTCACTTTGTGGGAGCGGTGTTGGCTGTGACCACGATTTGGGATCTGGGAGATGTGGCGCTCGCACTGGTCACCCTTCCCAACGTCATTACGTTGATTCTACTCTCTGGATTGCTCAAGAAACTGACAGATAGCTACTTCGAGCGCAAACCATGGGTAAATAAC
The DNA here is from genome assembly GCA_937877085.1 of uncultured Bacteroidota bacterium. Taxonomy (GTDB): domain Bacteria; phylum Bacteroidota; class Rhodothermia; order Rhodothermales; family UBA10348; genus UBA10348. Next base: position 1,041 of record CALEEY010000049.1, read on the forward strand.
AGACCTTCATAGTTTAATCTGAACGCTACACGCACGCTCATGAAACGTGTTCAGGTGATCGATCATCCGATTCTGAAAAGGGACCTCACGGTCCTGAGGCGGGCGGAAACACCCTATGGACTTTTTCGAAGCACTCTTCGGAATATATCCTCCATTATGGCCTATGAGGTGTTTCGTTCGCTCCGAATAAAGCAGGTCGAAATCGATACGCCTCTCGAGGTGACCATGGGGCACGTAGTAGACGAGAACGTGATTGTTGTTCCTATCCTTCGGGCGGGGCTCGGGATGATTGATGGATTCGTCCATTTTCTCCCTGAAGCCCGCATCGGTCATCTAGGAATGTATCGTGATGAGCATACCCATGAGCCGGTAGACTACTATTCCAAACTCCCCTCAGGCATTGAGGGGGCTACGGTAATTGTAGTCGATCCTATGTTGGCCACGGGAGGAAGTGCTTGTGGGGCCATTCGACATCTCAAAAAGGTTGGAGCGCAATCGCTCAAGCTAGTGACACTCGTTTCGGCACCTGAAGGCATCGCTCTTGTGCATTCTGAACACCCAGACGTGCACATAATAACAGCGGTCATTGACCGCGAATTGGATGCAAACGCCTATATCCGCCCCGGTTTGGGGGATGCAGGAGATCGTATTTTTGGAACCGGCTAATATGAAAATGATCAAGTTTCGCAATCGCTTTGTTTTATTGCTTTTTCTAGCGGCAATATCCTCTTCCTGGACGTTCGCTCAGGAGTGGTCCATGGATGTCCCCCCGACCGTATTGAATGGGATTGGGTTTGAGGTACGGGTCGCAGTAGCCGGGGATACCCTTTCAATGGACGCTTACACGGTTCAGGCTTCAGGGGGGATTACTGCTCTGAAGTATGACACGAAGAAAGAAGCGTGGATGGCCAGTGATGTGAAAGTAACGGATAGCGGTGCACAAGACATCGTTTTGCTGAGGTCTGGCCAGGAGGTTGTTCGCCAGGCAACGCGCAGTATTCCAGGCTGGTTGTCTATCGTTCCTCCACTTTTGGCCATTGGCATTGCGTTAATTTTTAAGCGGGTCATCCCGGCTCTGTTTTTGGGGCTTTGGGTAGGGGCGGTAACAGCCCTCAGCTTTACATTTAAAGGCGCCTTTATGGGCCTTTTAAATACCTTCCAACACTATATCCTGCAAGAATTTATAACGGAAGATCATGGTGCGATCATTTTGTTTTCGCTCATGATTGGGGGTATGGTTGGCATCATTTCGAAAAACGGAGGGATGCAAGGAGTCGTTAACATCATTATTCGGTGGGCCAGCAACGCTCAACGGGGTCAATTGGCTACGGCCATTTTGGGAATTGCCATCTTCTTTGATGACTACGCGAACTCTTTGGTAGTGGGAAATACGATGCGATCTGTCACGGACCGACTCCGCATTTCGAGAGAAAAGCTCTCTTATATAGTAGATTCGACGGCAGCACCCGTAGCCTGTATTGCCTTGGTTACGACTTGGATTGGATACGAAGTGGGCATGATTGGAGATGCCTTGGAAAAAATTGATGGGTTGGATGGTTCGCCTTACGGATTCTTTTTGAGCTCGATACCCTATTCCTTTTATCCGGTTTTGGCCATCTATTTCGTCTTTTTAGTGGCGTGGACGGGTCGGGATTTTGGCCCGATGTACACGGCGGAAAAGCGCGCTCGCACGTTGGGGCAAGTTTCAGATCCTGCATCTTCCATTAATGAAGATGAGAATGCCGCCAAAGAAATGACCCCAGTAGAGGGGAAACCGCACCGTGCTATAAATGCTGTGCTTCCCGTCCTCGTGTTGGTTTTCGGGGTTCTGGCCGGTTTGTATGCAACAGGTACCGGCGAAAGTATTAAAGACATTATTGGATCGTCAAACTCTTTCGTTGCTCTCATGTGGGCGTCACTGCTTGGTGTTTTGACAGCCGCGTTTTTGTCCACCACTCAGGGCATTATGGACATTGAGCAGGTTGTTGAGTCCTGGTTTTCCGGCCTCAAGGGCATGATGTTCGCGATGATTATTCTGGTTATGGCGTGGGCCCTTTCGGCCGTAACCACAGATTTGCATACAGCAAGCTACCTTGTCTCTGTGCTAGGGGACTCTCTCAATCCTGGTTTTGTCCCTTCCATTGTGTTTATCCTGGCGGCGGCGACGGCATTTGCAACCGGCTCAAGTTGGGGGGCAATGGGCATTTTGATGCCGCTCGTCATTCCGCTAACGTGGGCCGTGATGGTGGCCAGTGGCCAGGTAGCCGCGCACGATTACCACATCTTATACTCTTCGATCTCAGCGATTCTTGCGGGCTCGGTTTGGGGAGATCATTGCTCTCCAATCTCGGATACGACCATTCTGTCCTCGATGGCTTCGGGATGTAATCACATAGATCACGTTCGAACCCAATTACCGTATGCATTGCTGGTTGGGGGTGTCGGTGTAGTCTTCGGCACATTGCCGGTAGGATTCGGCTTCCCTTGGTGGGTTTCCATGGGTGCTGGTATGATCGTCCTAACCCTGTTCCTTCGTTATTACGGTAAAATCGCCGATAATGAGCCCGTCGTGGCCTAACAAAATATCAATATGAGCTCGAATTGGCTTGACGCTGACGATCGCCCTTGGGGCCGCTGGGAGGAGTATTTAAACGAAACCGGGTACCGTGTGAAGCGAATAATCGTTCATCCGGGACAACGGCTCTCATTGCAACGGCACAAACTGCGTGCGGAGCATTGGGTTATTGTGGCGGGCGCGGGTCAGTTTACGTTGGACGATTCGGTGACCGCGGTTACTGTTGGCCAGAAAGTGTTTATTCCAATTGGTGGGGTACACAGAATCCAGAATGATGGGAAGACAGACCTCATTATCATTGAAACGCAGCTCGGGATCTGCGACGAAAACGATATTGAGCGGTTGGAAGACGACTACGGAAGGTCCTAGCGCGCTTTCGGTGGCGATAGTTTCTTAGAGGCGGTGCGCTGCAGGTGCCGGGAAGACAGGCTGATCCCGAAGACCAAAAAGATATAATATCCCAGAATACGCCACGTAAGGAGCGATGGGGCGAGTAGGGACGTGTCGGGCATCAAATCCCTAAAGAAGAGCGCATACAAGCCTTCGAGACCGCCCGCGCCTCCAGGAGTGGGCATGATGAGCGAACTTACCGCCATCGCGATGGAGCGCATGCTCAAAAGCACTAGGTCGACATCCGGGACAAAGCTCCAAATAATGAAAACAACGAGTCCAAAACGAGCAATCCATGTACCGGTTGTGAGTAAAAAACCTCTCAAGAAAAAATCACTTTTTTGACGCCGAAGGACGGCGGCCCGAAGCTCAAAACCTTTCATTTCCGCCACGACCTTTTCCTGATACCGACGCAGGAGGGGAAGTCGAAAGAGTTTCCCTGCGACTTTGCTCAGAACCTCGGGTTTATAGAGCGTCGCGTAGGCAAAAAGGCCTGTATATGCCATAAGAAGCACGAAATAGGTAACAATCGTCCAGGTCCCGAGAAGGCCTACGGAGGGCGGAATAACGTCCATTGAAAAGGTCGCAATTAACAGAACCGGCACGGAAAGCGCAAACCAAACCTGATCGAGCAGCATCACGTAGGTCATGACCGCCGAGACATCGCCGATGGCAATGGGCTTATTAGGTGGTAGGCGTGATTCTCGGGCTATGTAATAGGCCGTTAGCGGCGCTCCTCCCACGAACGATGGGGAAATATTAGATGCAAAGTCCCAGGCTAGTTGCGACCGAATCCCGGCTTTAAATCCCAACGCATGTCTTGAAACAAAACTGATACGCCAACCACCCATGATGACCCGAACAAAAAGCATGGCTACCGCGCCGGACATGATTAATGGGTCCACTTCTGATATAAATTTGACGAAAGCGCCCTTATTAGAAGTGTAGTATCCAATAATC
>CALEEY010000050.1 GCA_937877085.1 uncultured Bacteroidota bacterium
CATGAGCGTCGACGCTTTCGTAATTAGCATTAGCTCCTTCGTTTTTGGGGCAGCCTACTTCCTTGGCACGCTGCTTGGCCTTTTTGCCACCATGCCGCTCATTGGAGGCTTTCTCGAACAGGGCCGCATCGATTTGATGATTTCAAAGCCAGTTTCCCGATCGGGGCTCCTAACCGGACACCTTTTGGGTGTTTGGCTGACCGTCTTGGCTTTAGCGACCTATCTAATCGGCGCCGTCTGGATCGCCATTTCTATCAAGACCGGCGTTTGGCTCCCCGTAATGCTACTCAGTATTCCGCTCATTGTGATTATGTTTGGCGTCATGTACTCGGTCATCTTGTGCGTCAGCATCATGACTCGAAGCAATGGTCTCGCCTTGATATTGACCTATGGTCTCATTTTCATTTCGGCGATTTTGGCTGCCCATGAACAATTAGTACCCGTTTTATCGCCAAGCGCCCTTCTCATTTTTAATACCTTTTACCATGTATTCCCCAATTTTGTGGAAGTGGTCATGATTCAATCGAAACTCCTATCTGGAGAGGCCGTAGCCAGCTGGTATCCTTTCTTTTCTTCTATTTTATTCGGAAGCGTTATTTATGGATTGGGATATTACTGGTTCAACCGCCGGGATTTCTAAGGTTTGGGATCGACCTCACGTTCGCGCCCGTCGTAGTCTCGCCGTCACGTGCATCGTTCTAGGCGTAGCCCTGTTGACCTTTACAGGTTGTGATTCAGAATCACTGTTTGGAGGCGCTTCCTCCGAGACTGAAAAAGCCCTTTCTATCTTTGATGCCTCGGCTGTCGTTGTGGCCCATCTCGACGTTGAAAGCGGTATAGAATCGTTGGAAGATCTGATGAGTGATGGCCGTGCATCGGAAGATGACTTGAGCGCTATGATGGAGCAAGTCTCCTCCTATTTGGGGCTCAATCCCCGCAAAGACATCCATCACGTATATGTCTCTCTGTCTGGTCTGGATTCAACTGCCGTGGGAAGCCTGATCGCCTTTGCCGACTTCAACCAGGAGGCCATGATTTCGAGACTGGACTCCATCTCCGAACTTACCAGAATCGATACGGCTGGAAAATCGGATTCCTACCGGCTTTCCGAAAGTGATGACCTGCAGTTTTCCTTGGTGGATGGGTCCATGATTCTCGTCTCCAATAATTCGGAGCAACTCGCTCGCTTGGTTAGTCGGGCCAATGGACCCGAATCGTCCAGCATCAACGACGTTTTACTTCGTCAACTAGAAAAGCGCGAAAGCTGGATGGTTGTGCGAAACGTAAACCTTTTCTTGCCCGCGATGGACAGTATGGAGGTGGGCAACCAGTTTGCGCAAATCCTACCCGCCATCCAAGCGATCCAATCGGTCGGAATTGGAGTCAACACGACCGGAAGGGAATTGGAGGGCGTCTTGCTTGTTCAGCCTACGGCCGAAGTAACGGCGAAGGACTTGGCAAACGTCTTCAGTGGCATCAGAGCTGCAGCCCGCATTGGATTGGCTGACTTCCCAAAGGTTCTTGAACACATGGAAGCAATAGACATTTCCACTGTAAAGGGCCTGGTGGAAATATCGCTCGACATCGACGAAGCTCAGTTGAAGGATTTGATGAAAACGATGGGCTCCCAAATGGCAGGAATAGCAGGAATGGCACACGACCGCTTGCAAAAAGAAGACGCCAAATAAGCCCAGCCGCTGGTCGTATTCCTTGAGAAAAGCAAGGATAGGCTCCCAATGTAATCGACCCAGGATTGCCTAAGAAATAGCTCAATCCTTGGCGGTAGATCCCAGTTTTGGTAGTATTTTGGCAATGAAATTCACCGTCAAGCTTTACTAGCCAACCCAAATGATCTATCGTCGAATTACGGAACTTGATTTTAAGCTTTCCGATTTGCCGTCTCTCGCCCATCCAAGCCGCGTATTGATGACGACGCCAGAGCATTTTGCCATCAAATACGTCATAAATGCCCACATGAACGGCAATATTGGAACGGTGGATAAAGCGCAAGCCTTCGAAGACTGGGTCGAAGTCAAAAATGCATACGTTCATTGCGGAGTCGATGTCGAAACTCTGGCAGGAGTAGCGGGCCTACCCGACATGGTGTTTTGTGCAAATCAAACGCTTCCGTATCTCTCTGAAGATGGGAAGCATAAGGGGGTCGTGCTCTCCAAAATGTTCGCCCCGCAGCGCGCCCCAGAAGTTCAACACTTCCGCAGGCACTTTGAAGAGCGGGGGTATCAAATAATGGATGACTTGGCTTCCAGCACCATTGAATTCGAAGGTATGGGGGATGCCCTCTGGCATTCTGGAAAACGGCTACTTTGGGGAGGTTACGGCTTCAGGACAGACCACCGTGTATACGATTTGATATCCGAAAAATTAAACGTACCGATTCTGCTGCTCAATTTAGAGGATCCGGAATTTTACCATTTGGATACGTGTATGTGCATTCTAGATGACCAGACCGTTCTTATTTTTCCGAATGCTTTTACAAGCGATGGGCTAGCGCTGATCAGACATTTTTTTTCTGTCGTCATTGAGGCCCCAGAAATCGAAGCCCGAACACTATTTGCCTGCAACGCCCATTGCCCCGATCGAAAACACGTTTTGATTCAAAAAGGGTGCGAAGGTACCAACGCCGCTCTTCGAAATCACGGGTTCGAAGTCATTGAATTGAGCACCGACGAATTTTTGAAGTCCGGCGGCTCTGTTTTTTGCATGAAACTGATGACCTGGTAACTTGGTAGCCGCCTGACCGTCTGGCGCAATAGGTTTGAACTCCCCCCCTTTTAGGCCCTGCGAGCTCGATTACGATGGGCCTTGCTTAGTCCACTCTGTATTTCAAAGAAAAGAAGGCATGTCTCGTTGCTGCGGGGAAAAACTCTGGACTACCAAAACTGACTTGGCCATAAGACAAGACCTTGCTATCCATGATGTTGTTGATATCTAAACCAACGCTTAAACCTTCAAAAGTGCTGTCTTTTCCGAAGGTGTAACCGATCACGGCATCCACCAGAGCAAACGACTCCAACACGAGGTCGCCGTTTTTGGCGCCTTGATTGTCCGTTCCTCCGCTGTTGTCTATGAATTGCTGTCCCACTAAAGAGGTCATAACGGAGGCAACGAACCCTTTATTCGAATACGTGAACATTGCATTTCCGCTCTGGGAAGGGAAGCCGGCAATGGATTTATTCGATCTATCCAAAACAGCTGTCGAGTAATCTTCCAGCGTCACAAATTCGTCAAACTGGATGAAACGATTGCTTGACCAAGTAAAGTTACCGGCGAAATCCAAACCTTTGAATAGTTTGACTGAAGCATCGACTTCCAATCCTACATGACGACTTTCGTCGGCGTTTCCGGTTCGAGGCACGCCATATTGGTCCAATCCTCCACTGGGCACCTGTTCGTCCTTGAACTCCATAAGGAAAAGATTGGCACTCATTCTAAACCGCTGGCTTTTCCACGTGCCGCCCAACTCGGCGTCGACCAAGTGTTCGGGTTTAACAAACGGCTTGTCGGTATTTAGACGCCCATTGGACAGCGTCTCGAATTGTGGCAAAAAGCCTTCACCCGCTTCCTCGCCGTCATACAGGCTTTTCATGCGAGGTTCTCGGCCGGAGTAGGCCAAGCTGGCATAGCCACTTACGGCCTGCTCCGGCCGGTAGGTAATCCCAAGTCGTGGATTTACAAATACATACGGCTTGGAAAATGAGGTCCCAAAAAAAGCTTCATCCCAAATCCGGTATTTGAGCGTCGTAAACTGCGCGTCGACCTGTAGCGCCCAAAGGTCTGAAATGCGCTGCAAGTGCGAAACAAAGGCAGACGCTATCGACTTTTCGCCCTTAAATGAATAGACCCTCACATCATTTTCTGAGCCTACGAGGGCCGAGGGAATGCCCGATGCTTCCTGAATCCGTCCCCAACGAAGGCTTCGATGCAATCGAGCCTCTAAACCTAAAGAGGTAGTTCCAGTGTCCGTAGTGCGGGTTATTCGGGGAATCCAACCGATCTGCCATTGATCCAAATACGCCCGAAAAAGGAGCCCAACCTCCGGACGAGACAGGTACAGAGGTAGGCTTCTATCTGATTCGCTCACAAAACCCGACGGAAGTCTCAGGTAGTTGGCACTTCGGAAGGTGCCTCCGAAATCGAAGTACCCCACTCCTTGTACCCAAAAAGCCTTCTGAGACATTTCCCATTCAGAAGACAGGTTAAACGTATGGAGCAATTCGACGTGGGGCTGATGGAAGGACTCTACGTCTTTGCTAACGCTCGAGAAATTGAATGTGCGATCGGTCGTGCCCCCAAAACCGTCGTCAATGGGCTGCTTGTTGGCGCCTTTGGGTATTCCGGTATAAGCCAAACCATCTTTCTGCGGGCCCCCATACGACTGCAAAGTGAGCGTCGATCGATCTCCATAACGCGTCACGCCAACGAAATACCGCCAAAACTCGGTCCACGACCAGTCTCTGTACCCATCGGAAAGCAACCGGCTCATCCGTCCATAAACCACATATCGATCCCTCAATAGACCAGAATTAACCTCACCAGAGAAACGCTGGGTCCCAAAAGCTCCCTTTCCAACTTGAATGCTGGCATAAAATGCTGATTTGTAGGGAAGCGCACGCACGTTAATGGCTCCGCCGATGGCGGCCGTTCCGTAGACGGACGACGCCGAACCGCGCTGAATTTGAATATCCTGAACCGCTCCCTGAAGATCAAAAAAGTTGATCCAATACACGTTAAACTCTTCCGGATCGTTCTGCGGAATTCCATTGATAGAAACGGCCAATCGACGCTGGTCAAAACCACGCATTCTGAGTGTAGAATAGCCGATGGCGTTTCCGTTTTCCGAGTGAAAAGTGATCGATGGCTGGCGCGCTAAGTGGACAGGAAGGTCTTTCATGTCCGGTTGCCTCCCCAGTTCCTCCGAAGAAATATTGGAAAATGTTACCGGAGAAAGTTGGTCACTAGCCCGCCCCGAACTGACTACAATCTCGTCGTAGACCACCGCTTGCGAAAATAATTCCACTCGTATGTGGGTCGTTTTTCCGGCTTCAATTTGAATGGGGTAGCGCCTCACGCCGAATCCGATAAACGAGATCGACGCGTCATACCTTCCGATGGGCAGGCCCTTGATTTGAAACCCGCCATCGCCCGCAGAAGTGGCCCCAAAACGAGCTATATCGGAAGCCCCGGTGAACAACTGAACGTTTGCTCCTGCCAAGGGCTGCCCATTTTCGTCGAGGATGAGCCCAGATAGCTGACCTTTTTTTGACACGGAAGTCGTGTCCATTTGAGCATACGCTTCGGGAGCATGAGCTATTAGGAGGCTGGTCGCTAACACAGCGCAGACCACCATTCGGTCAATTATTGCTTCTATTCGGGTTTTTCCGAGCATATTCCGGCTTCAATAGATAGTCTGGCTAAAAATAGATTGGCCCGCATCGAGTGGATTGATTCAATCGAAACGGAACAGGTTGATGCTGGATGGACCTCGTGCTCCGTGTTTGAATGGGCTTCAAAACAAAAAGCAGTGAAACACTGTTTTCCTACGCCGGCATTATCCGGACAGGTTCAAGGAGTATGATCTCAGCCTGAAAGGCACCCCCAACTGCGCAAAGATACAGCGGGCTAGACCAAATCACTATTCTGCCGCTTTGGATGCGTCTCGATCCGAGGAAAAACGCATCATTCGATTCCAAGCGAGGACACCGACAAAAGCCATGATTAAAGCAATAAAGCTCATCGCCATATTGCTCCAGGCAATTTTCACTTGGGTTTCGCCGATTTCTGTGATGACGACTTCTTGAGCGGCTCCTTGTAGGACCATCACTGAAAGCGTGTCTGCCTCTACACGGTGCCCGATTGAGTACGGAAGCGCCAATTTTTCCCTTACAAATTGACTTCCATCGGGTAAATGAACAATTAAATCCAACTCCACTTCGGTTACGTCTTTTCGATCGGAGCGCTCATATCGAGTTACTTCGGCCCACGTCAAGGTGCCTTGGTCCATCGTTTTTTTTAGCTGCACAGCCGTAAACGCTTGGTGCACAGTCAGCGCCAATAAAAACACCGGCACAGACCACGCGAGTTTAGCAACAGTTCTAGCAGACATAAGACTTTTCTCTTGATTAGAGGATGCTAAACAGACGTTACGGCAGGTAGTTCACTAGTTCTAGTGAAGATAAAATCAATCTGAAGTGAGTCCTTGCCCAACGCGAATCTCAGCCCCTATGGCCGATCCACTTGGAATGCAGTTCATTCCCACCATCACTTTCTTATCTATTCTGCGATACGTCAACAGCGTGGCCATCGGCTCTTCGTGCCTTTCCCCGGTTTTTTGATCCGTGCGAATGACAATACATCTAGCGCACGGTTTTACCAGTTGAAGGTCGGTTTGACCAATTTTTACCGATTTCCAAGTGTCTTCGGCCCAGGCCCCGGCCCCCGTAAAACCAATATTGGCTCGAAACCGGTTCAATGGAACGGGCGAATCGAGCCTCGAATTGAGCTCCTCAATAGAGGCATTACCTAAGAGCAGGATCGGATAACCATCTGCGAAACTGACATCGTCACCCGTACGGGCATAGTTCAAATCAACTTGCCGATGGCTATGCGAAGGCATCCCCACCAAACGAATAAAATCGCCTAGTATATCCGAAAAAAACTGATCAATTTCATTCGCCACCGTCGAAACGCGCACCGTATCGTTCCAAATCACCGCATTCATCGAGACGTTTTCAGGTGGTTTGGCTGAAAAATCGACTGGTTTCGACGCTGGGTGGCCTATCTGAATCCGATCATCTACTACATCGACCGAAAAAGCCGTGAGCTGAGGATGAGTACGCTGCGTTATAAATTTACCCGATGCATCGATGAGCATAAAACAACGATCATACTGGAGTCCTTTCTCTGTAATCACAGCAGAGTTCCTAGCAACCCCAGCCAACGCTTTTACTGGATAAATCGTGATGGTGTCGATCTGCATAAAGGGTCGGTTCACGTACCTGTTAAATCGGCAATGCTGTAGAACGGTATCCTTACTTAAAAGATATGGAATCCAACTGCGCGTCGAACTTCAAAATCGTTTCGAGAATTAATTCTGCGGCCTGATAGTAGAATTCGGGCGTAATGTCTTGAAAATCGTCGGTGGGTTGGTGATATCCAGGATGATCTTCAACGCCAAAATAAAGGAATGGAATATCTGCCTGATGAAATGGCCCATGGTCTGAAGCAGACGTCCAATCTTCAGAGCCCGTCCCTGGCTCGTCGTGCCCTAATAACAGGGTTAACCCTTCGCGCGGACTGAGATCTTCTAAAACTGCTTTAGTCCCCGGATAGTGCCGTGTCCCCGAAACATACAATTCGCCTTTCGTGCTCCGGCTTATCATGTCCATGTTGAAATCAATAGCCACTTCTCTTTCCATTATACAAGGGGAATCAACCAGTGCGCGCGCGCCTTGCAAACCCATTTCTTCCGCGTCTAAACCAGCAAAAATGATGGTGTGAACGGGAGGGTTCAGGGTGAAATAGCGTGCTATCTCTAGCATGGCCGCTGTACCGGAGGCGTTATCGTCCGCTCCATTGTAAACCGCCTCATTCCGAGTACCTAGATGGTCAAAATGAGCCGTGACGGCCATGGTCTTGACGGAAGATCCAGTGCCCTCTACTATGCCGACCATGTTTACGCCGGCAAATTGGGTCTCGGAACGGCGAGAGTTGAACGAAAACGGCTGCTGAAGTGTCTCCAAGCATGGATTCAAATTCATGATCTCCATCTCGTTTTTAACATACGTCTGTGCCATTATGCCGCCATCCGTGCCCGTCTGGCGCCCCATATAGATGTCCGAGGAGAGGGTCTCTACATGAGAAAGCAATCTTGCCTTATCGATCCTGGTTGGGGACGCGACACACCCGATGATTATAATTGAGAGGGTTATAACCGGCGGTAATCTAAATTCTTTCATTTAAGGATTGGTATGGTGACAATTAGCGAAACATGGTCGCTAGCATTAAGATTTCCCACCTTTGAGCCCACCAGCAGAACGAGATGCCAAGAGATTAACTTCATACGAGCGGACGCGACCGGAGCGATTCTCGAAACTTGAAATGGCCAAATCGATCAATTTTTCGACCAGTGAATCGAATGGAATGCCGGTAGGTTGCCACAAATAGAACGAAAAGGAGCCCGGAATCGTGTTAATTTCGTTAAACCACACGTTCTGAGTGGCATCGTCCATCAAAAAATCGATGCGTACGACTCCAGAACAATTCAGGGCTTTAAATACCTTTATGGCCAAATTGCCGATCTCATCTCCCAATTCCTGACTGATTGGAGCCGGAATCAGTCGATCGAGCGACGCCATTCCCGCAGCCCTTTCCGTTTTAGCTCCGCCCGATTTTGCAGAGGAGCCGTCCCGCATATACTTGTCTTTAAACGACAGCACACCTTCTCCCGAAACCGGCTCTTCCAATACGGAAACCTGGCATTCAACGCCGCCTCCAAGGACCGAGCAATTGATTTCTCTCAGATTAGGAATGCATTTTTCGATCAACACGGAAGCATCGTATCGGAAGGCCTCTTCAATGGCGTTGTCGAGTTCCGTGACATCCTTCACTTTGGCGATGCCAATAGAAGATCCGAGGCGAACGGGTTTCACTATGGCAGGAAAACCGATTTTATCTGCTATTTCGGCCAAATTGGCTGCTTCCTTTCCGCGCCAATCGAATTCCCAAACCTCCACCCATTCTACAATGGGTACGCCGACCATTTGGCACATTTTTTTCGACAATACCTTGTCCATGCCAATGGCTGAGGCTGCTATCCCGCTTCCGGTAAACGGAACGTTAAACGTTTCGCACAAACCTTGGACCGCCCCGTTCTCACCTGAGCCACCATGAAAGGCTAAAAAAGCGACGTCCAGGAGTATTTCTTTAGGAGCTCCTAAAAACGACATTTTTCGTCCTACCAGAGCCAGTGTTCGACCCGGACCAGACGCCACGGACACCTCGGTGACTTTTTCTACTAGGGATGGAATGGCAGCATATTGCTTGATATCGCCAAGCTGAGATCCGATATACCAATGCCCATCTTTGGTCACATAAACGGGGGTAACCTCGAATCGAGAAGGGTCAAGAGCCGCAACCACTTGAAGCCCGGTTATTACCGATACCTCATGCTCTGGAGATTGACCACCGAAAAATACGCCTATTCGCCTGCGCTGCATGGACTTGAATTGATTTTTGTCGCCGCTCTTCAGTCTTTGGAACGGTAAATTTCAATTGTGAAAATACGGCCTGAATCGGTAATGGAAAGGGCGAATGTTGAAATACGAGCTTCATTCGCCCGATCTTCCTATCGCGTACGCTTCTAGAGCTCCCTTTTGAACATAATCAGCAGAAAAAACCTTTGTCGATTGCCATAATATCGGATATCCACTCAAATCTGGCGGCGTTAGAAGCTGTTTTTGCTGAGATCGATAAGGAAGGTATTCAAGATATCTATTGTCTTGGCGACGTGGTTGGATACGGAGCGGACCCCGTAATTTGCCTTGATTTAGTCCGCCAGCGCTGTAAAAGGGTGGTACTAGGCAATCACGACTTGGCGGTGGCAACCGGAGACGGACTACGCTATTTACCGGAAGACGGCCAAATAGCGGCTGAACACAATTCAGAACAAATAGACGACGAACAAAGACGCTGGCTTGCCACCCTTCCGTTGGTGACGGTCGATTCGGATATAACTTTTGTCCACGCCTCTCCAGGTCATCCGGAAAAATGGCTACGAGTAGAATCCTTTTTTCTAGCACAAGACCAATTCAATCACTTTCAGACAGACCTTTGCTTTGTAGGTCATACCCATCTTCCAGGCGTTTTGTGCAATCAGCTCGGGGTTTTGAGAGTTCGCCAAGGACATCGTTTTATGGTAAACGTAGGAAGTGTGGGCCAGCCACGAGACGGCGATCCCAGAGCTAGTTTTGGCATATTCAACCCGGACACCTTCGACTACGATTTAAGACGAGTGGCCTATAACGTCGAACGATCGGTTTCCCGCATCCGAGAAGAAGGACTGCCGTCTAGGCTGGGAAAACGGTTAGAAAAAGGCAACTGATCTGGAGGCCTCCCTCCCGTCTTCGGTATTAGCGATTGTCTACTAAAAAGCCTTTGTTGTAGACCGCCCACGCTTTTCCAACCATTTTGGAGCCCACAAACGGCGTGTTTACGCTTTTGGATTTGATATCTTTGGCGGTGAAAACCCATTCAGTCGTGGCATCAAAAATGGTCAGGTTCGCTTTTTCGCCAACCTTTATTTCGGGTACCTGGATGTGCAAAATTTCCCGTGGAGCTACCGAAAGTTTGTACACTGCCTGAGATTCAGTTAAAACACCTCCAGCAACCAGTTCGCGGCCGGTTAAGCCCCAGGCCGTTTCAAGGCCCAAGATCCCAAACGGGGCGGCGATGTATTCGACTTCCTTCTCAAACGAAGCATGTGGGGCGTGATCGGTGCAAATGGCATCGATCGTTCCATCTGCCAATCCCTTCTTAATTCCATCAATATCGTATTGAGGGCGAAGAGGTGGATGCATTTTGGTGTTCGTGTGGTATCCCGAAGACTCAACAAGGGCGTCCGTCACAGAGAAATGGTGGGGACAGACTTCCGTCGTTACGTTGATTCCCTTCTTTTTTGCCTCACGCACCTGCTCTACCGCGTTGGCCGTCGAAATATGGGCAACGTGTACGTGACCGCCCGTGTACTCAGCCAGCAAGATGTCC
>CALEEY010000051.1 GCA_937877085.1 uncultured Bacteroidota bacterium
CCACCCGCAAATCGGGAGGATACGCATGATCCAAAACCATCAGAATATGCTGCATGTCGGGTGTCCAGAATTACCAGTTTGGGTGTTATTCTATGATATGGCCAGCCATCAAACGACACATATGACTCGATGCCGTACCGCCCGGAACGGCTCCAAACAGCGGCGCGTCTCCTTCCGGGGTTCGAGCAATAGCGGCGACAATGGCGTCTGCATCGGCCCCGACGATCTGATTCCATCCCCCTTCCAGGGTCTCGGTCCACTCCGTTTCGTCTCTCATGGTGATGCACGGCCTATGCAACCAAACAGCCTCCTTTTGAAGCCCTCCAGAATCGGTGAGAACCTTCGTACAATGGCTGATGAGCGTTAACATGGCCAGATACGAAACCGGATCGACGACTTTTACATTTGGCGATAAGGTATAGCGCGACAACAAGTTACGGGTTCGTGGATGGACCGGCCAGACAATGGTTTGCGGGATGCGACCAAAAGCTTCCAGAATGCCCGCCAACCGCTTTGGATCGTCCGTATTCTCGGCTCGATGGACGGTTGCGAGGTAATACTCCTCTGGTATGGGGTCGAGGATTGAATGAAGCGGTCGGCTGTCTACGGCTCGTTTTGTGAAAAACTGCGTAGCGTCGAGCATGACGTCCCCGGTGAGGTGGACTCCTTTGGTCATACCCTCATGGCGAAGATGGTCGACCGCTGTTTGGGTTGGGCAAAACAACAGCTCTGACAATCGGTCGGTTACAATTCGGTTGATTTCCTCTGGCATGCGCATGTTGAAGGAACGCAGTCCTGCTTCCACATGGGCAACGGGAATGCCGAGTTTGGCACCCACCATGGAGGAGGCCAGTGTACTGTTGGTATCGCCGTAAACGACCAGCCAATCTGGCCTCTTTTCTTGTAAATACGTTTCTAGTTTGATCATCATGGCTCCCGTTTGGGCGCCATGACTTCCCGAACCAACCCCTAAGTTGATGTCTGGCAACGGTATACCGAGCTCGGAGAAAAATACTTCGCTCATCCCCGGATCGTAGTGCTGGCCTGTGTGCACAATGCGTTCCCGAAACCCCGCATGTTGAAATGCGTGGCTAACGACGGCTGCTTTGATAAATTGTGGCCGAGCACCGACCACGGTTACGATTTCCATGAATCAAGAACTTGAAATGGTGTCTAGGAGCGTGGCTAACTGTTCCGTTTGCGTGCGGCGGCTGTAGGCCGCCGCACGCTGCTGGTTCGCCCCTTTCAGGGGCGAACCAGCAAGCCACGCCGCATAATGTAGATCGATATACTCCCTAATCCCCTCGGCGTCTTCATAAGCAAACATGCGGCCCGCCTGGGTCTCCGATAAAATCCTAGAGGCTTCACCTTTTGGATCGCCAAGGCCTAAAACTGGCCTTCCAGACGCGATGTACTCATAAATTTTACCCGTAACAATACCAGCCGCATCGTTTACCCGATTGATGGGTAATAGCAATAATGCGGCGTTTTGGGTGTAGGATATGGCCTCAGAATGTGGAACATATTTTACAATTTCCACTATCCCCGAAGCTCCAGAACGATCGGCATTGTGCAGAATAGTCGGATCGACGTTGCCAATACACTGCATTCGCATCTGGGGCCACTCGGATGCCGCAAGTCCCCGAGAAATAAGGGTCCATATGGGCTCCGGATTTCGAGCAGGAGACATGTTTCCTGTATGCACCAGCTTAAACGTTTCGCTGTCAACGCTGCCGACGCCCTGAAAATCGGAAGGGTCAAAACCATTACGGATAAGCTCAAAAGGCCGTTTTACGGCCTTTTCCATCGAGATTCGAAGGTCTTCGGTTACGGCGACACACGCGGCTGCCTGCTTAAGCACCCGATCTCGAATGCGAAGGTCCCTTTTTCGAGCCAATGCACCGGTCGGCAGCATACTAGCATAAGCCACATCCGGCCACGCATCTCTGATATCGGCGATCCAAGGCAAACTGGTTTTTTCCGACAAATAAGAACCAATTAGGTGGCTGGAATGGGGCGGCCCCGTAGTCACGATAGCGTCATATTGGTCACTTTTTAGCGCCTTCAAACCCGCTTTTCGGGCATGCTTGACCCACCCCACCCGAGCGTCTGGTAAAAAGAGGTTAGCACGGACCCACCGGGCCACTTTTTCTTTGGCCGAAGCATGATCCGCTCCTAAAAATCCAACACCGACCGCATCTGCCTTTTTCTTACCCGTCCACCTAGCGTACGCTGAATACGGATCCCAAGAGCGTGTTCGGATAACTTCGGTCGCATCTCCGACCTCGGCTTCCAATTGGAGGTCCACATCCGGATACGACGCAAAGGCCGCATCGACGGTCAGGACCGTAACCTTCCATCCGAAATCCGGAAGGTATTTCACGAACTTCAACGGTCGTTGTACGCCAGATCCACCTGATGGAGGAAAATAGTAGGATATAAATAATACGTGCTTCAAGGACGCGGTCTTTACTCTCGATAGTTTGAAATCGCTGGCCCAGGGACCTTGTCAACGCTGACGTTCAGCACAAACAGCATAGTAACGTGGAGTGAACTGCCTTAGCAAGGGTCGAAAGCCAAGCCAACCCGTTGGGCTCGTCCATTTTTCCCTGTGTGTAATGCGCCATCCGGCTTTTTCCAAGAGCCAATCGAATTGCCAATCTTCAAATTCATGATAATGACGGTCCCACGGATCAGTTTTACTTCGGTAGGCCGGAGCAAACCACAAGCGAAGGGGCACGGTTGTGATCAACTTTGGGGCTGTAATGGCCTCTAGCAATGGAAGAGGAGATACCAGATGTTCAAGCACTTCAAAAGCCGTAACCGCATCGGCAGCGCCCGATGCCACTTCAGGATGCCGGTCAAGGTCTCCTTCCGTGTTTGTGACGGTATAACCGATAGTTTTTAGGTGTTCGCTCAGTGGATTAGCCGTTCCTATGTCTAGTAACTGAGCCGGAGCCGGCAAGACGCGATTCAAAAGCGAACAGGTATTGGAATACCGATGCCCAAGCACCTGGTTACGCAACGGATCGTACGGCGCCTTCGAACTCATTGGGGTAGCTCCATTTTGCGTTTCCGCCAGATTATCGCGCCAAAAAACAGCAATAACCCATAGGTTATTATGGTCCCAAGTCCCGAGATTATGCGTCCATTTTGAAACGAAGGAGGCGAGAAATCCAGTACTACACTACTCTGACCCGCAGGTACCGGAACGCCGCGAAACATCTGATTCACTCGCTCGATTTGAGCTTCCTGCCCGTTCACAGTGGCCGTCCAACCCGGTTTATAATACACTTCGCTAACAACCAGCATCCGATCCCGATCGGCCTCCACCTCAAAGGTCATGTGCTGAGCAGAATAGCTTGCCGGGTGAACATTATTGACTCCAGTGGAATCGGCTGGACCAGCAACTTTGGAGATCAAATCGGCACTTCCTCCAACTACAACCGCTTCCTCCTCCGGACGAAAGTCGCCAGACTGAATGTAGGCCCAACTTTCTTCGGGCGTATCGACACTTTTGATCCGGTCAACTAGGTACGCTCTCGGCAACACGTTCGGATTCTGAGAAACAACCATCCCCGTCTGTTCATCCGAATACACCGAAAAAAATCCCGGGAATCCTTGACCAGCCACCACATATTTGATGTTGGTCATGTTCAAAGCGGCGGGATTTAGCCCCGTTCCTGATTCCGTGAACAAGACATGGTCCAAATAATCCTGATAAACACGCAGCTTTGCGGCGGAATAGCCCCCCATGGACTCGTAATGAAATGACGGCCGTGCGTTAACCGATGGGTCCCTTCCAAATTCGAGTGAAAGGACCCGAAAGGTCCCGTCGCCACCAGCTTCATCCAGCTTTTGCTTCAAAAAAGTGTCAAACCCATACTCGGGGACTTTATCTACCACCGTTTCCTCGGTGGAAAGTACTTCGTCCGTCAGATACCGATGTCCAACCCCATTTAAATCGACAAACAAAAGAGCCGATAAACCGACGGCCGCTACCGCATAGGGAATCCTGCCCTGAACCATCACAAAGAGCACTCCCAAAGCTAGAATTAAAAAAACTGCTACTCTACGGGCATCCCCGTCAAATGCATCGGTCCGCGCCGTTTTCCGCGTAGTAATCTCCTGATTAATAACGGAGACTACTTGCGGGTCACTTTCTGAAACCTGAGGGTATTGGGATTGAATTTGAGCGAGCAATTGCTCTCTTTCCAACGGCTTTTCAAAGGACAATATGGAATGGCCGAATACGGTAAGAATCAAAACGAAACCGAATATGCCTGCAAAAACACGCGTGGATGACTGTTTCAGGAAATGGCCATTTTCGGAGGCTTCCAGCCTCAAAAGAGTAACTCCACGTGCCGCCAACAAGGCCGAAAGCATGGCCACGATACTCAACCACGTTTCAGGCACTCGGAAAGCCGCAAACATGGGGAAATAATCGAACATGGGGCGGTTGAGAAGCGGGAAGTTTTCGCCAAACGAAAACGCCGTAAACAGCCCGATCCCGATGAGAAGGGAAAGGGAAACACGGTCCCTCAATTTCCATCCAGCCAACAGGCCTAACGCGATGACTATGGCTCCAAAATGATGTGGCCCCCCAGTAAACGTTTTTGGTCCCCAATACGTGGCCCCCGATCCGCCAAATGCGTCCGAGATGAACAGTGTCAGCAACTCCCCTATTCCTTGACTCCAGGCCATGGCGTAGGCCCAGGTCATCCCGCCAGCTACGCCGCCCGTAGCCGATCCACGAGTGGTGAAAGGCGCAAGCTCAGCATGGGATAAATATGGCTCTGCAATCATCATCAAACCCAATACAGAGCCTAAAACCAAAACGCCGGTTGCCTGAAAGAACGGCTTTCGATTGCCCGAACGCAAAGCGTTTACTCCCTCCACCAGCCACCAAATGCCGGCGGCAAGCGTTACGTAGTACGTTATCTGAATGTGTCCAGCCCGCAAATTGGCCGCCAGGGCAACCGCAAATAAAAGACCGGAGACAATCGTGTGTTTTTTCATCGCGTGAATAAACGCGAGCATCATCCAGGGGGCCCAGGCCAAGGCGATAAACTTCGAGTTGTGTCCAGCGATTAAAATAACCGGCATGTAGGTCGATAAACCGTATGCAATCGCCCCAAAAATAGAGGCCAAACTGTCCCGGGTCACATACCAAGCCAGGAAATACATCCCGATTAACATCAGCATCAAATTGGAAGTCGGCCAAAACAGCTTGCGAAGTTCGCGCACGACCACATCAACCTGTGGTACTGTTATCTCGGGAGAAATCATATATCCGGGCATCCCAGCGAAGGTATGGCCGGCCCATAGAGCGGCCTCCCCCGTCTCTTCCTCATACTCAATCATGGATTGAGCCATCCCGCGCCAGTTTATGGTATCCCCTGCAATGACTTGTTTGCCTGAGAATATGATCGGTGCATAAAACAAGACAGCCGCGAGCAACAGAAATACAAAAGCGATAACATGTTGCCGTACAACGGATTGTCTGTACCATGCCTCATGCCAGGCAGCTGGTTCCTCGGTACCTACTCGGGGGGAAGGAGCACCTGTCGATCGGGATTGTTTTTTACTCATTCGTCTGCCTTCTGCAGCTTGCTTGGGGAATAAATCGCGTTACGCTACGGCAGGGTCAAAGGCCGGTTCCAATGTTCCAGTTCGCGTTCCATAACTACCCTAACCAGTTCCATCAATTTAGGGATATCTTTGCGGGTCCAACCATCGATGGGGATCGGCTCTCCAATGACAATATGCATGGTTCCAGGCCTCGCAAGCATCGTTTTTTCATTGAAAAGTTCTAGTGCATTTAAAATAGTAACCGGCACAACCGGGACACCTGCTTCGATGGCTAACACAAAAGCGCCCCGCTTGAATTCCTGAATCTTGGTGCTGTGTGAACGAGAACCTTCCGGAAAGATGGCAACGGAAAGGCCCTTTCTAATTCTTTCACCAGCAATTTGCATGGATTCCACAGATTTTTTGGGGTGCGACCGATCGATGAACACCGAAGGCGAGTTTTTAATAGAAGACCCCAAAAACGGGACCTTGGCCAACTCCGCTTTAGCCACCCACCCAAAAGGACAAGGTATTCCAATCCCTACGGCTGGAATATCGAGGGCAACCTGATGATTAATGGCAAAAACGTATGCCTTTGAAAGGTCTAGTGGGACTTGTTGGGTCGTTTTAACCCGAATAGCCATGCCCATGGTCATGGAGCGTCCCCAAATCCTGGACCACAACCTAAAAACGCGAATGTCCTTCGATAAAATATTATGCGAAACGGAGCCAATGGCCGAAAAAATGGTCGAAATAATAGCCCAAAGAGCTGCCCAATAAAAAAATATTCGACGACCAATCGTTGGGGTTAGCGGTCGCGATAGGGTATGGTCTCTAGAGGGTGCCAAAAAAATGGTCGATTGATACAGAAAAGGTGTTGCAAGCGAATACGTAAAACCTAGCCACCAAGTTCGCGCTGGATAACTAGGAATGCACGGATTCGGAAGTACCTTTTCAAGAAATCCCTATTCGTTTACCTTAGGTTCCAGAAAAACAAAACCGCCTCGTTATGTATAGACCTCTGATTTCGAAAACCGTTTTGGCTCTCCTGATTGTAGGGATGAGCTCTTTTGCGATTGTTCAAACGGCTACGGCCCAATTTAAGGCCACCATTCAACTCGGAATGACCGGATCATCCTTTAGAGGAGGAAATCTTCAAAACACATCGATTATTACTCGTTTCGGGGGTGGAGCCGCCGTTCGATATGAGTACGCCAACGGATTTGAGCTCGAATCTGGGCTTTTTTATGTCGTTAAGGGTTCGGGTTTAGAAGGAACCTATGGCTCCATCCCGATTGAAGGCACGTCCGAAATAACGTATGTAGAATTGCCCGTCCTATTCGGTTACCGATTTAAACGTGACAGCCACTACAGTCCCAGAATCTATGCTGGCCCAGCCATGGCGTTTAAAACAGACGCCCAGATATCATTCAATGCCAAGGGAAGTGATATCGTCCAGCAAGAGGAGGACCTAACCGTTGAAGACAAGGACTTGGGAATCATGGTTGGGGTGGATGTCAACACTCAGTTTGGATCAGAAACGCTGAGTTTTGGGATTCGGTCCACTTTCGGGTACTCCAATGCCCGTGAGGCCACACCCGAGATTTACAACACGTCTGTGGCTTTGCTCGTCGGAATCGTTTTTTAGGCCTTCAGTTTTTAAGAGCGGCATCCATCGTTTGTTGAGCCAGCTTAGCGGCTGCCTGAGCCAAGCTAGGAATCCCGATCACATCGATCATTTGGTCGCGCTGGACTAGAGGGTAAAATGGCATGGAATCGTCTTCGGAAATGGTGAAGTCAGCAGCCGTCAGTTCGGTTAATGGAGCGGTAATCTGATTCTTAGACAATAAGACCAGCCAATCGCATGGCACCGTTCTCGAATCCTCAAGCACAATTACCTTTTTGATGTGACTCTTTTCCCAAGGAAGACTTCGCAGGGCGGAATCAGGACCTTCAAA
This sequence comes from uncultured Bacteroidota bacterium, assembly GCA_937877085.1. Classification (GTDB taxonomy): domain Bacteria; phylum Bacteroidota; class Rhodothermia; order Rhodothermales; family UBA10348; genus UBA10348. The sequence continues at coordinate 7,530 of CALEEY010000051.1, forward strand.
TTCATCTAGCGATCCAGAAAGAAAACTGACCATAACGGTGGGTCTGAAGAACGACCACGTCAATTGCATACTTGATACCCGTCTGGCAACCTCCAACAACGCAGAAGCCGCTAAGCCCAGGTCCGTGCCACCCGTATACGAAGTGACGCCTTGGAGGCCGTTTCCGTCCAACGCCGCCACAATTAGAACGAGTGAATCACGCTCCGTGGGGTGCATTCCGGGAATCATTCCGGAGATATGCATGGTGGACGTAGTAATTTGTTTGGAACGGACAACCTGAGGATGAAAAGCGTATCCGCCCGCGGATAGGAGGTCTCGATATTTCTTCAACAGAAGAAGACTGTCCGACGCTCCTTCGCGAACGGCAATAAAATGTTCGCCTTGAACCAAACGTAGCGTATCGCGACCTATCAGTTCGGCGCTCGAACGTTCCAATACGCTAACGCTCGAAGCATATTGATGTCGGAAATTTTGAACCTGGATTGGTTGGAGCCCAAAAGCCTCTAATTCAGAGGAAACGTAGGAGGCAGCCCGCAAAAAACCTCGGGATCCGCTCGCCCTACCTTCGATTTCGGCCGCGTTAAACAGCGATATATGAGCCGTCAGTTGGTCCATATCCCATCGCTCTTCAAGATTCGGGCTGTCCGGAATTCCAAAAGAAGCTCCTTGAAGGGCCGACTGTTTAGGGGCCAAACACCCACCAAACAAGCTTGTAAACAATAGAAAGATGGAAACGCGGAGCACGGAGTACATCCATCAAAGGAATTGAAAGCCAATTAAAATCTGGCCGGAATGCTAAAATAAGCATCCATCAACACCCGTACCATTCCTAGATCGCGTTAGCGACTACTTGGCTTACTTTTTGCCTGTACCCTTGAATTCCGCAGGCTTTTTCGTCCTGTCCGCTACGTCTTTGTTAAAAGATTCGAGCGCACGCTGTACCGCTTCGCGTCATTTCTGCTCCATTCCAATCTTCTAAATCTGCGTAGTTTGTTCCAAGATCAATGAGCTCAAGTTGCTCCAACACCAAGGCATTTGCCATCAATTCGTATTCACCGCGAACCATAGAGTCAAACGTACCCATTCGGCTGTTCATCTGGTTGAAGGCAGCCATAGACGCGAGCATCATAGCTAAAAAAGCCATCAGACTCTGGGGCATAGTTTTTTACGAATGGTTGGTTGGTTATGAATTGGAACTCCTCGGGGTCTGTATCGGCAAATGCGACCTCTTTATTAACATTCTATCTATTTTTCTTCGGGTTTCCTTTAAGACTGCTTAAATCGGGCCCTTAAATGGTCGATCCCCATGACATCGGCCCCTCAGATTCTTTTGAGTCAGTTTCGATTCAAACTTCAATGTGAGTCACACACGACCAGGCGGGGCGCTTGAGGGGGTGCATCGCCTGGTTGTGGCTCACCCGGTTTATATTCGTGAAGGCAAAAACACCCGGATTTTCAGGAATAATTGAACGGTGATGCTCTTTTTCGTAGCCTACGAGTTCATTAACTCCAATTGCTATGTTTCGCCCCTCTTTTCTCTTCGCGCTAGTACTTTTAACCACCCCTCATCTTGTTGCTGCGCAATCTCCTCCTCAGACCGATAGCCGGATGTATGACATTATCGCGGCATCGTCGAAGTCTCGGATCGAGTCCGATGTTCGAAAATTAGCAGGGTTTGGGACCAGAAATACGTTTTCGGACACCCTGTCGAGTTCTAGGGGGATTGGAGCCGCTAGGAGATGGATAAAATCGGAGTTTGAAAGGATTTCAGCTGACTGCAACGGCTGCTTAGAGGTTTCTTATCAACGTCACCTCATTGAAAAGGGATCGAGTTCAAGAGCCGAAGAGGATGTGTGGGTGGTCAACGTCTTGGCCATTCAAAGGGGCACACGCTACCCCAATCGCTACGTCATCATGAGCGGGGATATTGATTCCAGGAATTCCAATGGTGCTGACGGCGTCGGAGATGCTCCGGGGGCTAACGACAACGCCTCAGGGATGGCCGGGACCATTGAAGCCGCTCGACTCCTTTCGGGGTACTCCTTCCCTACCTCCATTATTTATGTTGGACTCTCAGGAGAAGAACAAGGTCTTTGGGGCGGTCAGCACATGGCATCTTTGGCTGTAGAAGAGGGGTGGGATATCGTAGGGGTATTAAACAACGATATGATTGGAAATATCGAGGGGGTCGATGGCGTGATCGACAATTCGACCTTTCGCGTGTTTTCAGAACCGACTCCGGTCACCGAAAGCGAGCAAGCTCGCAATCAGCGCCGTTTTGAGGGTGGCGAAGTAGACGGCGTCTCTAGGCAACTGGCTCGATACGTGGCTAAAATGACGGAAACGTACGTTACAAATTTGAACCCGATCATGATTTACAGGCTCGACCGATTTGGTCGTGGCGGGCACCACAGGCCATTTAACGATGCGGGCTTCGCCGGCGTCCGAATCATGGAGACCCACGAGAATTATGTGCGCCAGCACCAGAATATCCGCGTGGAAAACGGAATTAGTTATGGTGATGTGTTAGAAGGGGTCAATTTTGAATACGCATCGAGACTTACGGCTGTCAATGCCATTTCTTTGGCGGGCTTGGCATGGGCGCCGCCTCAGCCGGACGGGGTCCGGATCGGCGGCGCCGTACAGCCCTCTACTACTTTGCAGTGGGATCCGGTTGATGACCCCGACCTGGCAGGTTACAAACTCTATTGGCGCGATACGACCTTCCCACAATGGCAGCATTTCAGGGAGGTCGGCAAAGATGTGACTGAATTCACGCTAACTGGGATGGTCATCGATAACTACCTGTTTGGCGTTGCCTCGGTCGGGACGGACGGCAATGAAAGTGTCGTCGTGTTTCCCTCGGGACGACTTAGACGGCAGTAAACTTCAAAATACTTTGCCTACAGCGGGCATAAAGCATACAGGAATGGGGCTAAAAGCCCTATTTCACCCGCTTTACAACAATCATGGTCAGGTCGTCTGAAAGGACCGGCGCATTGTGAGTGAACTCTTTGATAGCTTCGTGGACTTCGCTCAGGACACCCTCTGCCGATTGGTCCCGTACGCGGACCAAGAGCGGTTCAAGGCGTTCCTCGCCCCACTCCTCTCCTTCCGGGCTCATGGCTTCCGTGACTCCGTCTGTAAAAATGGAAAGCACGTCGCCAATGCCGAAGGTAACGGTCCCACTTTCGTAGGGCATTCCTGCAATCACGCCTAACAACAGACCGCCCTTCTCTAGCAGTTCCATGGATCCGTCGG
>CALEEY010000052.1 GCA_937877085.1 uncultured Bacteroidota bacterium
CCGATGTTGCGATTGCTTGCAAGGCACTCGAGTTATGTTATAAAAATGAAACTGATGCTATCGTATTTGTCACCGGCGATACTGATCAGATTCCTCCACTTCAATACGTAAAAAGCCATTTCTCAAATGTTAAGAGGGTTGTGGCATTTCCTTGGAAAAGAGTGAATAGAGAACTTAGGCTATATGCAGATTCTGATGTCTCCTTGAGCCCTTCTAGTTACCAATCTAACCAGTTCCCAGATACGATAATACCTGCCCAAGGAAAACCAATTACGAAGCCTCCCACCTGGTAAGATTTGAAATTGGAGAACAGAGAAGACGTTTTGGTGGGTACTTTAAACTCCTTAATCTCGGCGATGGGTGGAAGATTAGAGATTCGTGCCCTATTTAGTGATTCAGTCTCAAAAGTTCGCATTGGAAAAAACGTCACCGAATGACGGGCAAAAGATGATCAAGACCAAATCAACACCATACTCATGGCTTCTAGCGCTTCTTGCCCTCGCAGCTTGCAGTTCGGACCCAGCGCCGCCGCCAAATATCCTGTTCATCTTCGCCGATGATCATGCCTCGGCGGCCATTAGCGCCTACGGTTCGACGGTCAACAAAACGCCGAATATTGATCGTTTGGCTACCGAGGGGATGCTTTTTGAAAACTGTTTGGTGACCAACTCCCTGTGCGGACCGAGCCGAGCCACCGTATTAACCGGAAAATATTCCCATTTGAACGGTTTTCTGGATAACGAAAGCGGCGTCGTGTTTGACGGCAGCCAGCAGACCTTTCCCAAATTACTCCAGGGAGCGGGGTACGAGACGGCCGTCATCGGTAAATGGCATTTGGGGAGCACCCCTACTGGATTCGATCATTTCAAGGTGCTCATTGGTCAAGGGCCGTACTACAATCCACCCATCGGGTCGATAACGGACACCACTGTTGTCGAAGGATACACGACCGATATTATTACTGATCTCGCTTTGGATTGGCTAAAAGGCCGAAAAGACCCCAATAAGCCCTTTATGTTGATGTATCAGCACAAGGCGCCCCATCGGAATTGGCAGCCCGGACCCGACCACCTCGACAGCTTTGAGGACCAAGAATTTGAACTCCCGCCCACTTTTTATGACGATTACTCGAATCGTTCCTCGGCAGCCGCCCAGTCCAACATGCGCATCGATCGAAACCTGAACGCCAACGATCTCAAAATTACACCCCCCAGAAATCTGACTCCTGAGCAGCTGGCACGATGGAATGCGGCTTACGAGCCCAGAAACGAAGCTTTGAAGGCCGCTGGCCTAACGGGCAAGGAACTCGATCAGTGGAAATACAACCGCTATATGCGCGACTACTTGCGAGCCGTCCAGTCGGTGGACGATAACGTAGGGCGCGTGCTAGACTATTTGGATGAATCTGGTCTCGCCGAAAACACCATTGTCGTGTACTCCAGCGACCAGGGTTGGTATTTGGGCGAGCACGGATGGTTCGACAAGCGATGGATGTACGAACAATCGCTGCACACCCCGTTCATTGTGCGCTGGCCTGGCACCGTTCCCGCCGGCCTGAGAAACGCAGATATAGTCTCCAATCTCGATTTTGCACCGACCTTCCTTGAACTAGCGGGCCTCCCTGTTCCGGATGATATGCAAGGCCAGTCCCTGTTGGCCTCGCTTCGGAGCGGACACGATCCCAACATGCGGGCCGATTTTTACTATCAATACTACGAATTTCCCGGCTCCCACTGCGTTCGCAGGCATTACGGGGTCCGAACGGATCGCTACAAGCTGATCTATTTTTATGGGATTGATGAATGGGAATTGTTTGACCTTCAAACGGACCCCGACGAACTGCATTCGGTCTATGGACAGCCAGAAATGGCCGAAATTGAGGCTGGTTTGAAGGTTCGGCTCGGCGAACTTCGTGTGCAATACCAGGTCCCTGAGGACACGCGGCCTATTCCCGAAGAAGCTTGCACGTCTGACGCCGAGGGCTGGATGGGATACGACTCCGAGTAGGTCCATCCCATCCCTCCATTTTGACTGAGATAATAGCTTAATTCCCGAATATGTTTGGGTGCGATTGGTCGATAACTAGAGTGTGAATCCCTTCACTTTCTAGAGTACGACATTGTTTTTAGCTCGACGCTCCCGTTTTGCCCCCCATTCTATATCATTTCTGATCAAAAAGGCAGGAATGGGCATCGCCGTTCTGTTTCTTTTACTTGTTGCCGTACGACCGAACGGTGCTAGCGCTCAGACCCCAACAGACCAACACGTTATTTTTGTTAGTGTGGATGGCCTGCGATCTGACGCCATCACCAACCTTGGACCCGTCAATTTACCCGGATTCTATCGATTCATTCAGGAAGGAGCGACCACGCTCAATGCCCGAAACGATCCGGACTACACGATTACCCTCCCCAATCATACGTCGATGCTCACTGGACGATTTGTGAACGGCTCGGAGGGGCACAATTGGACGAAAAACACCGATCTCAGTCTTGGCGAAACCATCCACACCAATGCTGGACGCTACATCCCCAGCATGTTCGACGTGGTGCATGATGAGGGCTTTGGGACCGGCCTATTTGCCACAAAATCAAAGTTTGAAGTCTTTTTTACGTCTTGGGACGCTTTTAACGGAGCACCCGACCCAGTATCTCCTGACTACGGTGCATCCAAAATCGACGAAAGTGGATTTGAAACGGAGTCCGCAGGCGTCATTACGGCCTTTATAAACGCCTCATCGACCCAGCCTTTCGACCTTACGTTTCTACATTTGTATGATCCTGATCACGTAGGGCACGTTTCTGGGTGGAATCCCAACCCGGGCTCCGTGTATTCTCAAGCCGTTTTAAACGTAGATGCTCAGCTTCAGCGCCTGTTCGCATTTATTGAAAGCTCCAACCTGTATCGCGGGAAGACAACCATCATCCTAACCGCCGATCACGGAGGCGCTCCCGGGCCAGCTCCTTGATTCGGTCACGGAGTTTGTCCTCACTAG
>CALEEY010000053.1 GCA_937877085.1 uncultured Bacteroidota bacterium
CCAACGATTACCGAATCTACCCGAAACGGTTCGAGTGTATTCAATTCAATAAGGTGTTTGTAATTCCCAATGCCGCCGGATGCGGTAATCTTTGCTTTCTTTAACCGGCTACCCATTTCTTTGTATGCTTCGACATTTGGACCCAGCATGGTCCCATCTCTAGATATGTCTGTATACACAATGCGGCGGCAGCCACGGCTTTCCATATCAATAGCGAATTCAACGGCGTCCAGTCCACTGCCCTCGGTCCAGCCCTGAATACGGGCCTCCCCATCTCTTGCGTCAATCCCCACAATTACGCGACTCGATCCATGCTTCGCAATGGCTTCTGACACGAGTTCCGGATTTAACACAGCAGCCGTTCCAATAATTACTCGGTATGCACCTGCCGCAATAGCAGCATCCACATCCGCCAGCGTCCGAATACCGCCGCCAACCTGGACCGGAATATCCAGTTCTCTACAGATTTGCTGAATAACCGCTCGATTATTCTCTGATCCCCCTTTAGCCGCGTCCAAATCAACAAGATGGAGCACTTTTGCATTTTGAATGCGCCAAAGTTTCGCCATTTTGACGGGATCGTCAAAGTATACTTTTTCCGTTTCGTATTCTCCTTGAAGAAGACGAACACAGCGACCGCCGCGAAGGTCAATGGCTGGTATTACCAGAATCATAGATAAAGCGTTTGTTTTGCCGTTGGAACGGTACGGTTTCAGGGTGGTTTCCTCTGCGGATCGCCGAACCTTGGCCGTTTTCGTGAGGTTTCCATATGTTCGTGCTCCAAAAGAGCTTAAAGTGATCCGTTTTTGTTGTTTATTGTAAGCCCTTCTTTTCTTTTCAACCACTCGACCCTTCGTCCACTATGGACTTTAAAAGAATCCTAGTAACCGCTGCATTGCCATATGCCAACGGGCCTATTCACCTTGGCCATCTTGCTGGCGCCTATTTACCTGCCGACCTCTTTTGCCGTTTTCAGCGAATGAAAGGTCAAGATGTGGTGTTTGTTTGCGGGTCGGATGAAATGGGCGTAGCCATCATGGTTCGGGCGCGCAAGGAAGGAGTGATGCCTCAGGATATCGTCGATATGTATCATCCTCGAATCAAAGAGGCGTTTGCCGGTTTCGGGATGAGCTTTGACATGTATTCGCGCACGACTACTGAGGTTCACAGCGAAACCAGCCAGGATTTCTTTAGAACGTTGGCTGAAAAGGGAGTTTTCACTACCAAGACGGAGAGCCAGCTTTTCGATCCGAAAGCAGGAATATTCTTGGCAGATCGGTTTGTGATCGGCACGTGTCCGACCTGTGGAAACGAAAACGCCTACGGCGATCAGTGCGAAAAATGCGGTTCGACGCTCAGCCCCATGGAGCTTTTGAACCCCCGGAGCACCCTTTCAGACGCCACGCCGGAGCTTCGTGAATCGACCCACTGGTTTTTGCCGCTTGGTGACTTTCAAACGCGGTTAGAAGAATGGATTGCGACCCACCCTGAGTGGAAGCCCAATGTGCTGGGACAGGTTAAAAGCTGGTTGCAGGATGGCTTAAGAGAGCGGGCCATTACCAGAGATGTCCCTTGGGGAGTACCCGTTCCAGCCGACGTAGCTGCATCTGAGGGCATCGATGCGTCAGGAAAGGTAATTTACGTGTGGTTTGATGCCCCAATCGGATATATTTCGGCCACAAAAGAGTGGGCTATCGAACAGGGCAGACCTGATGAATGGAAAAAGTATTGGCAGGACGAAGAGACTCGGTTGGTTCATTTTATTGGTAAGGACAACATCGTCTTTCATTGCCTCATGTTTCCAGCCATGCTCATGGCCCACGAAGGATATGTGCTGCCCGAAAACGTCCCTGCGAATGAGTTTTTGAATATTGAGGGCGACAAGCTTTCGACCAGCCGTAATTGGGCCGTTTGGCTACATGAGTATTTAGAAGTATTTGATGCCGATTTGCTTCGTTATGCCTTGGCTACGATGCTCCCAGAGACGAAGGACGCCGACTTTAACTGGAATGAGTTCCAAACGAGGATTAATTCGGAGTTGGCCGATGTTTTAGGCAACTTTGTGAACCGGACCATGACATTTGCGGCTCGCTTCGCCGATGGGAAAGTGCCAAGACTTCTCAATCCAAACGACATCGACAAATACACGTTGAAGGAAATGGCGACGTTTCCAGACAGAATTGGCTCGGCCTATGATCGTTATAAAAACCGGGAAGCCGTTTTTGAGACGATGGCCCTTGCGCGCCTTGGTAACAAGTATTTCAACGATAGTGAGCCCTGGCACACGAGAAAAACGAATCCGCAGCAGTGCGCCAACGCGATTCACATATCCCTTCAAATCTGCGCATCGTTGGCCGTCTTGATGGAGCCTTTGCTTCCGACTTCGGCGCAAAAGATTAGAGATATGCTGAACATGACGGGCGTTCGTTCAAGTTTACCACATACGAACGCAGGCGAAGGTCACGGTTCGGTAAAAGAAGGAATTGGATGGGACGATGCGGCTAAACCGCTTCTCGCTGAAGGTCACGTGTTGGGCGAGTCCAGCATTCTTTTTACAAAAATTGATGACGACATAATTGAGGCCCAAAAAGCCAAATTAGGTACAAAACCAGCTCAAATGGAACCAGAACTAGTATATGCTCCGCTCAAAGACGTAATTACTTACGACGATTTTGCGAAATTAGATTTCAGAATGGGAACGGTTATTTCGGCCGAAGCCATCCCTAAATCAAAAAAATTGCTCAAACTAGAAATCGACCTCGGTTTTGAAAAACGGCAGATATTGGCCGGTGCTGCAGAGCATTTTGAGCCTGCGTCCATGGTTGGTCAGCGCGTTGCCATCGTAGCCAACCTTGCGCCTCGTATGATGATGGGCATGGAAAGCCAGGGCATGGTACTCATGGCCGAAGGCCGTGATGGTGCCCTTGCTATTATGCAGTCTTCTGGGGAAGATGGAGCTATTATAAAATAGCTAGGAGGCGGAATTAAAAGTTGATCGCAACACCATAAGCCGCTCGTGTGGCTTCCATTACGGCTTCCGAAAGCGTCGGGTGCGGATGAATGGAGGCCATTATTTCGTGAGCTGTGGTCTCTAATGTGCGAGCCGTCACGATTTCGGCGATCAATTCTGTGGCATCGTATCCGATAATGTGACAGCCAAGTAGTTCGCCGTATTTAGCGTCGTAAATGACCTTCACAAAGCCTTCGTTGTGGCCCATCGCGGAAGCTTTACCACTCGCAGAGAATGGGAATTTGCCAACTTTAAGCTCATACCCAGCTTCTTTTGCTGCTGCTTCCGTATATCCAACCGATGCGATTTGAGGTTGGCAATAGGTACACCCAGGGATGTTCAATTTATCCAACGCATGGACGGCTTCGCCGGCAATCTTTTCGATACACATAACGCCTTCGTGGCTTGCCTTGTGCGCCAACCAAGGTGGCCCCGCGACGTCTCCAATGGCATACACTCCGGGGACATTTGTACGGCAAAATTCGTCAATAACGATGGCGCCGCGATCTGTTTTAACACCGGCTTTTTCGAGCCCAATATCCTCGATGTTTCCCACGACCCCGACAGCGGAAAGAACCTGATCGGCCTCAACCACTTCGATACCTTTCTTCGTTTCAACCGAAACACTAAGGCCGGTTGCCGTGGTTTTAACTTCTTTAACCATCGAACCGGTCATGATCTTAATGCCGTTCTTTTTAAACACGCGACCGAGTTCGCGGCTTACGTCAGCATCTTCAATCGGGACTAAACTGTCTTTCAATTCTACCAGTGTTACTTCCGTACCCATGTGGTGGTAGAAGTACGCGAATTCAACGCCGATGGCACCCGCACCACAAATGACCAATCGTTTGGGCTTGGTCGTTTGAAGGAGAGCCTCTTTGGACGAAATAATGTTTTTCCCGTCGAATTTAAGGGCTGGAAGCTCACGCGGACGCGCGCCCGTTGCCACTATAATATGCTTGGCGCTGACGGTCTGTTTTTCACCCACTTTTGCACCATCCATATCCGTGGAGGGCTCAATTTCGACTTTACCACCGCCCAAAAGGCGGCCATGTCCAAACAAAACGTCAATTTTGTTCTTGTTCATCAGGTATTGGACACCCTTATTCATTTTATCGGCAACGCCGCGGCTACGTCCAATAACTTTGTCAAATTCCGCTACGATGCTGCCGGTCGATGACAATCCATAATCAGCCAGGTGATTGGTGTATTCCATTAACTCAGCACTTTTTAGCAGCGCCTTGGTTGGAATACAGCCAATATTTAGGCAAACTCCGCCGAGTTTATTTTTCTCAACTACGGCCGTCTTCAGTCCGAGTTGGGTGGCGCGGATGGCCGTTTCGTAACCGCCAGGGCCGGTTCCGATGATCAGTACGTCGTAGGATGCTGATGCCATAATTATTCAGGCGAGGTTTTGCTTCAACAGAATTCGGGATAACCGAAAATACGTTTATTCTCGGATCCGGCTATTGAGAGGAAGTGAATATCGTGACAGATAGACCCAGAAAAAATCACTTTCTGGAGAATCGTTCTTCAATATCGGTCATTTTTTGAACGCGCCGCGAGTGGCGTCCGCCTTCAAATTCGGTGGCCAAAAACACCTCAACGATCCGTTTAACCACTTCTACTCCCATGGACCGGCTTCCAAGGGTCAAGACGTTTGAATTGTTGTGTGCCCGGGCATTCCAAGCGGCGAACTCGTTATATGCGCAGGCCGCGCGGATCCCTGGCACCTTATTACAAACAATACTGGAACCTACCCCTACGCCGTCAATCATAATTCCGGCCCCGGCTTTTCCATCGGCAACCAACCGGGCAACGGCATAGGCAAAGTCAGGATAATCGCAACTTTTGGTGGAATCGGTGCCCAAATCGATGACCTCTTTTCCCAAGGACTTAAGATGAGCAATCAATTCCAATTTTAGCTCAAATCCGCCGTGGTCAGCTCCAATACAAACCAAATGGGCGTTTGGAGTAGCCTGGTTAGCCGCTTGGGATGCGCTTCCTTGGTGCAGAGACCCAGAAGAAAGAGCACCGGATGAATCAGACCCAAACGAAATAGTGATTCCAGAAGCTCGAGCTGCATCACGAGCAAGCGGGGTTACAAGAGCGTTTGGGGGCGCCAGAATCGAGTTCTTGCCTTCCTTGACCGCATCTTGAATGTGTTTTTCCGATATGACTTTTCGTCCGCCCATACTCCAAGCTACGCAAGGGAGTGTTCACCTTGCAACCACCTTATTTAAGCCAGCGGGTTGGGTCTTGAGGGATGCCGTTTTTAAATACGGCGAAAAACAAGCTCGATCCCCGTGGTTCAGATTCGGTACCTGATCGACCGATCAGCTGGCCGGTTTCGATCATGTCTCCTTGGGAAACATAGATCAACGAGAAATTTCCGTAGACGGTATGGTAGTCGCCATGTTCGATAATGATAAAGCGACCCATATCTGGAATAATGTCGATTGTGCTGACCCGACCAGCAAATACCGAATTTACCTCGCTACTGGCGGGCGTCTTAATTAAAATGCCCGGGTTGGGAGTTTTGGTGCCGTATTTTGGATGGACAATATCGCCGAAGGGTTCAGAAATAGTGCCTACGGAAGGCCAGTCCATGTTTCCTTGTGAGTCACCAAACGCCTCAGACAGCTTCGAAGGCAGAATGGTAGAGGGGGTGGAAGGAACGGCTTTCCTTGAATTTGTCGAGAGGTAGGACTGGATCAAGTCTACAAGCTGTTGCTCCATGGTCCGCTTTTCAGCGATACTTTCCGTTCGAGACTCCTTGTCTGCCTTTATGCGATTGAGTTCGGCTGACACGTCTTTTCGAAGGATATCGAGTTTATCCTGCTCTCGATCTACGCTTGAAAGAATCATTTCGGTCTCAACCAGCTTTTGTTGCATGGCCGTCCGTTGCTCGGTCATTTGCGTAGTCGACGTTTTTATTTCACTCAATTGACCCATGCGCTTCAGGGTAAAACGCCTTAAATACCCCACTCTAACTAACATCTGATTTATCGAGGAAGCGGACAAGATGAGAGCGGCGTCGTGCTGCCGGCCGTATTTATAGGCATGGGTTGCGCGCGCTTGATATTCTGTTTTTATCTCGTCCAAATTTCGATTCATCGTACTAATCGAAGCTTGTAGCGAATCCTGCTCAGATTTCAACTGCCCGACTCGACGACCATAGTTGCGGACGAGTTCTTCTCGAAGAGAAAGCTGTCGATTAAGGTCAGAAAGTCTGGTTTTGGACGCTTTTTCCTTGTTTTCGGCAGAGGCTAACGCTTTTTCTTCGGCCGCAATTTCGTTTCTCAGTTGCTCCAGCTTGATTTCAGTCGTCGACCTCGTACCCGCTACTTGCGCAGCGGCCGGCATGGAGAGGGCTATCAAAAGAAAAGTGAAATAAATACGCATTACGGAAGTAGGTCTTTCCATCTGGTATCGGCCCGAACGTCTAAATTAAAATGAAAGACCCCAGGATTTTTTGACAACGAGCGTAGAGCAACGGAAAGCCTAGTTTCAAGCGTTGACTGGACCAAAATCATCCTAGATGGAAGGAGTACACCATCCATCTCCCTAAAATCCAGGAACCAACGTTGTTCGGTGACTAGTCCGGCAGCATCCCGGGATTGAATTTGCTCTATTCGCCACAAAGTGGGGTCGATCGTGTACCGAATGGACTCATCGGGAGCATGTAAATAGTATCTAGAATCGTCAGATTTCAGAATCCAACCTGTTCGGCGGTCGGGTTGATAAAATCCGAAGGCTTGATCCACCATATCCAATCCCACGAGTGAACCAGGAATAATTTCCTTCATGTTTTCGCTTCCTCCGCGGTAGACCACGTTGGATATGCGGTCATAGGTAAATGCCGAATCTTTGGTTACTAGGACTCTGGCCCCTTCAATTCCCAGAGGGAATTTGATTCTGGCGAAAAGCGTATCGTGTCTTTGGGATTCAACAATGGCGGTAAATTGACCGTCCATTTCTGGCGACGAGACGGCTACCAAAGCCTCCAATTTTACGCGGTTCAAGGATTCCGGAAATACGGGTAGTCGATCTAAAATGGACGTCAGCGAATGATTGGGAAAATCTCCGGACGCCCCTTCATGGACCATTTTGCTCGTAGAACTACACCCCGTCGTGGACCATCCGATGAGAGCGAAAGCGCCCAAAAGCTTAATTATGCCGATCCATTGGCCGCCTATGGTAGGGGTAAAGCTCATCGAACAACAACCGTATGATGGGTAGAAGAGGCGCTGTAAAGGCTCAATATGGCGAAAAAATAAGGGTTTGCGCTAATCAAGAAAATAATTATTTATCTATTGATGCTGTTGAATATCGCGCATGAGGGCTTCAATATTCCCTTTCAATATCGTATCCGAATCAGTTCCTGCTAGGGCAGAAGACGCGGCTTTGAATGCATCCGAAAAACGATCCATTTTAACTAGGATCCGAGCATACTGAAATAATATCGGAGGATATCCCGGGAACAGTTGAAGGCCGTCTTCGGCTAACTGTAAGGCATCGTTGGTTTGGTTGCCTTCAATAAGTCCCTGAAGGGCATAAATCCACATTTTTAAATGACGAGGGTTGGCTTCCAACTGATGGGTCGCAAAGGCTGCTAATTGGCTGAATCGTCCTGTTTGCAGCAATATTTCTGCCATTTCCGCACCTTGGACTTCATCATTAGGATTTAAACCTGCCAATTTCTCGGCAAATGCCAACGAATCAGATCCGACCGATGCTTCCATATCTGCCATTGGTTGCTTTTCCGAGGCGGCGCCATTAAAAAACTCAGATTCTTTAGTTTGGGCGCCGTTTAATGAGCGCAAGGTCTGCAAGGCTTCATCGTTTGATGGGTCCATTTTCAGCACGGTTTCGAGCACAGTAGTAGCCGAAGCCAAATCGCCTAGCTGAATCTGGAGGGACGCCAATTTGTACATATCGTCCGGATCATGGGTGATAGATACAATATGCTCGGCAGCCATTTTGGCTAACGAGAGGGCACCTGCACCTTCGAAAATATGAAGGGCTTTCCGTTGAACACCTTCGTCGGAGAAAAAGGGGGTCAAGGATGCTTCCGCATAGGTGGTGGCATCGGACGTCAATTGCAGTCGTTCAAGCAAATCCAGGTGGGCCAAATGAGTGGCTGCGTCCATTGGCTGTAGGGCAAGAATCTGGGAGGAGTAGTAAACAGCTTTCGTTGCATCGCCAGCCTCTAGCGCGATGAAAAGTGCCTGTCTGTTCCATATTACATTGTTTGGCTCCTTATTCAAGGCTCCTTCAATATAAAAGGCGGCTAGTCCCAAATCCCGTAGGGCCAATTGAGCATCCGCCATCGAAGAAAGAAGGGTGGCTTCATCGGGCTGAAGTTTGAGTCCTTCTGCAAAAACAGCCGCCGCCTTGTCTGGAAATCCCGTTCGCAGAAAAGTCAGACCTCGAATCATGACCTGCTTGACCTGTGCTTCCTGGAGATCCGCATTTTGGAAAGCATAGGACGAAGGTGCCAACACGAGTGTTAGAAACGACATCAGGCACCAAGCGAGCAGAGCAATGGGCCCGTTTGAAAGTGATATAGAATGATTTTCGGATGCCATCCGTCAAAAACGGCCCGTTCTCTTTCAAGTTTCGTCGCTCGGAAGTCCCATTTAAGTTGATTTATATCTCCTACCGTTTTACTCTTCTATGTGCGAACTCGAAAAGTTCGACAATTGATTTCGATACAAGCGGATGTAAGGCTATGGGCCAACAGAATATTGGGACGAGGAAGGACGCCAGCGCGGTTCGTCGATTCACCCGACACATTATGCAGGATATGCGTGCGCTGGACTTCATGTTGGCGGAAAACATGTTCGAATCCGACATCCAGCGCATTGGCGCAGAGCAGGAACTGTTTCTCATTGACAAGCAATTTCAACCATCGTCTTTAGCCGAGGAAGTACTTGCCCTCAGCGACAATGGGCGATTGGTAAATGAACTAACCCGCTTCAACCTTGAAATCAACTTAGATCCGCTTGAATTGACCGGCAATTGCTTTTCTGTCATGCAGAAAAGCTTGGACGATCTCATAAGCTATACTCGGGGACTTAGCGACCAGGTTGGAGCGCAGATTGTACTGGCGGGGATACTGCCTAGTATTCATGCATGGGATCTGCGCCTGGACAATATGTCGCCCAAAGCGCGCTATTTTACCCTAAACGATACCATCATGGGCCTGAAGGGGGGAAAAGCACAATACCACATCAGGGGAGTGGATGAACTTTTCTTCCAACATGACAATATCATGGTTGAGGGGTGCAATACCAGCTTTCAAATCCATTTTCAGGTTACTCCCGATACGTTTGCGCATTACTACAACATTGCTCAACTCCTTTCAGGCCCCGTCTTAGCCGTCTCTGCCAATTCACCTATTCTATTTGGAAAGCGATTGTGGCGTGAAACTCGGATTGCCCTTTTTCAACAGGCTGTAGATACCAGAAGCAGTAATTTGTATCTGAGAGAGATGAGTCCTCGGGTTCATTTTGGCAGCGATTGGGTAAATGAAACCGTTTCAGAGATATTTCAGGAGGACATCGCCCGGTTTCGCGTAATTATGACAACCGATTACGAAGATCCGTTCGAGGTGTTAGAGCGCGGGGAAGTACCAAAGCTAAGAGCGCTGCAATTGCATAACGGGACCGTGTATCGTTGGAACCGAGCGTGCTATGGAATTAGTGGCGATAAACCGCATCTGCGGATTGAAAATCGCTATTTACCCTCGGGTCCGTCGACAGTGGACGAAATTGCCAACGCCGTTCTTTGGACCGGTTTGATGCAGGGGATGGCGCTCAAACACCGTGATATTAGGCCCCTATTGGATTTTGACGACGCAAAAAGCAACTTCATTGGCGCCGCGAGGCGCGGCCTCGCCTCAGAAATGGATTGGGTGGATGGGCATCGGTGGGGATCCGGCGAATTGATCGTCGATCAATTGATTGACGTGGCTAGAAAAGGTTTGCATGCTCGCAAGGTCGATGAGGAAGACATTGAGCGATATTTAGGGATCATCGACGGAAGGGTCAAAAATCAGCTTACTGGGGCGCAGTGGCAACTAAGTTCACTTGCCTCCATGAAGCGACGAGGAAACAATTCACGGTCGGAGAGGCTCGATTCCCTCGTCGAAAGCATGGTTTCCTTGCAGAAAACAGGCCTTCCGGGACACAAATGGCCACTTGCGACGGTTCAGCCCAAAGCTTTGAACACGATTCATGGGACCCGAGTGGAGCATTTTATGTCGACCGACTTGTTTACCGTTCAGGAGGATGAATTGGTTGATTTCGTTGCGGTGTTAATGAGTTGGAGGCACATAAGGCACGTCCTTGTTGAAGATGACGATCACCGATTGGTCGGTTTGGTGACGCATCGAACAATCTTGAAAGCATTAACAGAGCTTTCCCACTCGGGGAACGATCAAGACATATCAGTTGGCGAAATCATGGTCCCCAATCCTATTTCGGTTTCACCTGAAACGGCCACGATTGAGGCCATTAGGCTCATGAGGGAGAATAATATCGGAGCGCTTCCCGTTGTTCTCAATAATCACCTGGTCGGAATACTCACCGAAACAGACTTCAACCTTCTAGCGGCACGACTGTTTGAAAACAATAATGAATCTGCACTTTAAATCGGACGAGCAAAGTGCACGCCCATTCCTAACGGCATCATTCACTCTTGCAAGCGATGGTTAACCTTTGTTTTTCACTCGTAGGAAGAGCGGTCCAATGAATCCCCTCTATAGCGGCAGCGAGGGCTTTTTTAGACACGGGGCCTAAGTTTTTCAACTGTTCAATGGGAGCGTGGTCAGGGGGCTTCAGGTCAAGATTATCGACTAGGTTAGAGGAATCTCGCAGGGGAAGTTCGGTTTTCATTTAGTATAAACTTCAGTGGTGCTCGTTTGAGAATTCAGGATCTCGTAGATTGGCCTCCTAAACTTAACAAAGCGTCTTGTATCCATGAAACGAATCCTACTTTTCGTCCTCCTTTTTACGGCAACCTGGGAATTCTCGGTCGCCAAGCAGGCTGACTCTAGTCAAGATCTTGCGACCAGCTATCGGTCGGCCGCAGATCAGATTATTGAAGCGGCTCTGGCGGACAGTGCTGCCTGGAATCGATTGGCTTATTTGACGGATACATTTGGTCCTCGGTTTTCTGGATCACCTAACCTAGAGTTAGCCATTGATTGGATTCTCGAGGCGATGAAAGCGGACGGCCTAGAAAATGTCCGGGGAGAAACTGTGATGGTGCCGCACTGGATTCGGGGAGAAGAATCGCTTCAGATACTAAGTCCCCATAATCGAAAGCTTCAGATACTGGGCCTAGGCGGCTCGGTCGGAACGGGCCCCAATGGCTTAACTGGCGAGGTATTTGTCGTTAACTCATACGACGATCTCGAGGCTAACAAGGCGAAGGCCGTCGGTAAAATTGTTCTCTGGAATGTGCCTTTTACCTCGTACGGAGCGACAGGAGCCTATCGTCGCAACGGCGCTGTCAAGGCCGCCCAAGCCGGTGCCATCGCGAGTTTGGTTCGTTCAATCACCCCTATGTCGCTCTACACTCCCCACACGGGTAGCTCGACGTATGAAGACGGGGTTGCGCGCATTCCACATGCCGCCGTCACGATAGAAGACGCCATGATGATGCAGCGAATGCAAGATCGGGGGCAAAAAATCAGCGTCCGATTAACGCTGGACGATGTCATGCTGCCCGATGCGCCTTCCAGAAACGTGGTCGGAGAATTGGTGGGTAGTGAATTTCCGGATGAAGTGATCGTATTTGGTGGTCACATCGATTCGTGGGACGTCGGAACGGGGGCCATGGACGATGCTGGAGGATGCGTCGCTGCTTGGGAAGCGCTGAGAATTATGAAACAGCTTGGACTACGCCCCAAGCGCACCATTCGTGTGGTCATGTGGACCAATGAAGAAAACGGCACCCGAGGGGGCGAAGGATACCGTGATGCCCATCTTGCAGAGCTGGACAATCACATTCTGGCGATC
>CALEEY010000054.1 GCA_937877085.1 uncultured Bacteroidota bacterium
TAGCCCGCTATTTTGTGCGTTTGGATGAGATGAAAGAGAGCATTAAGATTATCAACCAATGCCTCGATAAACTCAAGACTGTCCACGGACCTGTTCGCGCCAACGATGCCAAGAAATCGAGTTCTTCTAAAAACGAAGTGTTTTACTCGATGGAGGGACTGATTCACGATTTCATGTACACCGACACAGGGGTTGCTCCCCCAAAAGGAGCGACTGCGTATCACGCAATCGAGGCGCCAAAAGGAGAGCTTGGATTTTACCTGCAATCCGACGGAACGGGAAGTCCATGGCGTGCGCGCATGAACTCTCCAAGTTTTACCAACCTGCAAGCATTGGAAACAATGATGGAAGGTGGGGTAATGGGAGACATGGTCATCTTAATTGGAACGATTGACCCTGTTCTGGGCGAAGCAGATAAATAGAAAATAGCTACCCTTCCAAAAAGGCAAAGTAGACGGCCAATAGATAGTAGCCTTCCTAATAAGGAAAGACAGACTGACCAAAACGCAAATTATGGGCGATTTTATAAAACATCCTTTCGTGGACATGCCGGATCGAAATCCGGAGCAGGTCATCCCAAATGACCAACTCGTGTTCACGTCTGAAGAAAAAAAGCAGATTCAAACCTGGGTTTCTCATTACCCAACGGCGGATGGTGCGGTCATGCGTGCTCTTTGGCTGGCGCAGGAAAAATTTAGCTTTTTGCCACCCGAAGTAATAAAGTTAGTCGCAGCAGAAATCGGGATCCCCTATGCCAACGCATACGGAGTCGCTACTTTCTATACGCAGTACTTCAAAGAGAAAAAAGGGAAGCACGTTTTAGATGTGTGTACTTGTTTCTCTTGCCAACTTTGTGGTGGCTACGATATGCTGCATTATATCGAAAATAAATTAGGCGTTCACAAAGGCGAAACCACCAAAGATGGCCTTTTCACCATCCAGGAAGCAGAATGTTTGGGCGCCTGTGGATCGGCACCCATGCTTCAGATTACGAATGGTCCCTTCGTTCACAATCTGAACAAAGATAAAGTGGACGCACTGCTCGACGCTTTAAGAGAAGGAAAGGTGCCCGCGTTTACGTCTGTAACCCTTCCTCAGGACGAAGATGAAATGGGTGGCAACCGCAGAACGGATGTGTCTTCTGTCGAATCCTATATCGTTCCTCCCATTTCAGAAACAGTGAGCTAGCCAAAATGGACGACAAAAAGACGAAAGCTGGAGATTGGCGCTCCTACCAACGGGTTCTTTTACCTCCAGTGAAAGACCTTCATAAGTTGGATGTGTATGAAAAGCACGAAGGGTACAAAGCCCTTCGGGAAGTGCTGACCACGGACAAATGGAACCCCACTTCTGTAACAAATGAAGTAAAAAAGAGCGGTCTTAAAGGAAGAGGCGGGGCTGGTTTTCCAACGGGGCTGAAGTGGAGCTTCATGCCACCCGTTGATCCAAATATTCCTCGTTTTCTGTGCTGCAATGGCGATGAATCCGAGCCTGGAACGTTCAAGGATCGGCAACTGATGGAATACAATCCACACCTCGTCTTTGAGGGAATGTTGATTGCCAGCTACGCCATGTCCATTAAAACGGGATATCTATACATTCGCGGCGAGTTTGCGGATTGGATCACGTTGATGGAAGAGGAGCTCGAGAAAGCCTATGCTAAGGGCTATGTCGGCAAAAACATTATGGGTTCGGGCTATTCGTGTGACATCGTGATCCACAAAGGAGCTGGCGCTTATATCTGTGGCGAGGAGTCTAGTTTAATGAGCTCGCTCGAAGGCCAGCGCGCGTATCCGCGCGTAAAACCCCCGTTTCCAGCTCAAAAAGGCATTTGGGGATATCCTACCACGATTAATAATGTTGAAACGCTGGCCTGCGCACCCTTAATCATTAACAAGGGCGGCGAGTGGTTTTCGAAAATAGGCGCTCCTTCGCACCCTGGGCCGGTTTTGTACGGTATTTCGGGCCATGTAAACCGACCAGGCGTATTTGAATACCCAACCGGAATGCTCATCACAGATTTGATCAATGAAGTGGCGGGCGGGATGCGAGGGGGCAAAAAATTAAAAGCCTTGATTCCTGGCGGTAGTTCGACGCCTATCCTCCGCGCCGATATGATTGAAGGCGTTACCATGGACGCAGATTCGCTCCGTGAAGCGGGCTCTATGATGGGTACGAGCGGAATGCTCATTATGGACGAAGACGTCGACATCGTGTCTTGGCTGCGCCGAATCACTCATTTTTACCACCACGAATCCTGTGGTCAATGCACTCCGTGCAGAGAAGGCACGGGATGGCTGGAGAACATTGTAACCAGACTCGATGAAGGTCAAGGCCAACTGAGAGATCTGGATATCCTTTTGGATCTGTGTACCCAGATGGAAGGTCGTACGGTCTGCGCACTGGCGGATGCCGCCGCTTGGCCCGTTCGATACACCATCGATCGTTTTCGCAGTGAGTTCGAAGCTAAATGTAGTACCGAAACGGTGCCAAGCGGCGGCGTTCTCGAAACAGCGTAAAACCAGGGATTGGAATTGGTACCTGAAAGAATCTGACAGATATGCCCAATATTACAGTAGACAACGAGACTTTAGAGTTTGACGGTCGGCCACGGCTACTTCAGCTGTGTTTAGAAACCGGCGTCGACTTACCTCATTTCTGTTACCACCCTGCAATGAGCGCGCCTGCCAACTGCCGGCAGTGCCTCGTTGAGGTCGGAACGCCTCAAATCAATCGAGAAACGGGGAAACCTAATCTGGATGAAAATGGCCAGCCGATCATCCAATTCATGCCCAAGCTGCAGACAAGCTGCTCCATGGACGCATCGGATGGCATGGTGGTTCGCACGCACAAATCAAGCGAATTGGTCAAGCGGGCACAAAAAGACAATCTCGAGTTTTTATTGATCAATCACCCGCTCGATTGCCCCATTTGTGATCAAGCAGGCCATTGCCCTCTTCAAAACCAAACCTATAAGCACGGGCCCGAGGGCTCACGGTTTGAGTTCCGGAAGGTTAGCAAGCCAAAACAGATTGATTTAGGCCCACGCGTGGTCCTTGACGGCGAACGGTGTATTAATTGCACGCGCTGCATTCGCTTCACAGACGAAATTTCTGAAAGCCATCAGCTCACGATTATCGAACGCGGCGTACGCAATTACCCGATGACCCCTCCAGGTGTCGAGTTTGACGAGCCTTATTCGATGAACGTGATTGATATTTGTCCGGTAGGAGCCTTAACCTCAAAAGATTCCCGTTTCCGTGCGCGGACCTGGGAAATGAGCAAAACGGCTTCTATTTCGACGGTTAATGCGCGAGGATCCAACTGTTATTACTGGGTAAAGGACAACAAAATTGTAGAAATTACCCCGCGTACCAATATGGACGTCAACGAATATTGGTTGGCGGACGAAGACCGGTTGGATTACCGTATATTCAACGATAACAGACCTTTAGGGCCTACTATTTCAGGCGCAGATGTAAACTGGGATGCGGCCTACAAAGCCGTTGCCGACTGTTTGAAAGGCGCAAAAGGCGATCGAGTCCAATTTCTTGGCTCTGCCTTTGCAACCGTCGAAGACAACTATTTGCTGTCGAAATTAGCGACCGCTGTGGGCGCATCGACTCCGATGTATTTGACCCACACAGAAGCAGGACGTGGAGACACCTGGCTGCGAACCGACGATCGGACGCCGAATTCCCAGGGCTGTGAACGTTTGGGCTTTCAGCCTGCAAATAGATCTGCACTGAGAAGCCTTATTCAGAGTGGCGGCTTGGACGTTTTGTACGTTTTAGAAGATGATCCGGTAGCCTCTGGATTGTGTTCTGCTGAAGATCTGGCTGGAGTGAAGGTGGTATTGCACTATTACAATTCTACCAATCAGACGCTGCCTGCCGCCGATGTGGCTATTCCAGCCGCAACCGCAGTCGAAACCGTGGGAACGTTGGTCAACGATCAAGGACACGCACAGCGTCTTCGTCCTGCTAAATCCATTGCAGGCGTCAATAGAACACTATCAATGGAGATTGGAAAATGCCGCGCAGATCGTCATGGCACCCCATTCGACAAATGGTATGACGAATCGAACTTAATCAATTGTCAACCTGGTTGGGTTTCTATTCCGAGAATTGCTTCGGATTTGAACATTGAAATGAACTATAAGGGCCCACGAAATATTATGGCGGAGCTCTCCTCGGCCAATGATGCTTTCGCGGGAGCAACGTATGAAGCGATGGGTGAGTTTGGCGTTCGCCTGTCTGAAATAGGTGTAACAGCATAATTTGGAGCATGATGCTTCGGGGCAAAACGCTCCGGAGCGAAATGCCCTCGATCAAAAACAACTTGCAGTAAAAAACGCCCTGATTTAGAAGAACAACACTATGGATCTCGCCTGGTACTGGACCGCTCTGATCGCCTTTGCGATCATCAACTTTCTGCTGATCTCGGCTTCCGTTTTGGTTTACGCCGAACGAAAAGTATCGGGGTACATGCAAAATCGGCCCGGTCCTAACCGGGTCGGTCCGTTTGGTTTTTTACAACCCTTCGCGGATGTGGTCAAACTGGTGTTTAAAGAGAATATTGTCCCCACGTTGGCCAACCCGTTCGTCCATTCCTTGGCACCCATGATGATGGTGGTCATAGCGATGGCCGCAGGAGCCCTGATTCCGTTTGCGCGCGGCGTGGTCATTGCAGACATGAACGTAAGCGTATTAGTCCTACTCGCTTTGACCTCCATTTCGGTTTATGGAGTAACACTTGCCGGATGGAGTTCCAACAGCAAATATTCTCTTTTGGGTGGTCTTCGCTCGTCTGCTCAAATGATTTCTTACGAACTCTCGATGGGATTGGCCGTGCTTTCGGTTGTACTTATTTCCAGTTCGCTGAATATGGTGACTATTGTGGAAGACCAGGGCGGCGGATTCGGAATCTTTGCTTGGAACGTTTTTAGAAATCCGGTTGGATGCATTTTGTTTATTGTTACCGCTTTTGCAGAGACGAACCGTGCTCCTTTTGACCTTCCAGAAGCCGAACAAGAGTTAGTTGGTGGGTATCACACCGAGTATTCCGGTATGAAATTCGGGATGTTCTTTTTGGCCGAATACGTCAATTTGTTCGTTGCGTCATTCATTATCGTAACGCTGTTTTTTGGTGGATATTTGCTTCCATTTGAGTCATTGATTGTCGCTCAATTCCCGGGATTAGTTGACTCGTATGTGTTAATGGCCCTGCAAATTCTGACCGTTATTTTGAAGGCAGGCTTTTTCGCTTTTGTGTTTATTTGGGTTCGTTGGACGCTTCCTCGTTTCAAATACACGCAGTTAATGACGCTAGGCTGGAAATATCTCCTGCCTATAGCCCTTGTCAACGCGTTAGTGGTTGCGGTCATCCTTGCCATCGTCCATTAATCCTCCTTTTTAGGGTCAATCATGCCAATTCTTGCACCTAGTATTCTATCCGCTGATTTTTCCCGGTTAGGAGCGCATTGCAAGGAAGCTATTGACGCGGGCGCAGAGTGGCTGCATATAGACGTAATGGACGGTCACTTTGTACCGAACATAACGATTGGTCCGCTCATCGTGAAAGCCTTACGGCCTCTTGCCGACGCTACGGGCGCCGTATTGGATGTCCATTTGATGATTGAAAATCCGGACCTCTATGTAGAATCGTTTGCGAGTGCCGGCGCCGACATCATCACCGTCCACGTGGAAGCGTGTACGCACCTACACCGAACCATACAAGCCATTCGCGCTGCTGGGGCACGCCCAGGCGTAACGCTTAACCCGGCGACGCCTCTTTCCAGTCTAGAGGAAATATTGGGAGACGTAGACCTCGTGCTGATCATGTCCGTAAATCCGGGGTTTGGAGGGCAATCTTACATTCCGGCGAGCACGGATAAAATTAGACGTCTTCGCTCGATGCTGAACGCCATTGGCTCCAGAGCCCATCTCGAAGTGGATGGGGGCGTCAAAGCTAGTAACGTATCCGAAGTTACAGGGGCAGGTGCCGACGTTATTGTGGCGGGAAGTGCTGTTTTCGGAGGTTCGGGATCGGTTGCATCCAACGTAAAGGCGATCCAAAAGGCCTGGTAACAGGGCAGTCGAAAGTGCCCTTTGGAACTGCTTTAAAATCATCGTGTCCAATGGAATCGCTGATTTTATGAATAGCGTCTTCGCCATTATATCCCTCCTGCTGACGACGGCACCGGTTGCCATGGTGGGCTCACCGTCGTACCTCAATCGAATGGATTCCGATTGTTATGAGGAAACCTTTTGCATCGACTCCGAGACGAAAGGTGAAAAGGTCAATATTTTCGTCAGGTCCCTTGTTTCGTGGGAAATCACCATGATTTTGGATGTGGAAACCGAAAATATGAAAGCTACCGGCCGGCTACCCTTGACGGAGAGCTACAAAGGCCTAACGAAAACTAAGGTGGTCTCGCTTTGGATTGATGAACCCAACGAAGGATGGGCCTTTTCTTTCAGTGTAAAATGGATTCAGGGAGATTTCAAAGCAGAACATCAACGCGGTTTTGCTTACGAATTGCCGTATTCGAAGGGAGAAGAGTATTTGGTGGGGCAAGGCTATTTGGGTAATGTCACGCATCAAGGCAAGTATGCGATTGACTGGGATATGCCTATTGGAACCTCTGTTCGGGCGGCGCGCGCAGGTATCGTTGTCGATCTTGTCGAGGAATTTACCGAAGGCCGACCAGACCCAGCGTTAAAAACCAGGGCCAATTACGTCAAAATAAGACACTCAGACGGTACCATTGGAAATTACGTCCATTTGGCACCAGGAGGCGTTAGCGTGAGAATTGGCGAATCGGTCTCGGCGGGGCAAGTAGTTGGTCACTCAGGAAATACGGGGTTTACTTCTGGCCCCCATCTCCATTTTGAAGTCTATTCCGCCACGCGAGATTTGGGTAGACGCACCATCCCTGTAGAATTCAACACCTCCAGACGCGGAGCCGTACAACTCCAAGAAGGGACATTTTATTCGCGTTGAGTGCCCAATTTCATGTTGATTGGAATCATTTTCCCCTCACGAACCACGACCATGGGTACTAAATCCCCCGGACGATACTCGAAGAGTCTCCCCACAAACTCCGTTTGATCGTCTACGTCCTCTCCAGCCACTTTCAATATGACGTCGTACGGCTTGAACCCGGCATCCTCGGCGGGGGAACCTGGATCAACATTTTCTACCACAACTCCTTTTGCCTCCGCCAAACCCAATTGTTGGGCCCATAGTGCAGGCAATGTCCTGCCTCTTAGGCCTGTAAAGTACGCTCGATCCACAAATCCGTTATCTCGAAGCTCCTCTAAAACCCTCACCGCTTTTTCCGCCGGTACCGCGAATCCGATTCCTACACTTCCGCCCGATTCAGTAAAAATGGCCGTATTGACACCAATCACGTTTCCCATGGCGTTTAATAGCGGGCCACCTGAATTTCCCCGATTGATGGAGGCATCCGTTTGAATCATATCCAGATAGTACCGATTGTCCTGTGGCTGTAAGTCGCGACCTGTCGCGCTTACCACCCCGACGGTAACCGTTGGGTCTGAAGCCTCGAAGAGCCCAAACGGATTACCTAAAGCGATGGACCACTCTCCTACGATGGGGCCCTCTGCCAATTCAAAGGTCAAATGAGGAAATGGCTGGTCTGACTCCACTTTTAAAAGGGCGAGATCAGTTCCTTGATCTGACCCAATCAACGTTGCAGGCAGCGTTTTCCCATCTGCAAAAGCAATCGTAATCTTAGAAGCCCCGCCGGCCACATGATCGTTCGTAACAATGTATCCGTCTTCGCTGATCAGAAAACCTGATCCCATCGATTGAACCTCGCGGTCCATGACATTGGCTCGCTGCCGACCAAAAAAGAAATCGTAAAATGGATCTTGATATGGATTTACCTGAACGCGCTGCGTCTGAATGACGTTGACACTTACAACCGCTGGAGTGGCCCGCTCAACCGCACGTGTAATGGCCGTTTTTCTCCCCTCCATGATCGAATCTTGAATGTTCGGAAGTACTTGAGACTCCGAACGAAACGAATCTTTCGATTGCGTTTGAGACTGCACCTGCTGATCGCAGCCGAGAACCACAAATATCACAGCGATGAATAGAACGGATCGTAACCGCATCATGTTATGCTCTCTACCAAGATGAATCGGGAATATGGAAGTCATACGGAGGGTATTGTGACTGGTTTCTCACCTCGCTACTCTCGATCTTAAGTCACCTGAAACTACTCCATCGGCCCTTAATCTTCCTCTATTTCCGATGTCCGCAAAATTGGTCCTACAAATCGAACGATTGGAACAGCGCCTTCGTGACCTGGCAAACATGGGGGCCCGATTGGACGGCGGCGTTTGTCGGCTAGCTTTTACAGAAGTTGATCTTTGGGGACGATCCCTAATGGCTGACCACCTCGAACAGGCTGGATTGGAGGTTCGGATCGATGCGATTGGCAATTTATTTGGCATACTGAGGGGATCAACAGACCTCCCTGCCGTGATGATCGGTTCGCATACCGACACGGTCGCCACAGGCGGGCGGTATGACGGCGCACTCGGGGTGGTCGCAGCCATTGAGTGCGTAACGCGTCTCAGTGAATCGGGAGTTGTACCGAAGCGGACCATTGTTGTGGCCTCCTTTGTCAACGAAGAGGGGGTTCGATTTATGCCCGACATGATGGGCAGTTTGTATCATAGCCGCGCTATTTCTTTGCAAGAAGTGCAAGCCTCAACCGATGGGGATGGTATTTCTATTGGGCAGGAATTAGGTCGAATAACGGGATTTGCGGGCGCCGATACCTTGGACGATACCCCGATTGGATTTTTTCTGGAATTACATATTGAACAGGGTCCCATCCTCGAAGATGAAAACCTTCAAATTGGCGTGGTGACGGGCGTACAGGGGCTCTCTTGGACCGAAGTGATGGTGCAAGGGGCCTCCAATCATGCCGGCACCACCCCGATGGAACGAAGGCGGGATGCAGGGTTGGTTTCGGGTGAATTGATGGCCGCGTTGCGCCAACTTCCGGGCGAAATCGGGGATCTTCGATTAACGATTGGTTCGGTAACCTATCATCCGAATTTAGTCAACGTCATCGCGAGCCAAGTCACGTTCACGGTAGACTTGAGACATCCTGACCCCGTCAAATTGCGCGCGGCCGAGGCCCGCATGGTTGAAATCTTGAAATTGAAATCTGTTTGTGAAGTGTCCTATCGCTCGCTCGCCCGGGTCGAGCCCTGTCTTTTTTCAAGTAACGTAGTTTCTGCTGTCCAACAAGCATCGGATGCATTGGGGTACTCGTCGATAAAAATGATTAGTGGGGCGGGACACGACGCCCAAATTCTCCATTCAATCTACGAGGCTGGAATGGTATTCATACCTAGTCGGAACGGCGTTAGCCATAGCGTGGAAGAGTACTCCACGCCTCAACAAGTTGGGGCTGGCGCTCATGTCCTGTTCGGCGCTCTGCAATTATTGGCCGATCGCTAGGCCCATTCGGCGCTAGAGGCTCACTCGGCGCGAGATGGCACTCGTTGGGTCCAAGGCCCATTCAACACCAGTTTAATTCAGCATGCGCCGAACGGCCGCAGGATCCCGCACCAATTGATTGGCTCCAGCAATCCACGGATCGCTCGCCACGGCCTGCACATGTCGATCATATTCCGACAACAAGCGAGCTCGTATTTCTTCTCGAATATGCGTTTCGATTACCTGTCGAAGACTGGTAAGCTGAGTCCTTTTTTGAGACTCGAGCGCGGTTCGGAGACTCTTCAGTTCGGTCGTAACCTGATATTTTTCCGCGACTATTTCTGATTCCAACCGATTGAGCACGGCGTCCGAATCAGTAACCACCTTTATCCCCGACTGTGGCAACCATTCCATGAATTCATCGAACGATTCAATGTCCGCTTCTAGACAGGATGGAGTAACCTTACGTGGATTCAATGGGGTCTCTGAATTCGGAGCTTCGGAGCCAGCGGACTCACAGTGCTTGTCGACCCATTGATCAGCAAACAGAAAATAGGCCGATTCCTGTCGCAATACGGATTCGATTTCACTCGTAGCTTCCACTGCAATTGGACGATCTGGCTCTACCCCTGCCCCGCCCCGAACCGGACGCC
Organism: uncultured Bacteroidota bacterium; assembly: GCA_937877085.1. GTDB lineage: Bacteria > Bacteroidota > Rhodothermia > Rhodothermales > UBA10348 > UBA10348. The sequence continues at coordinate 10,140 of CALEEY010000054.1, forward strand.
CCCCGAAAGTCTTGAATGAAGTCAGCGTCGGAATGGCGACCCTAGCCGAGGCTGAGTTTAGTTCAAAAGACTGAATCGTACGGCCTGTTGGCAGGTAATAATGCGAAACGGTCAGTTTAAGAAGCGTGTTATGAGGCAGCGGTCGGGTTATCTGCACGAGGCCCTTTCCATACGATGTTTCACCAATGATCACGGCTCGGTCATAGTCCTGCAAGGCGCCGGCTACAATTTCGCTCGCCGAAGCGCTGTAGCGATCCATTAGCACTACCAACGGAATTTCGGGAAATAAGGGATCTTCGTCCGTCTTGAACTCCTGAACGGAATCATTGACACGGGTCCTAGTACTTGCAACAACGGAGCCTTTCGGAATAAATAATTCAACGATATCGACAGCTTCGCCGACAATGCCTCCTGGATTGCCACGTAGGTCCAAAACAATGCCGTGAAGCGCTCCATCCCGATCCATGTTTCGAAGCGCTCGCTTGACCTCCCGGGCGGATCGATCTCCAAAAATATCGAGTCGCAGGTAGGCTATACCATCGGTTGAATCGGCCCCCAAATAGCCCGAGTAGGACACATTTTGACTGCGCGGTAGACTTCGAGGAAGAACAAACAATCGCGGGCTCATTTCCGCTCCACGTTGAACCAGCACATCGACCGTGGTACGCGGTTGGCCCATAAGCAGATCATAGGCCTCTTCAACCGTTAAATTATCCGTCAGTGTTTCGCCAATCTGAAGGATAATATCGCCAGTTCGGATTCCCTGACGGTAGGCCGCCGCATTATTTTCAGGTGCTAGAACAGTTAATCGTCCGCCGCGGAGCCCTACGTTTAAGCCCACCGTACCGATTTTACGCCGTTGCATGAGCTGCATGTCTACCATATCGGCTTCGTCATAGTACTGGGTATACGGATCCAGCTGAGTAAGCATGGCATCGATGCCGGCCCGCATAAATGGCTGCGGCCTCACGTCGTCCACATAGTTTATAGCAATTTCTTCGTAGAGGGCGCCAAATATCTCGAAGTTTTTGCGCAGCTCGAAAAGGTCGTCTCGGTATACGGACGCTGCTGCTAGAAGGGAAACCAGCACAAGTCCCAAAATTAGATGGGAGCCGGAAGCGAAATGTCGTCTCATAGAAACCGCTTAGAAGTTCGTTCCACTTCTGACGCGTTTTCACTCTCGATGATTCACGCCATCTCAGGCTCTGACGCCGCCAGCGATTGTTTTTTCCGTTTACGTTCTACCATAATGGCCACGTAAATTCCGGCTTCGTAAAGCAAAAAGAGCGGCGAGGCAACGATTACTTGCGAAATAGGATCTGGGGGCGTAAAGAGGGCCCCCAAGATGAGGCAAATGATCAGGGCATATTTGCGAGATTTGCGAAGCAAGTCTGCACTTACCACGCCCATTTTAGCCAAGAAATACATGACGACAGGG
>CALEEY010000055.1 GCA_937877085.1 uncultured Bacteroidota bacterium
AATGGAGTTGTTGACCCAAAATGAGCTGGTTTCACTAGAATGGCAGGCCATTTTAGAAGAAGCCCAACTGGACATGAATCCATTTATTCGAAGAAAAGCTCAAACGGCGCTGAGTGGAATTGTCCCTGCGGGAAGACTGGAAATAATAGAATGAATCGGGAAAAGAATCATAGAATCACCCTGTTCATCGTCTTGATTGGCTTGTTCTGTGTGCAAGAGATGAGCGCACAGACCATAGAGGGTCGAGATGGGAATTGGCGTTCCGTTGTTCAGCACGATTCCGATGCCTCTGGTGCGGTAGAATTGCTGATCCACAATGTGTTGGGAAATATCACCGTTAAAGGCGCGAAAACATCTAGAATTACCGTAAATGAGCGGTTATCCTTGAATTCAGGTACCGAAAATCAAGCCCGAACGAGTGCAGCGCAGTCCAAAATGGAATTTAGGCGATCGGGTAGTTCCATAGAGCTTTCCCCGGGAGACCAAGCGAGTCCCATTCGCGGGGCGTCGTATGAGATAACCATTCCCGAAACGATGCGAGTATTTGTTGATGTTTCATCCGGGAATATGGTGGTTTCTGATCTTCAAGGTCTTGTTCACCTAGACACGGGTTCAGGAAATGTAAACGTCAAAAATGTGCTGGGCCCACTTGAAATACGATCTGGCGCGGGAAATGTCACGTTAGACACCATCCGAAAGTCCAGTCTGGTGAATACGGGAGGCGGAAATGTGACCGCCTCAGCTACCAGATCAAGCCTAACGGTGACTACCGGAGGCGGAAACGTCGAAATTAGTGATGCAACGGGAGATGTTAGCCTAACTACTGCCGGAGGCAGTTTGACCATCAATAAGATTGGCGGAAATGCCCGTTTGTTTACTTCGGGAGGCGATATATCTGCTCGAGACGTAAAGGGAAGCTTGGGAGCTTCTACTTCGGGCGGTAGAATTGACATGGCTAATATTGTGGGCGAGGTCGATGCAAGCACCAATGGAGGGAGTATCGAAGGCAGCCAGTTTTCCTCCTGGATTAATGCCGACACTAACGCAGGAGATATTCGCCTGACGGGAGTGAGAAATGGGTTTAACCTCATCGCTGAGGTTGGAAACGTATACGTGGAATTGGAAGATGCGCGGTTTTTGTCCGCTGGCGATGCGTCCATCGAAGGTCGATTTGGAAACGTGACGCTTATTGTACCGGCGGCCATGAACGGTCAAATATCTGCTTTGGTATTTGAGAGTGGCTCGATTGAGTTCAAAAATCCAGGCAGGGCAGTGGAGACCATTCGGGAACGCCCGTCTGCTAAAGGCGAATCTCTTCGTCGAGCAGAGTACAAAATAGGGACAGGCGGAGGACGCATAACGCTTAGTACCCGGTCGGGACGCATAGACCTTTCCCTTCGAACGGGGGGGTAGGTTTTGTCTCAATGGTAACCATTTGGAGACGAGCACCGTATTTAACTAAAGAAAGAAGCTATAAGGCACGAGGGAAACAATGACCAGAATATTTAGGGGAGCTATGGCAGCGGTATTCGCTGCTCTGCTAGTTGGATTTTTACATTTCGACGTCTTGGCCCAAGAGACCATAAAACGGTCTTTCGATGTTAATTCGGGTGGAACGCTGCGCATTGACATCGATCAAGGCTCCGTGTTAGTAGAGCCTACTTCCGACAGCAAGGTGTCCGTTGAGATGGTTCGTCGCGTGAAAGGCGTTTCCGAAAAAGAGGAAAAAGAGATTCTGGCTAAGCACGCATTCACCATTGAATCGAGAGGCAATGATGTAACCGTTGATTCAAAATTTGAGGGCGATTCAGATGGGAGTGGCTCGTGGAGACGCTGGAAGAACGACTCCCGTTTCAGTTTAGAGGTCACGGTTTTAGTGCCACGCTCCTACAATGTTGACTTTACGTCGGGTGCCGGCAATGTTACTATTGAAGATTTGGATGGCACGGTTAGGGGCCGAACAGGAGCTGGGAATATTGTGCTGGGTGAAATCCGTGGAAGTATTGAAATATCTTCAGGTGCAGGCAATATCGAGGTGGCAGGAGGTCGTGGTATGATCTACGCGGAATCCGGCGCCGGAAATATTACGCTGGATGACGTACAGGGTAAAATCAAGGTCGGAACAGGGGCTGGGAATGTGATCGCTAGCATAACCAGCGCCTTGAGTGGCGATTCTGAGTTAAAGTCCGGTGCGGGTAATGTGACGGTCTATCTAGACGAGTCCGTTGGTGCTAGGGTTGATGGTCAAGCCAGTATTGGAAGCGCAAAAACAGATTATAATTTAAAGGTCCAGGGAAAATGGATGTCCAAGTCCTTCGAGGGTAGTGTAAATGGGGGCGGACCGGCTTTATCTATGCACAGTGGCGTGGGAAACGTAGCTCTGAAACGATACTAAGAGCGGTCCAACTTAATTTGATTTTTACGAGTGGGGGCGCGACATTGTCGCGCCCCCACTTCTATTAATGGCCTACCCCTGTCAGGTATTGCGTAGACGTTTGCTATCCGTTAACTTAACAGTGTTAACCAGCAAGCTGAGTGCCATTCAGCGAAATTAGGCGGAGCAAGACAATCCCATGTCACGAGACCCCCATTCCGGACTCCAACGCGTCATTTTGGACACGGCTAGGCAGCTACTTGTTTCTGAGGGATATGCCCAGCTTTCCATGCGGAAGATCGCCAACAAAATTGGTTATAGTGCCACCAGTATCTACTTGCATTATGGCAATAAAGACGAACTCGTTCACGCCCTGATTGATGAGGGCGTTGATTTGCTTCATGACGAACTGCATGCGGCGCACGTCGGGAGTGAAAAGCCATTAGAGCAGCTCCACGCCATGTTCATGGCTTATATCCAATTTGGTTTGGGCCGGCGGGAGTATTACGAAATTATGTATGTCCTTCACCCTGAATACATAACCCGATATCCAGCGGAAAAGTACAGAAAAGCACGCCGTAATCTTGAAATGATTGCTTCCGCCATTTCGAATGGGGTCAAGGGTGGTCTGTTAGAACCAAATGATCCCATGCTATGTGCTAATCTGGCGTGGGCGCAGCTCCACGGCGTCGTTACGCTATTAAGTTCTGAGCGGGTCGATAAAAGAATTCCGGCAGACACCCTGATCCACGCTTCTAGCGACCATCTTATTCGGTCCTTGTTAAAAAATCCAACTCTGGCGGAGGTATAGACGTGCCCGATCGAATCAATATTGCAAAGAAAGTTGGAAAAGAGTCGTGGTTAGGGCGAACCCTTCCCTCCTTGATCTTTCACGCGAAAGCGGTATTGCCAAACAAATCTGCGTTCGTGCAGTGGAAAAAAGGAGAATGGACGCCGTTTTCGACGGAAAAATTTATAGACGTTTCGCAGGAATTTGCGCTTGGTCTATTGGCGGCCGGATTGCAACCAGGAGATAGGGTGGCGTTGTATTTGGAGAGCGATGTTTACTTTTGCATTGCCGATATGAGCTGCTTGATGGCCGGACTCGTAGATGTGCCGATCTATCTAACGCACTCGGCAGACACCATTCGGCACGTATTGAGTCACGCCGATGCTCACGCGATTGTCACTTCGGATGCCGAAAAGCTGAAGGAATTAGCCGCTGCGTTAGGAGCGGGCACCTCTGTTCATACAGTCGTTGTCATTGACCCAGCTGCAATAAACCAGCGGGGCGATTTACCCGACGCCATTCAGGTTAAATCCTTTGAAGAAATCTGCGGAGTAGGAAAAGCCCAACTGATTCAAAACTCCGACGTAGGTCGGGAAATGTGCGATCGAGTAGAGCCAAGCGATCTAGCTACCATTATTTATACCAGCGGGACTACGGGACTTCCCAAAGGAGTCATGCTGACGCATGAAAACATCAGCTCGAATGCTTTGATGGCTTATGCGGGGATGGTCGGCTATCGTTCGGGCGAAGGAGGAGAGGTTATGCTATCTTTCTTACCCCTGACGCACGTTTTTGCCCGAACCCTGTACTACGGAGCCCTAGCGCACGGGACGAGCATTTATTTTTCGCATCCTGACCGAATTGTAGAAGATCTAGCGTCTACCCATCCTACAATCTTGCCTACGGTTCCAAGAGTACTTGAAAAGGTGTACGCTCGCATTGTTGCCCGGACGGGTGCCATGGGAGGGATCGGTGGTAAAGTTGCTCGTTGGGGGCTGTCCCGAGCTCAAGCCAGTAAGAAAAACGACACCGGCATCATCCAAAAAGCGGTCGACCAACTGGTGTACAAAAAATGGAGAGCTATTCTAGGAGGCAATATTCGGTTTGTAATAAGCGGGGGAGCAGCCCTCAATGCTGAGATAGCGGCGGTATTTGCTCAGGCAGGGATAACCATTTTGCAAGGATATGGGCTGACCGAAACAAGCCCGGTAATCGCTTTCAACCGGCCAAATGCCAACCGTTTAGGCACGGTTGGCCAACCTTTGGAGTTTGTCGAATTGAAAATTGCAGAGGATGGAGAGATCGTGACGCGGGGGCCCCACATCATGGCGGGATATTTTCGAGATGCAGAAAAAACCAAAGAAGTCATTGACGAAGATGGTTGGTTTCACACAGGAGATATTGGTCAGCTAAGCGAAGACGGATTTCTGACAATTACCGATCGAAAAAAGGATTTATTTAAGCTGTCGACCGGCAAGTACGTCACCCCTCAGTTGCTCGAAAATGCGATTTCTGCCGACCCATTGGTTGATCAAGCAGTTATCGTAGGGGAAGGCCACAAATTTGCATCGGCGCTCCTGTTTCCAAATATCGAGCACGTTCGGGTACTGGCAAAAACGCTTGGGCTATCCCCAAATTCGGAATTGGATGACCTCATCGTGAATGAACAAATTCTAAAGGTTTTTGAGCAGGTTGTTGGACGAGCCAATCAAAATGTCCCCAATTGGTCAACGGTAAAGCGCTTCCGCATTGTTCCAGGCGAACTAACCGTTGAAAATGCGCTCTTAACGCCCACATTAAAAGTAAAACGCGCGGTCGTTAGAAAACTGTACGCCGACCTAATCCATGAATTATATCAGGATGAATATGTCGATGACCTCAAAGACGAGAAGCTATGAATAATCCAGTCACAACCTCGGCCATCCATCCATTTAAACGGGTCGCTGTACTGGGCGCCGGAACGATGGGAGCCCAAATTGCAGCTCATTTTGCCAACGCGGGTTTATTCGTAGAGCTGCTGGATATCCCGGGCCAAGGGCCCAATCGCAATGAGATTGTAGAAAAAGCCTTTAAAAGGATGACCGCGCTAAAACCGGACCCATTTTTTTCGAAAGAGGCTGTATCTCGCATTCGTCTTGGAAACTTTGACGATCATCTTGAGCGATTAGGCGCCGTAGACTGGGTTGTCGAGGCGGTATTGGAACGATTGGACGTAAAAACCTCCTTATTTGAACGGGTAGAGGCGGTCGTGTCGGAAACGACCATCATTTCATCCAATACCAGTGGCATTCCGATTCGTCAGATTTCAAAAGGCAGGAGCGAATCGTTCCAAAAACGATTTTTAGGTACCCATTTTTTCAATCCGCCTAGGTATTTGAAGCTGTGTGAGGTGATATCCGGACCCGAAACCGATCCGGCCGTGATTGAGAAAATTACCTCGTTCATTCGAGTTCATCTTGGTAAAGGCGTTGTTCACGCAAAGGATTCGCCCTATTTCATCGGAAACCGTATTGGCATTTTCGCGATGATGCTGGCCATGAAGGAGCGTAGCGATCATGGTTTTACTATGGAAGAAGTCGATATGCTCACAGGAGCGCTTGTCGGTCATCCCAAATCGGCCACATTTAGAACGGCGGATGTCGTAGGCCTAGACGTCATGAAAGCCGTGATCTCCAATTTGAGGGAAGCGGTGCCACAGGACGAAGCTCGTGACGAGTTTACGGTGCCCGCTGAATTGGAAAACCTGGTAAAAGAAGGACGACTGGGCGCGAAAACAAAGGCTGGATATTATCAAAAAGTCGGATCGGATATCTTTTCCCACGACGCTGAGTCGGGATCCTACGCAGCGCCCAAGGCGGTTGAATTGCCTGGCCTAGAACAACAAGCCAAAGTCAGGGATTTGCCATCCCGTCTACGGTCATTATTCTCAGACACGACAAAAACCGGAGACTCCTTTCGTCGCACCACGCTCGGAACATTGGCTTACGCCGCAAGACGCATTCCGGAGATATCGGATAGTCTCTCGGAAGTGGACAATGCCATCAAATGGGGCTATGGATGGGAGATGGGTCCTTTTGAAATATGGGATGCCATCGGATTTGAGGAGGTTGTAGCCGGTATGAAGGCCCTGCATATGGAGTTGCCCGCCTGGATCGGGCGTATGAATCCAGGTCCGTTTTATTCTGAAGGCGCGGTCTATGGGCCCGAAAGTCATTCCTTCGAACCCAAGATCGTACCGATGGATGAAGCCATCTATTCGGCGGAATCGGAAATCATCTTCGAAAGCGAGCATACGGTGCTTCGTTATCTTACGCGAGATGTAGCGATTTTGGAATTCAGGTCGAAGGCCAACACGTTGGGCAATGGAGTCGTTGCCGACATCGTTAAGGCGGTTCGCTCGACAGAGAACAATCCGGCTTTAAAAGGACTCGTGGTAGCCAATGCGGGCAGCAATTTCTCGGTTGGGGCCAATCTCGCCGAAGTTGGGATGGCATTGATGGCGGGAAAAGTGACCATTATTGACGCGGCCATCCGGCAGTTCCAGATGGCTATGGAGGCCGTCCGAAATAGCCTAAAGCCCATTGTGGTTGCTGGCCATGCGAGAGTCTTGGGAGGCGCCACTGAATTGATGTTATCGTGCCGAACTCCCATTGCGGCAGCTGAATCCTATATGGGCTTGGTGGAACTCGGGGTAGGCCTCATTCCCGCCGGAACGGGTTGTCTACGATTAATGGAGCAAGCCTCGGTGCGTTCAGGCACGGATTTGCCTAGCGACATTCAACCCCATTTGGCAGCTTCCTTTCAGCAGGTTGCCATGGCTAAGGTGTCTTCTAGTGCGGCGGAAGCTGTTCAAATGGGATATTTCCCAGCTCACGCTCCCATTGTGATGCGCGAAGAACGGCGGTTTTATGTAGCGGCCGTTCAAGTCCGACAGTTATTTGACACGGGATATTTGCCTCCGGTCGATAGGGGATCCGTACATGTTTTAGGGGCGCCCGGACGCGCCGCTTTCGAATCCATGGCTTTTCAAATGCACCAAGGCAAATTTATTTCCGACTACGACCTCGAATTGGCAAACAGCCTAGCTTTTGTCATGACTGGAGGAGATTTGCCGGGAGATGCTTTCGTTCCTCGCGAGTACATTTTAGATCTGGAGAGGGAAACATTTATGCGTCTTTTGAGCCAGAAAAAAACCCAAGAACGGATACGTCACTTGTTAGAAACCGGAAGTCCGCTCCGCAACTAGGCTAAAATAATCAAGCAAATGAAAGAAGCATTTATTGTAGACGCTGTTCGAAGTGCCGTGGGAAGAGCGGGAAAAGGCGCATTGAGCCACGCGCGACCTGAAGCCATGGGCGGCGATGTGATTCGAGCGTTGCTAGCGAGGCACACGACCTTGGACCCTGCACACATTGACGATGTTCTGATCGGATGCGCCATGCCAGAAGGGGCCCAAGGGATGAATCTAGGGAGACTGGTGGCTCAAAAAGCCGGTCTTCCCGACTCGGTACCCGGCGCGACGATTAATCGATTTTGCTCATCTGGATTGCAAACCATCGCGATGGCGTCTCAGTCTATTTCGGCGGGTATGGCGCATACCATTATTGCAGGTGGCGTCGAGTCCATGAGTCTGGTACCCATGACCGGTTTTTATTATCAACCGGATCCAGATTTAATGCGGGCGAAAGCTAACGTGTACGTTTCGATGGGTAATACGGCTGAAAATGTGGCCGAAAAGTATGCTGTTTCTAGGGTCGATCAGGATGCATTTGCGCTTGGATCCCATCAAAAGGCCATACTGGCGTCTGATTCCGGCGTTTTTAAAAGTGAAATTGTCCCGTTAGTCGTAAAACAGGTAAGCTTCGAATCCGGAAAGCGAACGGAATCCGAGTTTGTATTTGATCGAGACGAGGGCCCTCGTCGGGATTCGACGGCCGAAGCCCTTGCCGCTTTACGTCCGGCTTTTAGGACGGGGGGATCCGTAACAGCAGGGAATTCATCGCAAATGTCGGATGGAGCGGCCGCTACGTTGGTTGTTAGTTCAGACGTTTTAAAAGAGCATCAACTCCAACCCTTGGCTAGAATGGTGTCGTTCGCAGTTGCCGGTGTAGCTCCCGAACTCATGGGAATTGGACCTATCGAAGCCGTGCCTAAAGCCCTCAAGTTGGCTGGTTTACGCCTCTCCGATATTGGATTGTTTGAGTTGAATGAAGCTTTTGCGTCCCAATCACTTGCGGTCATTCGTCAATTGAATATGAACCCAGACCTAGTAAATGTTCATGGAGGTGCTATTGCCCTTGGTCACCCACTCGGATGCACCGGCGCGAAATTAACGGCGACGTTGCTACACGAAATGAAGCGAAGGAAAGTCCGCTATGGACTTTGCACCATGTGTATTGGCGGCGGGATGGGCGCAGCAGGCATATTTGAAAATCTGGAGCTTTAAGCTCGGGCCTACCTCAAAGAGTCTAACCCTTTAAATGGACCTCGTACTCAACGGAAATGACAATGAATCTACCTTATTACGGCTTCTTAGAAAATATCGTACCCGGATGGGCGGTTATTGCGGTTCTGATTTTAGCCATCTTGCATTTTGGTTTCTATGGGTATGGCATTCGGTTGTGGCTGATGGCATCTGCCGTGTTTTTGTACGGGGTGGGCGCAGGCATGGCGGCATGGATAAGCTGGGGAGTCGTGCTTTTGTTATTCGGTCTTCTGGTGGTCCGTCGGATGCTGAGCGGTGG
>CALEEY010000056.1 GCA_937877085.1 uncultured Bacteroidota bacterium
TGCTGCTTCAATTCGTACAGCGCTGTTCGGATCATTTAGAAGCACTCCAAATAGTTGTTTTTTCAACCCTTCTGAAACTGGCGCAACGACGAACAGAGATCTTAACGCCTTAATGGCCTGCAAACGTATCCCTTGATTGGAATCGGTTTCAAGCACTTCTTGAAGGGCACTGACTAGGGCATCGTCTGGTTTTAAGCTCTCAAAATTAGATTCGGAAAGAACGCGAGCGGCAGAAAGCCGACCCGCCGGATTTTCATCGTCCATCAGGGCCGTTCTTAACAAGGACTGTACCCTTGAATCCTTAATGGCACCGGTTACCTCCATTTGCGCGGACCGTTCATACATGATTTGGACCACCCCATCAGCAGCATCATATTCGATTCCTGAAATTCGTTCAGGCGATTCCAATGCGGACCCACCAGGCATTTCCGCAATACGCTCGATTGATCGTGGTTGGAGTGATATCCTGCCAACCACGAAGGACGTGAATACCAATGCCGCAACGACTCCCCACTGAAAGGACCGGCGGAAACCCGGAATCAAGCTGTATGAACGGCTTCCCCGAGGTGCCCACCCCTGTTGTAATTTTTTAGAGATCGAGTCGCGGATAGCCTCCATAACCTCTTGATTGGGATTCACGCTGGGCTCGCGCGGCACCCATTCGCTCATCGCCTGGAGTGACTCATACACATTTTTGCATGAAGCACAGACAAGCAAACGTGCGTCGACGGCTAATCCATCCACTTCATCCAATTCACCGTAAAAGTGAAGGACAAGATCTTCGTGGTTATGTGAGCATGTAGGATTCATAATGGATGGGTCTTAAACCGCCGTTTCTTCAATTTTATCTGATAGATTTACAAAGGACTTTAACTCCAGTCGCATTTTTCCGGTCGCTCTAAATAGATAACTTTTAACGGTCCCTTCAGCACAGTCTATCATGGTGGCTATTTCTCTCAATTTGTAACCATGGAAATGTTTGAGGACGAAAACGGCTCTTTCTCGGTCCGATAGTTTACTCAGACCTTTTCTAATCTGGACCGATAACTCGTTGGTAATCATGATTTCATCAGGCCCCTCTTGGTGATCTTCCAAGTAGGCTGAATCGAAAACTTCTGGTTCATCAAACGACAAAAACCGTCTGACCCGAAGTTTCTTCTTCATATTCAAGGCCTGATTGATCACAATTCTAGTCAACCAGGTATTAAAAGAACTTTCAAAACGGAAAGACTGAAGCTTCCTGTGCGCTCTAATGACTCCTTCCTGATACGCATCGTAGGCATCCTGCATGTTTCCCATGATTCCATGGGCTACCTGTAGAATACGTTTGTCATACAACCGTATCAATTCATCAAAAGCCCGATTGTCTCCGGCCTTTGCGGCTTGAATAAGATCAAAGTCGCGCTGGTTCATGTGTTTCAGGTACGCGTTTTAGACACTTCGAACATTGATTTGGTTTGCACGGAAAACAAGGGATTGAGTTACATAAAAAGAACGTACATTTAGACGCCCTGCAATGGGTCTATTGTATCCACTTTAATCCTTTCGATGTGCGCACTATTCAATGGATGTCCCGGAACTGCTTTGCGGTCATGTGTGCTGCTATTTTTGCGAGTTGCGGAGCTGACAAATCAGCCACAAACGTCCACGTTTTAAACGTCAATTGGAAAAAATTTGATAGCGAAGCCGCCGGAATGCCCAGCGCCATTCAAGTCTGGGAGGGTGTTGATGAAGATCTCCCGCTAAAGGCTTGGTTCGTAAAAGTGGATCCCAAAGACCCCAATGTCGATATCGAGGTTCTGTCCTCCAAAGATGCGGATGGGCGGCAATCAGCCAATGATTTTTCCGAACAATCGGGAGCTTGTGTAATTGTTAACGGTGGTTACTTCAAGGTTGAGAACGATCTGTACTCGCACATCGGTCTCTTGAAAGCCGACGGGAAAATGATTCATTCCGCTACGCCTGGAATTGTCAAAGATGATGTCCGTTACCCGGTTCATCGGTCGGCCATCGGATTTGATGACGGTAACAGACCAGAAATAGGCTGGGTATCTTCAAAAGACGATTCCGTCTTCATTTGGAACACCCCCATATTTAATGCTCCTGGGATGCCTGGCGAGACAAGCTCTCCGAATGATTCCCGCTATTGGCCCATTCATGATGCTGTCGAGGCAGGACCCGTTATCGTGATAAACGGCCGAAGCGCTATTTCGGTTAACGAAGAAGTATTTTTTGGAACTACAATTCCAGATATCCATCCACGAACGGCCGTCGGTATCGACGAAAATGGCAATTTGTTGTTTATGGTGGTGGATGGGCGACAACGAAAAAGTCGCGGCGTTTCGCTGGCCGAATTGGCTGGGTTAATGCAAGCCATTGGGGCGGTGACCGCTATGAATCTCGATGGAGGCGGTTCTTCTACCTTGATAGTTAAAAATGAACTATTAAATCTACCAACGGGTGGCACTTTCCAACGAGAAATAGTCTCCGCCATTGGTATTCATTGTCTAAACGAAGCCAAGTAGATCGGGATTTAATGGAAAAAACACGCATTGGCACCATGGTGGACGGGCTAATTCCTGATCCAGCTGCTTATATAGCGGCCATCATCCCCGATGGCTTTGAATGTTTTCAGTTAACGTTTTGGCAAACCATAGGCAACGTAAACCTTATGAAGTTGGCGGATCAAGTTCGCCAAGTTATCGAGTCGCATCAAATTCCAATTTCGACGATCGGAGTCTACGGAAATCCGTTAGAATCAGATGAAATGGCTGGGGAAACACGTAGAGGTTTGGAGATGGCGGTAGAATCTGCGCCGCTGTTCGGAGCCTCGATCGTATCCTGTTTTACCGGCCGCCTCAGAAATCGGTCCATACCGGATTCTATCCCAGCCTATCAAGCATTTTTTGAACCACTGGCAGAGAAAGCAGCCCGTAACGGCGTACGTATTGCTTTTGAGAACTGCGCAATGGGTGGGACGTGGAAATACGGTGATTGGAATTTGGCCCACGGTCCCGATGCGTGGGAATTACTATTTGAAGCCTTGCCGCAATCCAACATTGGACTAGAGTGGGAAACCTGCCACCAAATGGCCAACCTAATCGACCCGCTTCAGCAACTTCCACATTGGGTCGACAGAATTTTTCATGTCCATGGTAAGTGCGCCAACGTTTATCACGATGTCATTAAAAAGCATGGTATCAACGGATCCATTCCCACGGTAGACCATCGTTTCCCCGGACTTGGGGATGTGGACTGGACAGATGTTTTGAAGATCCTAAAAACCAGTAACTATAAGGGCACCATCGATATAGAAGGATGGCATGATCCGATATTCAAGGACGATCTGGAATTGGAAGGCCAACGAAACGCCTTGGCTTACCTAAAATCGTGCCGCACTTCTTGAATGAGGCCTGATTCCGCCGAAAGAACGCATGCTTCGAGCATATTTTGGACCAAGGCCCCACGTCTAAAAGTGGGCTCCGAATTTCGCTTCGATCGAACAGCCCGTACAAAGGACTCATAAACAGATGGGGCGGCCTTGTACTCACGGACCGTCCATTTTGCCTTATGGATATGCTTGCCTTGACATATGTGGAGTTGGGAATACGATTCATCCAAATTAATCAGGAGGGCTCCTTCATCGCCATGAATGGCCAACTCAACACTATTCAGATGTCCGGTGGTCCATCGGGAAAGTTGAAAGACGCCCATTGCTCCATTCTCATACGTGCAAGAGATACTGGCTGAGTCATTGGCATCGAGTGTGTACGGCCCTATTCGGTTTCCTTCAGCCTTCTCAAATGTGGAAAGACGGCACTGAACGTCTTTAATGAGCCCTACGGGATACGTTGCAAAGTCCAACAGATGGACTCCGATATCTCCTAGAACACCTAGGCTTCCGTGACCGGTAGACAACCGCCAGAGCCATTGGGGACCGACCTTCCAATCGCCCCAAGCGTTAGAAACCAACCACGATTGCAGGTAATGGGCTCGAACATGGCGAACCTGACCAATGGCTCCTGCATCGACCAATTTTTTAGCTGCATGGAGCGCGGCGGATCGCCTGTAGGATAAATTGACCATCGCTACAATTCCCGCTCGCTCCGCCTCCTCCGCCATCTCAGACGCTTGTTCTGAGGATAGCGCCAATGGCTTTTCGCACAGAATGTCGATGCCTCTTTTAGCAGCCGCGATGGCAATCTCTGGATGAAAAGCATCCGAGGTAACAATGGAAACAGCATTTAGCGAAGGCAGAAGTAGCAGGTCGTTGAATTCAGAAAAAACATGGGGAATTCCAAAAACCTTAGCAAATTCCGTTGCGCGGTTTCGATCTACGTCGCAACACGCTACGATTTGAATACCAGGAATGCGCTGAAATGCGATGGCGTGGGAGTGCGCCATCATCCCCGTTCCAATAATTCCGATTTGTAGAGTCCGCTGCATATGAGGGTGTTTTATACCCTGCCAAACTACGCCATGAGATTACCTACCGCTACCAAACATCCTCAGGACTTTACGCTTTTTTGTGCGCGGGAAATCCGATGGAGTTGCTTCGAACGGAAACGACACTTGAAATCTTACGGTCGTTGATCAAGAAAGCGATCAGAATGGGAATAGAAGTTGGAGGAGCCAATGAAAGCAACAATAAGAGGCTCGTCTTTTTCCACTGTTCCATGCTGCGCGTCACAGTGCCAGTTATGGCAAGCAGCCAAGCTAGCGCTACTAAACACATGCCTATAGCGATCACGAACGCGCCAATCTCACCAAAGGTGCTATAAATATCTTTCAGCATTACACTTGTCCCGGTAGTTACCTCAGTGTACGAGGTAGTTTCGTAGCAGATGCACCATCGGTGTTAAGGATTCGATAAGAACGAAGAAGGCCGCGGGTGTCACGCGATTAAAAATCGCTGACACCCGCGGCCTTACGTATATCGGACCGGATTCCCGTTACTCAATTCCCAAAAGCTAATTCAGGAAGGTAACTGTTCCGCTCATGGCGCCAGAACGCGCGCGCTTGAACCATCTCCGCTGATAGCGGCCTGCAATTCATCCAACTCGGTTTGAGACCCAACCACGATATCTTTGAATTGGCGTTGACCCGTTCCTGCCGGAATGAGCGCCCCAACAATAACGTTTTCCTTGAGTCCGTAGAGCGGATCCATTTTGCCGGCAATAGCTGCTTCGGTAAGCACCTTTGTCGTTTCCTGGAAGGATGCTGCAGAAATGAAAGAGTCGGTTGCAAGAGCTGCTTGCGTAATTCCCAGCAATACCGGTTCGGCAACCGCTGGTTGAGCATCACGCACGGCAGCCTCTTTTTTATCCTGACGTTTCATCTCTGAATTGACTTCGCGCAGACGTCTACGATCGACCACTTCCCCAATACCAAGATCAGAATCTCCTGGATCGGTGACCACAAATCGGTCATAAAGGCCGTCGTTCATTTCTTCCAACACGAAGCGATCGACATCGTTGTCTTCGAGCAAGTTGGTATCGCCTGCGTCAAGCACGCGTACTTTTTGCATCATCTGACGAACGATACATTCAATATGCTTGTCGTTGATGGTCACACCCTGCAAACGGTACACTTCCTGAATTTCGTTGACCAAGTACTCCTGAACGGCACGTGGACCCATAATGGCCAAAATATCGTGTGGAGCCACCTGACCGTCGGACAAAGGCACACCGGCGCGGACAAAGTCGTTCTCGTGAACCAAAAGGTGCTTGGTAAGAGAAACGAGGTATGTTTTTGATTCCGTACCGTCGCGACTCGTAACAATGACTTCTTGCGAACCACGTTTACGACCACCGAAGGTTACTACACCGTCGATCTCGCTAACTTTGGCTGGATCTGCTGGAGTACGTGCTTCAAATAGCTCCGTAACCCTAGGTAGACCACCCGTAATGTCCCTAGTTTTAGCCGACTGACGAGGAATCTTGACCAGAATTCGACCAGCCTGAACTTTAGACTTAGCATCAACCTGGATACGAGCACGGATAGGCAGTGGATACTCGCGTTCTGAACCGTCTTTTCCCTTAATAAGGATAGCCGGAGTCATGGACCGCTCACGCGTATCGATAACAACTTTTTCCTTATATCCGGTCTGTTCGTCGGACTCTTCACGGAAGGTCACCCCTTCAATAATGTCCTGATAACCTACAGTACCCGCAAATTCCGACATAATGACGGAGTTGTACGGATCCCATGCGGCCAAAACGTTGCCTTTTTCAACCATATCTCCTTCGGCAACCAAAATTTCGGCTCCGTAAGGGATAAGATGAGAAATGAGCTGACGATTACCGTCCAGAGCGTCAACAATTTTGATTTCACCCTGACGTGAAAGAACCACGTCTTTGGTGGTGTCGCCATCCTCAAAAGCTACTGTACGTAAGTTTTCGAAAACTACCTTTCCTGAAAACTTGGTTTGAACCGTGCTTTCTGCAGAGATACGGCTCGCCGTTCCACCGATATGGAAGGTACGGAGGGTCAACTGCGTTCCAGGCTCACCAACGGACTGTGCCGCTATGACGCCAACAGCTTCTCCCGCTTCCACCATACGGTTTGTACCCAAGTTGCGTCCGTAGCAAAGTGCGCAGGCGCCACGACGGGATTCGCAGGTCAATACCGAGCGAATTTCAACGTGTTCAATAGAAGTCTCAGCAATTGAGCGGGCTTCTTCCTCGTTGATCAACTGATTGGCAGAAACCAATACATCTCCCGTTAGCGGATCGCTCACATCGTGAACCGACACGCGACCAAGGATTCGGTCTGCCAATGGCTCGACCACGTCCTCGTTGTCTTTTAGCGCGGAAATAACGATGCCGCGAAGCGTACCGCAATCCGTTTCCTTAATGGTAACGTCCTGAGCTACGTCCACAAGGCGACGGGTCAAATATCCAGCATCAGCCGTTTTCAAAGCTGTATCGGCAAGACCTTTACGAGCTCCGTGCGTAGAGATAAAGTATTCGAGAACCGTCAAGCCTTCCTTAAAGTTGGAAATAATCGGGTTTTCGATGATCTCGCCTGCACTTCCGACTAGACTTTTCTGTGGCTTAGCCATCAATCCACGCATACCACCCAGCTGTCTGATCTGCTCTTTCGAACCACGAGCACCGGAGTCAGCCATCATATAAATAGCATTAAATCCGTCGCGGTCTTTCTTGAGTGTATCAAAAAGAACTTCAGATACCTGGTTGTTAATACGGGTCCAGATGTCAATGACCTGGTTATAGCGTTCGTTTTCAGTGATAAAGCCCATCGCGTAGTTTCCGCGGGCCTTTTCGACTTCAACCGTTGCTTCTTCAATCAAACGAATTTTTTCGTCTGGAATAACAATGTCGGCAATAGAGAACGTCAGGCCGGCTGTCGTTGCATTTTCGAATCCAAGACTCTTCATGTCATCCAAAAACGCAGCTGTAGAAGGAAATCCTGTTGATTTCAGAACGCGCGCAATGATTCCACGGAGGTTCTTTTTAGTAAGAACTTCGTTGATAAATCCAACACCAGCAGGCACGACCTCGTTAAATAAAATACGGCCCATGGTCGTATCCATCATTGAGCCATCGTCAAGCCTTACTCCAACCTTGGCGTGCAAATGCACAACGCCTTGGTCAAATGCCTGTCGAGCTTCTTCCATGGAAGAAAATCGCATTCCTTCGCCGCGCATTCCTGTGTTGGACTTGGTCATGTAATACAGACCAAGAACCATGTCCTGAGTAGGAACCGTTACCGGTCCACCATGCGCAGGACTTAGAATGTTGTGGCTCGCCAGCATCAATAACTGGGCTTCAAGCGCCGCATCGTGCGAAAGTGGCACGTGAACGGCCATCTGGTCCCCGTCAAAGTCAGCGTTGAACGCTGTACAAACGAGCGGGTGCAAGCGAATAGCTTTTCCTTCGATAAGGACAGGCTGAAACGCTTGAATTCCAAGACGGTGAAGCGTAGGCGCGCGATTTAGCATGACCGGACGACCTTGGATTACTTTTTCCAAGATGTCCCAGACATCACTTGTTCTGCGATCTACAACTTTTTTAGCGCTCTTAACTGTTTTAACAATTCCGCGCTCAATGAGCTTGCGAATAACGAACGGCTTGAATAATTCAACGGCCATTTGCTTCGGAAGTCCACACTGGTGGAGCTTGAGCTCCGGACCAACCACGATAACCGAACGACCAGAGTAGTCAACACGCTTTCCAAGAAGGTTTTGACGGAATCGGCCTTGTTTCCCCTTGAGCATATCTGAAAGGGATTTCAGCGCTCTGTTGGAGTCAGAACGAACGGCGTTCGCTTTACGGCTATTGTCGAAGAGTGAGTCAACGGCTTCTTGAAGCATGCGTTTTTCGTTACGCAAAATTACTTCAGGTGCCTTGATGTCGATCAATCGTTTCAACCGGTTATTCCGGATGATAACGCGGCGATACAAATCGTTCAGGTCAGACGTCGCAAAACGACCACCCTCTAGAGGGACCAATGGACGCAATTCCGGTGGGATAACAGGAATTACGCGCATCACCATCCATTCAGGACGGTTTTCAATGCGACGATTGGCCTCGCGGAATGCTTCCACGATGGCAAGGCGTTTGAGAGCCTCTCCTTTACGCTGCTGACTCGTCTCTGTCTTGATCTGAAAACGCAGTTCCTGTGCCAAACTGACCAAATCTGATCGTTTTAGCAGTTCTTCTAGCGCCGCGCCACCAATCATGGCTACGAACTTTTCAGGATCATCATCTTCCAGACGATTGTTGTCTTCGCGAATCTGATACAGAACGTTGAAGTATTCGTCTTCAGAAAGAAGTTGATTTTCTTCAACACCCAAAGCCGCGGCGCTACCTGGGTTAACGACTACGTAGTTTTCGTAGTAGATAATTTTTTCAAGATCCTTTGATCGGATACCTAAAAGGTGACCGATTTTGTTTGGAAGGGTCTTGAAATACCAGATGTGTACCACAGGCACACTCAACGTGATGTGGCCCATCCGTTCGCGTCGAACAGATTTCTGAGTGACCTCAACGCCACATCGATCACAAATAATACCTTTGTAACGAATACGTTTGTATTTACCACAATGGCATTCCCAGTCCTTCACAGGACCAAAAATCTTCTCGCAGAAGAGTCCTTCTTTTTCCGGCTTGAACGAGCGGTAGTTAATCGTCTCTGGCTTTAGCACTTCTCCATAGGAGCGCTCCAGAATGGCTTCGGGGGAAGCCAAGCTGACGGTGATGCTACTGAAGTTCTTTTTAATCTT
>CALEEY010000057.1 GCA_937877085.1 uncultured Bacteroidota bacterium
TCCGCCAGTCTCGACGATGGAGGTTCCGAATGGAAACGCATTGGCCGATATTCATGGTGGGTCCTAGTTGCCTCGATCGCGACTGCGTTTGGCATACTGATTTATCTCAATATTACGCACCAATTTCAATATGCGTATACCTACGAAAACACGTCGCTCGACTTACCCCTCGACTATTTGATAGCCTCAACCTGGGCTGGTCAAGAGGGTTCGTTTTTGTTGTGGATCTTGCTCAATGGACTCGTTGGGATTTCCGTAATTAAATGGGCCAGAGAGTATGAAGCGCCCGTAATGGCCATAATAGCCCTGTGCCAGGTCTTTTTGATTTCAATGATCGTGGGCCTTCAAATCGGTCCAATCGAAATTGGGGCATCTCCTTTCGCTACGTTGGCGGAGAAATTTCCCACCGCTCCCATGATCCAGGCTGGTATTATTCCAACCGACGGTCAGGGCCTAAATGACTTGCTTCAGAACTATTGGATGGTCATTCATCCGCCCATTTTGTTCTCTGGGTTCGCTTCTATGATCGTGCCTTTTGCTTTCGCGATTACCGCGCTTTGGAAAAAGAATTATCAAGATTGGGTCCGCCCTGCCCTTCCATGGTCGCTCTTCGGCGTGGCCACTTTGGGCGTTGGGATTACGCTAGGTGGGTATTGGGCGTACATTACGCTGAGTTTCGGAGGGTATTGGGCTTGGGATCCGGTCGAAAACTCGTCCTTGGTACCGTGGTTGATGGGAATTGCCGCTATTCACACCATGATTGTTCAAAAGCGCTCAGGGCATAGCCACAAGGCCGCTTTCTTCTTGACCATCTCGGCGTACATCCTTGTAGTTTATTCGACGTTTCTGACGCGTAGCGGTATTTTGGGAGATATTTCCGTCCATTCTTTTGTCGATTTGGGTCTATATAATCAGCTTTTGATCTGGATTCTATCGATGGCCGTCCTCGGTTTTGGACTGTTCTTCTACCGAATGAAAGACCTTCCAAAGCCTGGCAAAGAGCCCGAAATGCTGTCGCGGGAGTTCATGATTTTCACTGGTGCAATGTTAGTGGTTGCCGTCGCGATAGTAGTTCTACTAGGAACTAGCGCTCCAATCCTCGGACGCATTTTTAAAGACAATCCGTCTACTGTTCCCCTAGCCTTTTACAATAAGTGGACGCTGCCACTGACCATTGTTTTCATGTTCCTTGCCGGACTGGGACAATTGTTCTGGTGGAATAAAATGACAGTCGAGTCGGTCAATAAGGTGCTTGTTAAGCCTATTGTTCTAGCAGCTCTTTCTACTATCGCACTATTCCTTTTGAGTTCATTCCGAATTCGCGCCGGCGAAGCAGCCATGGCCGCCGGTAGTACGGGCACGGATGCCCTAGGAAATGCAGCCGGAATGTTTAGCTCGGTTATCGCGGCGTGGTCCAATCAGGGGCCGTATCTCTTATTGTTATTACTCGTTTTTGTGGCGTTTTTTGCCCTTTTTGGAAATGCCGAGGTCCTTTGGAGGATAGCAAAAGGCAATCTAAGGTTAGCTGGAGGAGCCGCTGCACACGTTGGTTTCGCCATTCTAGTATTGGGTATTGTAACCTCAAGCGGCTTGAACAATCCAATCGGAAAGGGCGGCGTCCAGCTTGGCGAAACACGAGACAACTTTGTTCTAGCGCTCAATCAAACGGTAAATGTCCAAGGATACACGGTTTCCTACACCGGGCATGGAGAGAACGAAGACGGACTCCCGACCTACCTGTTGTCGTTTACGGATCCCAAAGGCCGTGCTTTTGACCTAGCGCCAGTGGTTTACGAATCGAATAAAGGTCAATGGATCCAGAACCCCGATATTCAAAAATTCGTGGAGAAAGATATTTTTGTAGCCGTTTCCCCCAACATCATGTTTGATTCGGGTGAAGATGGAGGACAGATCACAATTGCCCGTGGAGACTCCAGCCTTATTGGAAACAGCGATTATTTGATTGAATTCTTGGACTATGACCTCACAGTCGAGGATCAATATGTAACCGATTCCACCGATGTTGCCGTTGGCGCCATTCTTCGAATTACCAAACAGAGCACCGGAGTATCGAAAGAAGTCCGCCCGATCTACTTGATTCAAAAGGACCGATCGGTTGAATACGTTCAGAACACGATTTCTGAGTGGGGAATCACGATTGCGTTTACGGGAATGAATGTCGATTCCGGTTCCATCGTGTTAGGCATTCAAGGAGTTTCAGTTACGCCAGAAGATTGGGTGGTCGTTCAGGCCTATGAAAAGCCGTTCATTAGCTTGGTCTGGATTGGTTTTATCATCTTGACCCTGGGATTCATTTTATCGATTTACCGTCGCGCCGCGGATCAACGCAATGCCTTAAAGCGCGTAACGTCAGCGTAAAATGGCTTAAAAGAGCTGTCTTTCCCCTTCATTTCCTCGTTTTCGCTGATTTTTGGCTCCCGCTTTTTAAAAACGCTTAAAAGTCGTTTTCATTCGCCGATACCCCGCTGAGTTAGTTATGTCAATAATTCAGCTTAAAGGATCAGCAAGTGGTGGTGGAGCAAAGCAGTCATATTCTTGTGGCGGAAGACAACATCGTCAACCAGCGCGTCATTCAGTATATGTTGACGAAAATGGGATACGGTGTTGACCTAGCCTCTGATGGCGAACAGGCTGTTTTGATGTGCATGTCGAAATCCTATGCATGTGTACTCATGGATATGATGATGCCCAAAATGGACGGCATTACCGCGGCTCAGAAGATTCGCGAAAACGAATCGCGCCTTCAACGTCGGACTCCCATCATTGCCGTTACGGCCAATGCGGATGCCGTCCAGGAAAGAAAATGCTTGGAGGCTGGAATGGACGCGTTTATTTCAAAGCCTTTCACCATCAATCAACTTCGACAAAGCATTTTGTCTACATTAGGCCCAAGAAACGAAGTCATTCCACTGGGATTACAGTAAACGGACTTTTTATCAAATCTGCAAACGGAACACCGACTTAACAAAAGTAGATGCAAAAGGTTACAACTCTACCAGAGATGATCGGGCATATTTACGTCCAGTTTCTGTTAAACTAAGGTGCGGTCCCTGTTGGAGAATGTAGTCGTTCTGAAGAGAAGACCGAATAGCTCGGCTGGCAAACGCGTGATCCCAGCGAAGATGATCCTCCAAATGATCCATTCTACACTCGTGCTGCGCCTCTGGAAGTCCTTCGTGATTATATAAATGGATCACCAACATCTTGCGTCCAAACAACAATGCTTGATTTGATCGGCGCTTTTGGACTGACCAAAGACCCCGATGCGGTGCAAGAATCAGAATGCTCAAAAATAGCACACCTGACATGCTGGCCATAGCTCCTGCAATGGATGCGTCCAGCCAATGGGCTACCCAGTACCCGGCAACGGCTGAAACCGCCCCGATGACAACGGAAACCACGATCATCGGTTTAAGACCGTCTGTCAACAAATAGGCTGAGGCCGGAGGCGCCACCATGAGGGCGACAACTAAAATGGAACCCACGGCATCAAAAGCTCCGACTGCCGTGACGGAGACCAAACCCATTAAAACGTAGTGTAAAAGTGCTGGAGCAAACCCTAAGGCGCCTGCCAGGGCCCGATCGAACGAAATGAGCTTCAGTTCCTTAAAAAAGACGGATATAAATACCACGTTGACGACCAGAATAACCCCCATAACCAGCAGGGCCCTTGGCCCTAAATCCATGCCCCCCATGGTAATGCGGTCAAAAGGTGCAAAGGCCAACTCTCCGAGTAATACAGCGTCAATATCCAGGTGAACATCTCCGGCATATTGAGCGATCAGAATCACGCCGACGCTAAAAAGAGCTGGAAATACGATTCCAATGGCAGCGTCTTCCTTTAATAGTCCTGTTTTTCGGAGCACTTCTACTAAGGCTACCGTCAACAGCCCTCCGGCCGCTGCTCCAAGAATGATCCAAGGAGAGCTCAAGTTACCGGTAATGAAAAAGGCGATTACGATGCCCGGCAGGATCGCGTGACTTATGGCGTCACTCATCATGGACATACGCTGCAAGACCAAGAATACGCCCGGCAACGCACACGTAACAGCCACCACCACGGCAATTAATTGGATTTCAAGGGAGGCACTCATGAATCGCCCCCGAACTGTCGTTCAATGACGCGCTCGGCTCGAAGTACGCCTTCGGGAGTCAAACTCCAATGCGTCGAATCGATAGGTATTGCCAAATCCAGATCCTTTAGCACCTTCAACGTTTGGTGGGCGGGTCCGGAAATGGACGACATAACATCTAAAACGCGCTCCGAATGGGGATATTCTGCTGAGCTATGTTGCGACGCAAGGGTATACAAATCGACAAGCACTGCGTCTACGCGTAACCGCTTCCCTGCTTGCCAATCCCGAACGCGTCTGAAAACCAACCCTCGGTTTGGAGCAAAGAGTAGTGAAATGAGGACGATGGCGCTCACGATCAATACAATAGTCGGACCTGTTGGTAGCGCCGGTATGAGGCTACTAGTCAGCGCACCGCCTACGCCCGAAAAAGCTCCAAAAATACCTGCGAGAAAAATCATGAGGCCTAATCGATCGGTCCATTGACGAGCCGCCGCAGCGGGTGCGATGATCATAGCGCTCATCAAGACTACTCCGACCGTCTGCAATCCGATAACGATGGCGACTACGAACAGCGTAGTCAGCAAATAATCGAGCGTGCGAATCGGATAGCCCAAGGTGCCAAGAAAATCCGAATCGAAGGATAACAATTTGAATTCCTTCCAAAACAGGGCGATCAACAAGATAACCACGGAGCCTATCACGAAGATCAAGAAGACATCTTGTTCAATCAACGCGGCGGCTTGCCCAAAGAGAAACGAATTCAATCCCGCCTGATTGGCGTCCGGCTGTCGCTGGATATACGTCAAAAGCACGAGGCCAAACCCAAAAAAGACGGACAGCATAATGCCAAGCGCCGAATCGTATTTGATGCGGGTTTGGGTGGTTACAACCGAGATCAAGGCGGCCCCAATCCATCCAGCAATACCTGCTCCAAGAATGAGCACCAGAGGCGCTTTGCTGCCGGTAAGGAGAAAAGCTATGGCTATGCCCGGCAAAGCAGCATGTGAAATGGCATCTCCGAGCAGGCTTTGCCGCCGCAAGAGCGCAAATCCACCCAAGGACCCTGCGGTGATTCCTAATAGGGCAGAGCCCAGCGCGACGGTACGAAGGGTATAGTCCGAGAATAAATTGGTGAGTAGGTCGATCATTGTTTTCGGGCTGCCGAAAGCGCAGATACAAACGCTACGCGGCCACCGTAAGTGGTTCGAAGATTGTCTTCCGTAAACACCTCCTCAACGGGTCCGCTGGCAATGCGCCGAACGTTTAACAACATCACATGATCGAAATATTCTGGAACGGTTTGAAGATCATGATGAACCACAGCTACCGTCTTCCCCTGTTTTCTTAGGTTTTGAAGCAACTCGACAATGGCTCGCTCCGTCGTGGCATCCACCCCTTGAAACGGTTCGTCCATGAAATACACGTTGGCATCTTGAACCAAGGCTCTCGCCAGAAATACCCGTTGTTGTTGTCCTCCAGACAGCTGCGATATTTGACGCGTAGCATACTCTTCCATCCCCACCTGAGCGAGCGATTTCAAGGCCTCGATGCGCTCGGATTTCCCCGGCCTTTTGAACCACCCTAATCGGCCATATAGCCCCATGGTCACGACATCCAAAACATTTGTTGGGAAATCCCAGTCTACGCTTCCGCGTTGCGGGACATAGGCCACGGTGCTTCTTTGCTCGGAATACGGCCGGCCATGAATTAAAACAGAGCCGGCGGCAGGCTTAATAAGGCCGAGCGAGGATTTAATCAGGGAGGTCTTGCCGGCGCCATTGGGGCCCACTATAGCAATTAATACCCCTGGTGGTACTTGGAGGTCAACATCCCAGAGAACGGGTTTTTCGCGGTAGGCTACCGTTAAATCCCGAATGTCAATTGCGTAATCCATGATGCCTTCCTATGGTTTGTCGATAAGGCCTGCCACGATGAGTCCCACATTTTCCCTAACCATACCAATATACGTTTCCGCGTTCGTGCCCGGGGACCCTAGCGCGTCTCCGTACAGCGTTCCGCCTATTTGGACTTCGAATCCCCGATCGCGGACGGCGGCCCGAACCGCTTCAATGCCACGAGGCGAAATGCTAGCCTCTACGTACATGGAAGGAATCTTTCTCTCGGCTACAAATGCCGCCAATTCTTGGACATCGGCTGTTCCGGCCTCGGTAGCCGTAGACATGCCCTGAAGGCCACGAACTTCTAGCCCGTACCGCCGACCGAAATAGCCAAAAGCGTCGTGCGACGTTATGAGTACGCGGTACTGCTCAGGAATGCGCTGTAGTTCCGCGAATATCCAAGAATCAAGTTCATCTAGCTGGCTTAGATAGCTTTCTAGGTTGGCCTGATAATGTTCGCCATGGGCCGGGTCATACTCTATTAAGATCTCCCCTACCCGCTTAGCGACTTTTTCCCAAAGTTTGACATCAAACCAAATGTGTGGATCATGATTTCCCGCGAAGAGCGCTGATTCTCTCAAATCTTCAGGAGCCAATGCATCGGATACAGCGTGCACGTTCTGTCCTCTTTTCTCCATCTGCTCAAAAATGTCCACCATTTTACCTTCCAGATGAAGACCGCTGTAAAGCACCAGATCAGCGCCCGTCATCAATCTCACATCCCCTTCGGAAGCCTTGTATAAGTGGGGATCCACATTGGGACCCATTAAGCCGTTCACAGAAACGTAGGGCTGTCCAATGATCGACACCAAATCCGTGATCATACTCGTAGTGACCACAATATTGATCGGATTGGCTTCACCAACCACCTTAGCCGCTTCATTCGTATCCGGCGATTGACAAGCCGACAACGCAAGGGTTATTGCCAGAACAAAAAGGGTGCGAAAAAGCCGAATCATAAAAAATTGGGGGTCCAGTTAAACTGAACCCCCAATATAAGGCAATCTTCATTATTTAGCCTTGGCTAAATAATTTTATTCTACCCATTCCGCAACGAACACGTTCGTGTCCCGTGAATCGGTTCGACTCACATTACGGTTGCTGGCAAATGCAATCCGCTTTCCGTCATGTGAAAACATGGGAAACCCGTCAAATGTCCCACTTTTGGTAATTTGCTCGAGACCAGTACCGTCTAAATTCACCATGAACAGGTCAAAAATGCGCCCTTTACCATTGTCCATGTGGTGGTTAGTCGTGAAAATGATCTTTTCACCTGATGGATGGAAAAATGGCGCCCAGTTTGCTCCGGGAAGATCAGTTACCTGTCTAACATTGCCGCCATCGATGTCAGCAACAAAAAGATTCAAGGCCGAAGGTTCAACTACGTCTTGGGACAAAAGCGTTTTGTAGACCTCGGCTGCATCGCCTTCTGGCCGACTCGCGCGCCACACAATATGCTGGGAGTCTGGTGAGAAAAACGCTCCCCCATCGTAGCCCAATCCGCTGGTAAGCTGTAGCAAAGCTCCCGTAGCAATTTCATATCGCCAAAGCTCGAGGTCTCCCGATCGCGTAGAAGTGAAAATAATCCATTTTCCGTCCGGAGAAGCCGTGGCTTCCGCGTCGTACCCTTCTCCTCCAATCAAGAGTTCGATGTTAGACCCATCTGCGTCTGCCACAAAAATGTCGTAGGAGGTATAAATTGGCCAAACATAGCGTCCTTGCTCAAACGCCACGGGTGCTGGACATTCTTTGCTATCCGTATGCGTCGAAGCAAACATGATGCGACCATCTGCCAAAAAATAACTGCAGGTGGTCCGCCCCATACCGGTTGAAACCAATTTGTAACCGTCTGGACCGTCTGGATCCATGACATAAATTTGGTCACAACCTTGGTCGTTAATTTCCGACCAGTCGCTTTGGAATATGATTTTTTCGTCGTCAAAACTCCAATAGGCTTCGGCGTTATTGCCCCCAAATGTGAGTTGTTTGACATTTCGGAGGTGGTCTTCTCCTTCGAAGCGAAGGGAATCGCTCGCGGCATCATATACCAAGGATGGTTCGCCGGCAGTACATCCGCCCAAAAGGAGAATGGGAACCACGACGGCAAAATTGAATCTTATAAGTTGAGAAAGGAGTCTCATGAAAATTTTTCCCGATTTGGTGTCCTCAAGACAGAACCTTTCCGCCTGCTGAACGCCACTGTATAGAATAAATGAAACAAATCTAAACAAATCTAAGCACAATATGGGATTCGAGCTTTTAAACTTTGAAGAAGACGTACTTGCGGCGAGTCATGTACAACCGGTTTTGGTTGATTTTTGGGCGCCTTGGTGTGGCCCTTGTCGCACCCTCGGTCCAATCATTGAAAAGTTGGCCGCAGAAGCCCCTGAGAAGTGGACGCTGGTGAAAATCAATTCCGATTTGCATCCCGAACTGTCCACCCAATACGATGTGAAAGGTATTCCTGCGGTAAAATTGTTTCACCGCGGAAAAGTGATCGATGAGTTCACGGGCCTGCTACCGGAATATGCTATTAAGCAGTGGCTTGAAAAAGCGCTACCCTCTCATGCCAAGGACCTCATGGTCGCTGCAGAGTCTAAACTGGAGGAAGAGGATGAAACAGGGGCCAAATCCCTGTTGGAGGAGATCCTGTTGGAAGAGCCAACCAATGCAAAAGCATGCGGCTTGCTGGCCCGTCTCCTTGTGTTTAGCGACTTACCAAGAGCCGCCGAACTAGCTAAGACGGCAGCCACTGGGGAAATACAGTTTTTGTCTTTGGGATCCGCAATTGCTCAAATAGCTAGTTACGAATCTCGCACCGATTTGGGCGAGTTAGTTGGCCACAAAGGCCTCGAAACGTATTTGTCTGCGATACGAGCGACCCAGATGGGCCAACCAGACGTGGCCATCCCTCTGCTAATAGAAGTCCTTCAAGCCAATCGGTATTTGGATGATGACGGCGCCCGTAAACTTGGCATTGCCCTGTTTACCGTTCTGGGCGCTTCTCATCCCGTTACACTTTCCAATCGAAGAACGTTCGATATGTGGCTCTATTGAGGCTTTGTACCAGTAACGGTAATGCTTAAGACACGCGCTCCCGAATGGCGAAACTCAGCTATGTCTGATGCGGAAGCGTACCTAGTTAAGAACTCATCCGAAAAGGCAATTTCACTGACTTTGACGGTTTTTACCGCACTAAATCCGACACTCGCTAGTAAATCGGTGTATTCGCTCTGCTCGATGGCTCCAG
>CALEEY010000058.1 GCA_937877085.1 uncultured Bacteroidota bacterium
TTCATCGTGGACACCGACACCCCCGGGTTCCACGTCCGTCGCGTGGTTCACACCATTTGAAGCCACAATGTCGGCTACAATCACGTTGGCATCTCCAACACGAAGTCCGATCGGTGCGGATTTGCCATTCACCGTCTTGGCGCTTGAAGTCGATAACAAGTCCGTAGACATGATTTTGCCAGCAATTACGTGGTAGGTAAGAATCGCAACGAGCTGATCTTTGTTTTCAGGCTTCAATAGCGTTTCTACCGTTCCTGCTGGAAGTTTAGCAAATGCTTCGTCCGTTGGGGCGAAAACAGTGAATGGGCCATCGCTTTTTAGCGTTTTTACCAAGTCTGCCGCGGAAACAGCTGCAACAAGTGTTTTGAACGTGCCAGCTTCGACTGCTACATCAACAATGTCTTTTGCAGACTTTTCAGCTTGGAATGCGAATGCTGTTGTCGTCAACATAAATAGTGCCATCAATGGCGCTAGGAAAATCTTTTTCATGAGGTGTGCTCTTCTTTTTTAAAAGTCAGGTCGGGCACCGCTCTGGTGGCCCGTTGTGATGTTGCAATAATACCGGACTTTTCGGCCGTTCTAGAGCACAATGCGACCAAGCGCTTCGGGCTTGCGACGAACGGCGAACGGGTGCGACGAGGGTGACGACCGTCTAGAGCCTATGCCCCAGGCTTTTCAAACCCTGCTAACTTCTGGGAACGGCAGCTCCTAGCACTTCTTCCACCCGACTCCAATACCGACGGCTCAACTTTAACTCTGAGCCATCTTTCATATAGAGGATATAGTCCCCGTGGAAATACGACTTGAGTTCCTTGATGCGCTCGATATTAACAATACTCGACCGGTGGATTCGCACAAACATATCCGGGTTGAGACGATTTTCCATCCTCGTCATGCTTTCACGCAGCAGATGCTTTTTCTGCCCAATATGAATGACCACATAGTCCTTGGCGGCTTCAACCCAGTCGATATTTTCCGTCTTTATAAAGAAAACGGAATCCCGCTCTTTAATTAAAATCCGTTCGGACCGCTCCCGAACCTCAACCGGTCCAACTGGTCGATCCACCACGCTTTTTCCTGTATTGTGCTCTGCCATGAGGGAAACGAGCTGATTGCTGAGCGCCCCAATCCTGCGCTCCCCAACCCGGTTGCGAGCACGCGTTAGCGCCGCTTCAAAACGGTCGTCGTCGTAGGGTTTTAGGAGGTAGTCCAATGCCTGGGCGTCGAAAGCCTTCAAGGCATACTCGTCGTACGCTGTTGCAAAAATCACAACCGGCATGTTCTCAACGCCAACCGCTTTAATCACTTCAAACCCTGTTTTTCCAGGCATCTGAATATCTAAAAAAACGAGGTCTGGCCGCATGGACTCAATCATGGAAACGGCTTCATCCCCGTTCCGAGCTTCTCCCACAATTTCAACACCCTCCTGCTCGTCCAACAGGAGGCGGATGGTGTCTCGAGCCAGAGGCTCATCATCAACAATCAGAATTCGGATGGGCATTATCGCGAGGATTTGGACGAAATAACAGGTTGAACATCATACGGAAGGACAATACGAGCTACAAGCCCTCCTTCTGGGGCGTTTTGGATCGAGAACTCGGCCCGATCGCCATAAATACTTTCAAGTCTGCCTCGGGTGTTTGAGAGACCGACCCCTTCCCGGCGTGTAGCACTCTGAGTGGTTAGACCTTGACCGTTGTCCTGTACTTCTAAGATCAAATCGGACCCTTCCCGTCTGGCTCGGATGTCGATCACCCCCTTTTCTGCATTGGGGCCGATACCGTGATGAATTGCGTTTTCAACCAAGGGCTGGAGGATCATATTTGGAACATATCCAGCACTAATCCCCTCGTTTACATCATAATTGACGGTTAAACGCTCGCCAAAACGAATCATTTCGATACTTAAATACCGTTGGAGGAAATCAACTTCCTGAGACAAAGGAATCTCTTGAATACCCTTGTTTTCAAGCGCCAAACGTAGGAAATCGCCTAGCTTCACGAGCATCTTCACAGCCGTTTTGTTGTCGTTCTTTCGGACCAACGCAGCCACAGAATTCAATGTGTTAAACAGAAAGTGGGGATGAAGCTGCATTTTGAGGGCGCGTAGGTTTGCTTCAGCCAACCGAATCTCTAGGATGGCCGCTGCCTGCTCCCGATTTAAAAATTTCTGATAGTAGTCGTATGCGTAAAACAGTCCCAACACCGTCCAGTACGTCAAAATATTGGAGTGGACGCGGGTCCAAAAGTGCACTTTATAGAGTCCAGTTGTCATGGATTCGTGCCCCGGCATACCGGTTGCGTAAAACAAGTACAAGTTGGCCAATGAGTGGATGAGCAGCAAGGTTACCATGGTCGGGATGTGGACCATAAATACCGTTTGAACCCAATTTTCCCGTTCAATCCGATACTTTTTCCCGATCCAGATAATGGCAGGGGCCATTATGGCCCACAAATACCAGTTGGGAAGTGTACTGACCAGCGCGTAGGGCCACGACATGGGCTGCGCCGTAACCGTTTGGTTCAGGTAATAAAAACTTAGGGCCGCGATTCCAGGAATCGACCACAACGCCACGTAGACCAGCCTGCGAGTACTTGCAGACCATTCAAAAGCGGGTTGATTTAACGAAAGTTGAAGTTGATCTACCATAACGGGGCTTTGAAAGGAGGAATCTGAATCTTATTGGTACGCTAATTCAAAATGAACTGCCACTCGGGGCTGCGTATGTTGAATCGAACGAGTTGAATCGAACGAATTGAACGAAACGAATCTAGCGAATCATTCGCATGAACTCTTCTCGGGTCGCTGGATTCTCCATGAATGCTCCTGATACGGACGACGTCGAAGTCAGCGATCCCTGTTTCTGAACGCCCCGCATCACCATGCACATGTGGTTGGCTTCTATTACAACCGCCACTCCCTTAGGGTTCAAAACGTCCTGAATGGCATCCCGAATTTGCATGGTCAGACGCTCCTGAACCTGCAAACGTCGAGCAAATACATCCACAATCCGCGGAATTTTGCTCAGCCCCACAATCTGCCCATCGGGAATGTAGGCTACGTGAGCTTTGCCGAAGAACGGCAACATGTGGTGCTCGCACAAAGAGAACACGTCAATGTCTTTCACCAGAATCATCTCATTGTAGTCTTCCTTGAAAAGCGCTTTGGTCAAAATAGCCCGAGGGTCCTGGGCATAGCCTTGGGTGAGGAATTGATACGCCTTTGCAACGCGCTCCGGAGTTTGCAGTAGCCCCTCTCGTTCTGCGTCTTCCCCAACAGATTCTAGTATCCGTTTAACGCTCCGCCCAATAAGGTCGGTGGAGATATCGTCATAATGGTCTTCGCGTCGGTACCCTGCATGGGATTTCTCAGCGGACAAATTTGGAGCTCGGCCCTGTTGCCCATCGCCCCCGGAAGTCGAAAAATCAGGACGAAGCATGGAAGAATGTTCAGATGGATGAGGCATGACCGTGTCGGGAAAAGTGTAAAGTTTTCCCAAGATTACGTATTCCTTCTGGGGTGGCCCATGGCATTTCGACAAGCGGAGCCAGACCTCGGATGAAAGGAGCCCAGCTTCGACAAGAGGGTTACGCGGTCGATAAACGGGACAGCAAACCATTAATCGGACTCAGATCATTGTCCTTCAATCGCTCCCAACACACCCAATAACTATTCGTCGCAACCATACTCCCTTTGTCGCACGCCTATCCGTGTAGACGATATTCACGCTCGAACGGCGCGGCCCTTCCGTATTTTAACTTTCTATTCGCAACCACCTCAATTCCTGCCTCCGGTATGAAATTTCCTTTCTTCGTAGCCCTTATCGCCCTCCTTTTTTCGAACACAGCTTCAGCACAGGTGACCTCAAGAGTTGTAGGCCAGGTCGAGGATGAAGCGCGGAATCCGCTGATTGGAGCTACGGTCTACTTACAGGGGACCCAACTCGGAGCCATTTCGAATGACGAAGGACGATTTGTGATCGAGCGCGTGGCGCCCGGCACCTACAATTTGGTGGTCAGCTATGTTGGATACACGTCCCAGACGCTGTTCAACATTGACGTAAAGTCTGTTGGCAACCCAGAGTACTCGTTCATCTTGGTTGAAGACGTGACACAGTTGGAAGGCGTGGTTGTGGCTCCCGACAAAAATATTGTGACCCGTCCCGTCGAAACGCCGCTTTCGACTCAGACCCTCACAGCGGTCGAGATTGCCACCTATCCAGGTGGAAATAATGATGTGGTTCGGGTCGCCCAGTCGCTTCCCGGCATTTCCCCATCGCCCGGGGGATTTCGGAACGATCTTATTATCCGCGGTGGGGCCCCGAACGAATCCGTCTACTATCTGGACGGCGTCGAAATCCCCAACATCAACCATTTCAGCACGCAAGGAAGTTCAGGTGGACCGGTAGGCCTACTGAACGTGTCGTTTATTGACAACGTAACGCTCTCCACATCGGCCTTTGGAGCTCAATACGACAATGCGCTATCCGGCGTCTTGCAGTTTGACCAGCGAGAAGGAAGTCGGACTAAGCAATCCCTCAACTTTCGTGTGAGCGCCAGTGAAACGGCTCTTACGGCCAACGGCCCCTTGTTCAGAAATGGGAAAAAAGAGAGCAATACGAGCTACATCGTCTCGGTTCGCAGAAGCTACCTTCAGTTTCTATTTGAACTGATTGGCCTTCCTATCCGCCCGGACTACTGGGACTATCAATACAAAATTACCCACCGGTTGAATGCGCTCAATACGCTTTCGCTGGTTGGAGTGGGCTCCGTGGACGATTTTGCCGTCGATGCCACTGGCGATATTGAGCTGAACGAACTCTCTACGCTCGAGCAGGCCCCCTTCATTGAGCAGCAATCAAACACCGTTGGGCTGTCATGGCGCAAACGGTTCGAAAGTGGGCAAGGGTTTGTTACCACGACCGTTTCAAACAACCTGTTGAAAAACGACTTTTCCCGTTTCTCCGACAACCGAAATGAAACCGGCCGCTACTTTTACAGCAATGCCACGGAATCGGAAACCAAACTCAGGTCTTCGGTATCGTATTTTTGGAACGATTGGCAGTTCGTTTCGGGCGTAAACCTTCAGCAAAGCACCTACCGCAACAGCACCGAGGACACGGTTGTTGGGTTTTCCTACGCGACCAGACTCTCGTTTCAGAAGTACGGGCTGTTTGCGAGCGCATCAACCGATTTGTTATCGAACAAGCTGAAAGTATCCCTCGGCATCCGCGCTGACGACGACACCTTTCTTGCCAGCAACTCGTTGCTAGACACCGTCTCTCCGCGACTTGCGGCGTCCTACTCTCTTTCTTCGGACTGGAAACTAAACGCCACAGCGGGCCGCTACTACAAATTGCCGCCGTACACCATGCTTGGGTACCGGGACGCCGGAATGCTCGCGAACAAAAACCTGGATTACACCCGAGCAGACCACTATGTGATCGGCCTGGAGCGCATTCTCAATCCTTCTGCCAGTATCACGCTCGAAGGATTCCTTAAGTCCTACAGCGACTACCCTGTTTCTGACCGGGATCAGGTATCGCTGGCTAACAAAGGGGCGGATTTCGAGGTCCTAGGTAATGAAAACGTGACTTCGAACGGAAAGGGCCGGACCTACGGGACGGAGCTTCTCTTTCAGCAAAAGCTGCAGAGCAACTTCTACGGCATCTTCTCCTACACCTTTTTCTATAGCGAATTTACCGGCGCCGACCGCTCGGTCTACGTTCCATCGCTCTGGGACAGCCGCCACCTAGTATCCTTCACAGGTGGATACCAATTGGGTAAAAGCTGGGAAATCAGTTCGAGATTCAGATACTCCGGCACCTCTCCGCTCGTCCCTACTGACCTCGATGCGACCCTAGCCAATTATCCTCTCGTCACGCTGGACTATTCCCGCATTGGGGATGAAAGACTCGGCGCATTCAGCCAATTAGACGTGCGCGTAGATAAAAACTGGAACTTCAACCGCTTTTCGGTAGACCTCTTCCTCGAGATCCAGAACATTCTTGTCACGGACAGCCCCCAAGCAACAGAGTTTGTCCTAACACGGGACGAAGCGGGCGAACTAGTAAACCCTCGAAGCCTCAGCCCGGTAGAGCGCCGCGGCGGCTCCGCCATCCCCACGATTGGGTTTGTGGTGGATTTTTAGTGGGTTCAATCGGTTTGGATCTGTCGAACCATTTTCGTGGACCGTCCTCCGCTTCAATATCCCCACTGCTGGGTATGTTTGAGCCATTGATGCATTTGGTGAAATAAGAGTTTCCTGAACGTTCTCACTTCATTTCGCCGGATTGAACCTAAAATTAGAATCGCTCTTATTTTAGGTTTTGCGGCTTTCCTAAAATAAGAAGCATGATCAAATCGAATACTTGAATCTCAAGCCCCGAGGCTTCAACTAAAATCGCAACGCGACATCCGAATTTCAGGGTGGTCATTTCTCAATACTTAAGGCTGGACACCTCGTTGTCGCGAGATATGTCACAAGCTTGTCGCAAGTTGTCTCAAGTTGTCGCAAGTTCATATCGGAAGAATGTACTCGAGCTGATTGGTAGCTCCTTTTGCAACAATAAGTCCCTTTTCTAGCATTGCTTTAAGGTCCCGTTGGAGGCTCCGTTGATTAACGTCGGGATAGAGTCGTTCAAAATCTTGCATTGTGATCTTCTTCTTAAGGCCCGCAAATATTGAGGTAGATAAAAACTTCGCCTTAACTCATCAAAACGTTCAAATACCAGAAGAGCCCCCGATGCCAAAGGCATCGGGGGCTCTTCGAATTGGCGAACCAATTCACATGGTGGAGATGCTGGGAGTCGAACCCAGGTCCGAATGAACGTCTAGTCAGGCGT
>CALEEY010000059.1 GCA_937877085.1 uncultured Bacteroidota bacterium
ATGCCGTCCGGGGCCATCATGGTGCTCGTTCAATCGGCCCTGTTCATCTTCACGCTCATTATCGAACGTTTTTCTTCGAGATAGGAGTGAAATAAGGCGGGGCACCCTTTCTTCGATGGGCCTCCGGACGCATGCGGCCTTAAAATCAGACGGCACTTACCGTGCCATTTACACGATTTCGCCTAAAGCCGAACCGGCCCTTCGTCTTCATCTTCCTCTAAAGCGGGGTAAATTACCCCTAATTCGTCGGTATACACGGGGTATTCTGCTTCCGTAAAGCCTTCACTAATGTCGTTTAGTCGTCTCTTAAGCAATCGACGTTTAAAGGCGGTAAGGTGGTCCAAAAACAAGATTCCCTCCACATGATCGTACTCGTGTTGAATGACACGCGCCAGTATGCCGCTAAAATTTTCTGTGCGGCGTGTAAAATCGGCGTCTAAATACGTCAGTTTAATTTTATCCATCCTTACGACAATTTCTTGGATATCTGGAATGGAAAGACACCCTTCTTCAAAGTCATCCTCATCGCCATACTCATTTTCCATGATGGGATTAATAAAAATCATCGGCTGATCCGGCATAATTCTGCCGTTCGCTTCGATATCCTCCTGCATTGAGGAAACGTCCACCACAAAAAGCCTTTCAGATCGCCCAATTTGAGGGGCTGCAAGACCTATTCCGCGAGCTCCATACATGGTTTCTAGCATGTCCACGATCAGTTGGCGCAACGACGGAGAATCTTGTTCAATAGGGATGGTCGGATTTCTAAGGGACGCTGAACCCAATAAATGTATTGGTTGAATCATATGATCGGTTTTAAGGATTGATTGTCTTCCAAATACTCCTGTAAGATTACTCCAGCTGCCGCGGTGTCGATGCGGGAGCGGCCGGTTTTTTTCAATGACGGACGAGCGGACGCCTTAATGATTTCCTTGGCGGTCTGGGTACTAAAACGTTCGTCTTGAAGTACGATTTCTGCTTTTTTGTAGCGTTTTTTTAGCCTATTCACGTATTGCTGCACACGAATGGTTGCACGACCAGCCTTTCCATCCTCTTCCAGAGGCCAGCCAACTACTAAAGACGCTATCCAATTTTCAGCATTAATCCGGTCTAAAACTAGCAGGGCTTCGTCAGGGCTGTACGTCCCAACTGGCTGAGAAAACATACGCATCGGGTCCGCAATCGCGATTCCTACCCTCTTTGTACCAAAATCAATACCCACAATTCTTCCTCGGGTCATATCTAGCCTCCTAGTTGTGCCAAAGCCCTCAATCCGTGAGAGCGAACTCGGTCTCTTTGATTTCCGAGATTACGTTTTGAGGATGGGAATTGATTTCATTCAGCGGCATTTGAAGCACGTTTTTAATCTTCTTGCTCGGCTTGAAGTGCGTTTTTCTTCGACTTGGAATGAAAACCGTTTCATTCGTTTTGGGGTTTCTAGCCTTAGGCTTCGCCCTTGTCTTTTTCACCTCAAAAACGCCAAAATCACGAAGTTCTATTCGGACTTCTGGAGATGCTTCCATCATCAATTCTCCAATTGCCCCAATGACCGATGCTACCCAGGGTTCACACTTATAAATAGGTTCGTTGACCAATTCTGATACGCGTCGGGCGACGTCTTTCTTAGTCAAAGTTTTCGAGCGATTGGACATTTTTTTAATAAACAAAGAGAGTTAAGATCTTGGGGCGTCAAATAACGATTTACTTGCTCCAAAGTCAACTAATTCAAAAACTTAACGCGCCCCACTTTCATCGGCTGGTTCTTCATAACGATAGACTCCGTAAATGCCATCTATCTTCTTAATGCGATCGATCAGCCGTCGGAGATGTTCGAGATCGCTCACAAACAGAACGATATTTCCCTCAAAAACGCCATCGTCGGTCGAAATGGTGATCGATCGAATATTGGTCTTTAGCGTTTTTGAAATGACCTGTGTCAAATCGTTTAGGATACCGACCCTGTCTTCGCCCATGACCCGCAGTGCAGATACGAAATGTACGTCTTTTTGCCGGCTCCATTCGACTTGGATGATGCGATCAGCCAAATTCAATATCAAGTTGGGGGCATTGGGGCAACTCACCCGGTGGACTTTAATCGCCCCGGTTTTAGAAGTAAATCCAAATACAGAATCCCCCGGAATGGGATTGCAACAGGTCGCGTAGTCGGTGGCAATGTTGGTGTGAAGCTCCCCATCAATAAGGAGTCCAGGCGACCCAGAAGACTGAGCACTGTCAAGAAAGGACTCGTATTGAATGCGCAGTGACTCAGAGTCTTTACCTTCGGCGTCATCATCCTTCAAGATACCTTTGGCTGCCTTAAGCAGGTCATTCACGTCAAACAAGCCCGATCCCAACTCAAATAACATTTGTTGGGTGTTGGGAAAGCGCATTTTAGTTGCGATTCGCGACAGTTCTGGCTCGGTAATCTCAATACCGAGTTTCGAAATCCGCTTATCCAGCACTTCCCTACCCAACTCCGCGGCTTTCCTCGTTTTCTCGTTGATCCAATGACGAATCCGGCTGCGGGCCTTTTGGGTAACGACGAACTTTACCCAATCCGGATTGGGAGTTTGTTTTTTGGAAGTAATAATTTCAACTTGATCCCCACTTTTCAGCGTGTGCGAAAGCGGAACCATTTTGCCATTTACCTTCGCGCCGATACAGTGAAAGCCAATCTCGGTGTGTACGAGGTACGCAAAATCGACCGGACAAGCCCCGCTCGGCAGGGAATACAAATCCCCTTTGGGCGTGAAAATATAGATTTCTTCGTCATACAGATTGAGGCTAAAATCGCGGACAAAATCAGTCGCTTTTTCAGACTCAGGATTCTCGAGCAATTCCCGAACCCAATTTAACAGCCGGTCCATCTCTTTGTCGTCTGACTGCACGTGCTCCTTGTATTTCCAATGCGCAGCGACCCCTTTTTCAGCAATCGCATGCATTTCGTTCGTGCGAATTTGGATCTCTACTCGTTGTCCATTGGCCCCTAGGACTGTTGTATGCAGACTCTGGTAACCATTTGACTTGGGGACCGAGACAAAGTCTCTAAAACGCTCCGTAAGAGGCTTATACAGGTCAGTTATGATCGAATAGACCCGCCAGCAATC
>CALEEY010000060.1 GCA_937877085.1 uncultured Bacteroidota bacterium
CCGACCTTGTTAGCCACTTTGACGGGAATTAGCGGCGTATCCAACGGCCACACGTTCACGCCAGATCCTACCGGGCGGTATGTAGTAGCGGAAACGGAGTACAAATATGCGCCGCTTCGCATATTCGATTTACAACCAGCACTAGACGGAACGCGGAAAAACATCAATCAGCCGATTTCGGCTTGGACACCGGCATGGGACGGATTGGTTCATAATCATGAGGTTCGCTGGCCCTACGTGTTTGTCTCCGGATATCACGATGGTCTGCAGGTATTTTCTTTGATGGATCCAACGAGCCCTCAGACAGTGGGCTATTTTGACACCTTTACTGGCCCCAGAAGCGATGGCGGCATGGCTGGTGGCGTTGCGAATGGCGCTTTCGGAATCGACGTCAGAAATGCGGACGGTCTGATTGTCATTTCGGATATGACCACTGGTATTTGGACGTTCCGGATGGAAGGGTTCAACGGCTGGAATGGCGAAGATTGGGGCGTTCCTAACGTCTCTTCCGCTCAGAAATGGGACGAGGAATCGAGAGAAGGAACTCGGTAACCGACCGGCACCATAACCATTGACCCCATTAGACATGCAAAAGACGTTTTCAATCCTGCTCCTGTTCGTCCTCACGGCCGGAGCCACCCCAAAAGTGTTCAGTCAGGGGACTCCCCTACAACGCGGAAGTGATAATATTTCTGTGGAAGGACACCTTCCGCTCGGTGGCCCCGAATCGGTCGCAGACATCGAACTGGAGCAGGATTTGGATCGTCCCTTTGCCTACGTGGCCCGAGCCCGGTATCGGGGCAACTATGACCGAGGCATGGATATTATTGATCTGTCCGATCCGTCCAACCCAAAGCGCCTCCTCCACTGGGTTAATTCCAACGATGACCTGAACACGGGCGTGGGCGGACTAGATATCAAGTATTTCAAGTTTTCCGACCGGGTGTACGTGGTCCTTTCCATGCAGTTTGGCCAGGGGCCGGACAACGATCTAGGAGCGGTGATATTTGATGTAACCGGACTTCCGGACGCGTCTAAGGTCAAGGAAGTTGCCCGGATACGCGAACCTGAAATGCTGGGTGGCTTCCACAACATTTTTATCTATCAGCACTCAAACGGCACCCCCTATTTGATTACTACCATACGCGGCGCCGGTGCCAATATGTATGACCTGCGAAAGGTGGTAACGGGCGATGTCGCGAACGCGAGAGCAGGAAATATTCCGATTCCGGGAGATCAGAATGTTCAACGAGCCTACCATGACTTTTACGCAGCATGGCATCCAGATTCTGCAGAAGACCGTTTTTATGGCGGAGGTGCTGGAGGCTATTACATCTATGACATCACCGATGTGGAAAATCCGGAGCTCCGCATCACGCTGACGGGCATCAACGGGGTTTCCTACGGACATACCTTTACTCCCGACCCGACCGGGCGATATGTCATTGCAGAAACGGAATATCAGTACGCACCGCTGCGCATTTTCGACTTGAAACCGGCACTTGACGGCGAAAAAACAAATATCAATCAGCCCATTTCTGCTTGGACGGCCAATTGGGAAAATCTGTCGCACAACCACGAAGTGCGTTGGCCCTACGTTTTTGTGTCCGGGTATCTCGATGGGCTGCAAGTATTTTCGTTGATGGACCCTGAGAACCCGCAAACGGTTGGCTATTATGACACCATTACGTCCGATGAGGGCGGTGTGATGGATGGGGCGTTCGGCGTCGATGTACGCAATGCAGACGGCCTCATTGTGCTCTCTGACGGATCCACAGGTATTTGGACCTTCCGGATGGAAGGGTTTAGCGGTTGGAATGGCGAAGATTGGGGCGTTCCTAACATTTCCTCGGTTCAGAAATGGAACGAAAAGTCCAAGGAAGGGACTAACTAAAGTTTTGGGCCATCTGGACATAAACCTTTTCGGTTGCAGACTGGAAACCCTAGCACTTAGGTAATATCCGGATTTTGATTTTGTCTCCAAGAATCGGGGGGCGGCCTTCGGCCGCCCCCCGATTCTCTTTTCCCCCATAAATACTTTTGAATTAATACACCGACCTGTTGAACCAGAGGCGAATATGCCTGTATCATACGTCCCTGACTCCAATCAACTGGCATTTACGGATGGGTAGACATGACTGGTAAACTATTGTTAAGCGTTTTCATTCTCCTCAGCGGTTTAAGCCGAATGAACTCGACGCCTTCCTCCGCGCTGCGTGGTCCATCCGACTGTGCGCTGATACAACCGGATAACGACTACTACAAAATCAAATTGGTTGGTACCAAGAAGGTTGGTGGGGCTCGGATGGCAACGGGTATGGGCGGAGTCACGTTCGCGCAGTCGCCTTTTGGAGTGGCCCTGTCTTCCGTTGGTACGTATGTGCTCAACCTAGATCTGGAGATGAAGAATGTGACGCTGGATGAAGGGATGTCCTTGGTAGCGTGGGTATCTACACCTCAAATTGATAAAATAAAGCTCCTAGGGCGCTTTGACGATCGTTTTAAGGTGGCAGGGTCGACGGAGTGGAACAAGTTCTTAGTGGTAATAACCCTCGAACCCAAGGGGGCTACCCTCGGCTCCACCTGGACGGGACCTATCGTAGCACGCGGCATGTCTCGAAGCGGCCTCATGCACACCATGGCTGGACACGGTCCCTACGAAACCGAACCTTGTGCCGTTTACGGTTACTAGTCTTTTATGACCATTTTATCGGATACTTCCTTGATTGATCGCCTCCGCATTGCGTTGAGTATAGTTGGGCTGACGTTAATTAGCACCGGTTTGGTGGCTGCACAGGACCACTCTGGTCACAATATGGGAGCCATGAATTTGGGCTCAGGAGGCAAGGTGGAATGGCGGATGGTTCCTATGACCGCGACCATGCCCATGAGCCCCGATATGATGGACGATGTTCCAGTGGTAGCCCCGTTTCTGCCCGGTTTTGGAATGGATGTGTCCATGTTTGCCGAGGCAAAACCTTCAGAAATTATAGATATGGCCAATGGCGACACGCTTCGCATGGATGCCTCGTTGGTTAGACGGACCATTGCCGGCAAAGAGTATGTGATGATGGCCTACGGTGGCATGTATCCGGGTCCCCTGCTTCGGGCCGATCGGGGTTCAAAGGTTGTGGTGGAGTTCACCAACAAGATTGACATGCCAACCACCATTCACTGGCACGGCCTTCGCCTAAATAATGCATTCGACGGCGTCCCGGGAGTGACTCAGAAACCTATTCAAACGGGCGAAACCTTCACGTATGAGCTCGTTTTTCCGGATGAAGGGATGTACTGGTATCATCCGCACATGCGGGAAGACGTTCAACAGGACCTTGGCCTCTACGGCAATATGCTCGTGGACCCAACCACGAAAGGCTTTTATGGCCCCGTCAACCGTGAAGTCCCGCTCATTTTAGACGACATTTTGATCGACGAAAACGGGTTGTTACCCTTTGGCGAATCGGGCCCAACCCACGCTCTGATGGGACGATTTGGAAACGTATTGATGGTCA
Source organism: uncultured Bacteroidota bacterium (assembly GCA_937877085.1). Taxonomy (GTDB): domain Bacteria; phylum Bacteroidota; class Rhodothermia; order Rhodothermales; family UBA10348; genus UBA10348. The sequence goes on from CALEEY010000060.1 coordinate 3,513, forward strand.
ACGGAATTACAGACTACAAACTCAGCGTTGAGAAGGGCGACGTTGTCCGGTTTTATCTCACCAATGTGGCCAATACGCGGTCTTTTAATGTGGTTTTTGGTGGTGCTAAAATCAAGATTGTCGCGAGCGACGTATCCAAATACGAACGCGAGCAATTTATCCAGAGTGTGGTCATCGCGCCCGCCGAACGATATATAGTCGATGTGCTTTTTGATGAGGCCAAAGAGTACCAAATTTCTAATTCGATCCAGGCCATTGACCATTACAGGGGCACGTTTGTGCCAGAAGTACACAAGTTGGGTGTGGTTTCCGTTTCAAACAAGGCCGCCACCCCTTCTTTGGGTGCCGAATTCTCCGTCTTGCGTACGAATTCAGATACCATTGCGGACATCGATCGATTTCGGAAAGACTTTAACCGTGAACCCGATCACAATCTGCGCCTGACCCTCAAGGTACACGGGCTGCCTACGGGGACCGTCCGCATGATGGAAATCGATACTTTGTTCGTGCCTCCCATGGAGTGGAATGACACGATGCCCATGATGAACTGGCTTTCTTCGTCAGAACAAGTCGACTGGATTCTAAAGGACGAGGCTACTGGAAAGGAAAGCATGGATATTCACTGGCAGTGGAAAGTGGGCGATGTCGTTAAAATTCGCATTTATAACGATCCAAAAACATTTCACCCGATGAATCATCCATTTCACGTGCACGGCCAACGGTTCTTAGTGACTCACATGGATGGCGTACCGAATACCAATATGGCTTGGAAGGATACCGCGATCGTTCCGGTCGGGGCCACGATGGATATCTTGGTCGATGTCACGAATCCGGGTACATGGATGGCGCACTGCCATATTGCAGAGCACCTTCACTCAGGGATGATGTTGTCCTTTACTGTTAAGGAGTAGGGGCAGTAAGCCGAGACCTCATCCGCATGGGATTGGGGGCGCGGCCGGCCAGCCGGCCTAGTTGTCGCCCTGAGCGGCTAGCGCAGCTTCAATATTCTTTACCATGGTCGAACCCGACTGGTTCAACGGGTCGATCCTAAGCGATGCGCGGTAGTGTACAAGGGCCTCTTTTAATTTCCCTGCCGTATACAGGCCCTCTCCCAACGAGTCGTGCACGTTGGCGGAAGAAGGAAATAACTCCGCATTGAATTCCAAGACGGGTAGCGCCAGGTCAATTAGTCCTTGTCTCAAAAGCCTGTAGCCCAACGAGTTAAGAGACTTTTCTTCGAAGGCTTCGGCGGGCAAATCGGCTTTCGAAGACTCATAAACGGCTTTGGCTTCTTCCATCCCACCCGACAATAGGGCATAATGCATGCGGCGACCCAGTTGATACTGCGGATCGTCGTACGATTCATAGTTCAACCACTTGATGGCTGATTGAGGCCCTCCCACGAGCGTTTCATAAATCTCAGAAAGCACCAGCATTCCGTTGGCTGAATTGCTTAGCATGACAAAGCCTTTTTTGCCATCCGCAGAAAGAAACGCAAACGATTTATATCCGGGATTATCGCCCCAGTGCCACATGGCAGCACCATTGAGCGCCGGTTGCAATCCCCAACCGAGCCCCCAAAAAATACCATCTCCTGCATCTACTTGAACGGTGGAAAAGTCCCTCTTTTGACTTCTCGTGAGGCCTTCTCCGTTGTACATCGCTAGCATGAATCGGGCGTAATCCTGCGCAGTTGTGTGCAAGCTGAACGCTGCATTGCCCGTTTGAGGGGTGAATTTGTTTAACGCAACCCCCATGTCGGTGTGTCCAACAGCGATATAAGGAGCAAAAGAGGACTGCCACACAAAACTAGTGGACGTCATTTTGAGAGGTTCAAACACGTACGTTTGAGCTAAATCTTCCAACGATTTCAGGGTGATATGCTCCAGGATACGTTGAAGGTAAACGAAACCTTCGCCCGAGTAGCTAAACATGAGTCCGGGATCGAACAACACTGGTAGATCGATCCTATTGTTACGCCAGTTCGGAAAACCAGCGGTGTGTGTGAGCACCATCCGTCCCGTAATGGTCAAATAGCGGGGATCCCCAGCGGCATCGGGATACGAAGCATATTCAGCAAGCGGCTTGTCTAGCTCGAATAGTTTTTCGCCGGCCAGACGTAGAGCGAGATAAGCCACCACCGGTTTGCTAAGGGATTCGCCTTCAAAAACCGTATTGTCCGTTACCGGAGGATTCGTTTCCGTGCTACGGACCCCGCCGTAAAAGGACTCGCCAATTTTGCCATCCTGAATAGAAACCACTGCCAATCCGGCAATTTCAGCTTCCTTCATTAAGCTTCCAAAGGAAGCTATTTGTCCAACTGAATTCCCTGTGGATAACAGGGTCAAAGCTACTAAAGAGAGGAAAAAAGGCCGGAAAATTCGTATCATGCGTAAAATTAAGGCGTTAGAGTCTAAATAAGACTCAACCGCTAAGGGGTTCCTTAGCGTATGCGCTTTCGCCCAATCCGATTCGTTTCTTACCACCTAGTTATGATCATCTCTCGGAGATCTTTTTTAACCAAGTCGGCGATGCTCGCTACGCTCGCATCCCTTCCGGCCCCTATCCGCGGATTTGGTAAGTCGCTAAACGGTTTGAATTTCACCCCCATCCGCCGGGGAGTTGGCATCTTTGAAAGCCGTGGCGGCACCATTGGTTGGCTCGTCAGACCCGAGGCATTGGTCGTGGTCGATTCGCAGTATCCAGAAAGCGCCGCTGTTTGCCTTGATGGCCTAAAAGAGCGGAGCGGCAGAACCATCGACCTCTTAATCAACACCCATCACCACGGCGACCACACGGCCGGAAATGCCGTTTTAGGCGCGGACGCGACCCATATATTGGCTCACGCCAACGTTCCGGAGCTTCAGAGGAGAGCAGCGGAGAAAAACGATTCGCTGGGTGCGCAAAAATATGCTGACGTCACCTTTGAGGAGATTTGGGAGGAGTCGATAGGGGATGAAAATATTCGCATCTCCTATTTCGGAGCTGGCCACACCAGTGGAGACGCCATCATTCATTTTCAGGAGGCCGACGTGGTCCATATGGGAGACTTGGTGTTCAATCATCGACCTGCCTTTATAGACTTGGCATCGGGCGCAGAGACTCGGAATTGGATTGCATTATTGGAACGCGCCTACAAAGAGTTTACCGACAATACGATTTTTATTTTTGGTCATGGGAATCCTACCCATGGCGTCTTAGGGACGCGCGACGATCTCTTGGCCATGGCCGATTATTTTGTCGCGTTGCGGCAAACAGTCAGCGACGGAATTCGTGACGGCAAAACTTCAGATGAAATTGCGGCCGCTGGGCTGGAAGGCTTCGATAGCTACAAATTGAATGGATCCAGCGACGGTATTGCTGGCAACTTGAAAGTTGTTTATGAGGAAGTGACCGGAACAGTCGAGTAACAACGGTCAAACCAGCATATTCATTACACCATAGAACCGAACACTTACCCGTATGAAATCATTTCTTGGACTTGCTTGCCTCGCGTTGGTACTGGCAGCATGCACACAAACCGAATCTCCCGCTCCCATGGCGCTGGAATACCCAGATAGACCCGATGCCTTGAAACCTGCGACTCCGGTTTTTACGTGGCCAGGGAGTTGGGAATACCGCCTCGACGAGCCTTCTGAAGAGCTTGTGGTCACAGGAGACAGCGCTGTCGCAGACCCAGACGTCTATTTTACCAATATGACCCCCGGTTGGCACGTTACTATGAATCATGCGGCGGGGATTTTCTGGCACCCTTCCAGTACGGCAGAAGGAGATTACCAGGCGTCCGCCAATATCTATCTGTTTAATCCAGGCGATTTGAATGAGGGATACGGAATTATTGTGGGTGGTTCGGATCTTGCCGGCGACGACCAGCGATACCTGTATTTTTTAGCCAGACGTACCGGAGAGTTCTTGGTAAAGGAACGCAAAGCTGACCGTACGTCGGTTGTCGTGGATTGGACAGCGAACGCAGCGGTTGCCGCGTGGACGCCGGAGTCCGTTGGCAATATTGAAAACAATTTCAGCGTTCAAGTTAGCGGCGATATGGTATCCTTTATCCTAAATGGCACGGTTGTCCATTCCATGGAAAAAGGAACTCTTCCGCTTGATGGGATTGTCGGGCTTCGCCTAAACCATGCCACCAACGTTCACGTTTCGTCTTTGACGGTCGCGATGGGGTCAGATGAAATGGCCGCGGATTCGACCATGGCAATGGCTACTAACTAAAACTGCCTAGGAATAAGTAGCAGTTTTTCCTGTCGGGGATCGATATACGTCGTCTTTACCCCATCGAACAAGGCATCTTCCTCCAACATTACTCGAACGACCTGCCCATCCCACGACGGGATGGGTACGGCTGCGTTGAGTTCAATGGAATAAGCCGTCATTGGATGCAGCGGGTAATCTCCGCTTCCTGGGACACCGTTTTGCTGATCCCATAGCCCAATCGTTGGGCCGGCAGCGTGACCATGAAATCCGATGGGGTGCGTATAAATGGTTGCTTTAATGCCTTCTTTTTCGGCCTGCGCTAGCGCCCGTCGTAAAACGTCGTTTCCGCTTCTGCCGTCGACGAACTCTCCAGTAAGGATATCTTGAAGTCGATTTCCGACCTTTAGTGCGTCTCTCAGATCCACTGGCGCCTCATGTTCATCCTGTTTTAGGACGTATGCCAACATCTGAGTGTCCGTATTTAAACGTAAATACGTTATTCCAAAGTCAACGTGTAGTAAATCGCCTCGGTTAATGACACCCGCTTCTTCTCGCGATGAAAAATCTCCGTCGCGTTCCTTTGCGGAAGGACGTTGAAAATCCACGGATGGGTGAAACCACGTACTCAAGTTCAGTTCTGCGATTCGCTCACGATACCACCACTCGACATCGTCGGTGCGCGTGACGCCCGGCTGAATCACTTTTTCTGATAAGCCTTCGCTGATTATGCTCCGCGCGAG
>CALEEY010000061.1 GCA_937877085.1 uncultured Bacteroidota bacterium
CGTTTAAGATCAATTCATCCTGTTTCATAGGTGTAACTTCTTTGTTAAAGACACGTGAAGTAGCGAATTCCGTGGAATTAGTCCGTCGAAATCGACGAATTCACTTCCGGCTCCAGACCGCTTTTTCAAAAGAACGTGCCTCAAATCGCGTTTTGCAATGGTAGTCGGGAGAACCCCAGACTCAATCATCTGCCCTGGTGGCGATTACCATTTGGAGAATCACTCATGGAAATTCAAAATGAAACGTATCCAACGTCTTCCTGGCCCATCAAAATTGTGGCTGCTTGGATTATTTGTTTAGTCGCCTTGGCCATGGCTGGTTGGACCGGCGAGTATTTTGAAACTCATTTTGGAATGACGGGACGCTTTCGGCAGGGCATTCACGCTCTAGTCATGTCCGGGATCGCCTTACCAGGCATATGGTGGTTGCGCACACGAGTAGATCTTCGCTCGATGAAAGGGCTTGGATTCCAGGATTTCAGGACGTCCCTTGGTCACTTTGGAAGAGGGGTTTCGCTTATAGCCATTCCTATGGCGCTCACAATCCTAGCAACCCTCGCATTTGGCTGGTCTCAAGTTACCGTAGACCTAAACCTATCGGGCGTCGGAGCTTTAATCGCAGGGATTCTCACCGTTTTGTTCTTTGAGGCCATTCCGGAGGAAACTGTTTTCCGTGGTTACATATATAGCAATCTCAACCTTGTAACCCGCCGCTGGATAGCGAGTGCTGCAACCGTGGCCCTTTTCGTTCTCCTGCCTTCAATTCTGCTTCCCGTGCAGAAATACGTTTTGGGTATGAACGCCAATCTAGGTGGTTCTCCAAATCTCACGCCCGACTACGTGATATTGATGCTGTTATTCGGTTCGTTTGTTCAATATTTACGTGTCTCTTCAGGCTCTGTTTGGATGTCGATCGGTTTCCACGGCACGTTCGTTCTGATGAACAGAGTTTTGAGCCCTAAAGAGTCAGCGTTTATTAGATTAACTGATGTAGTCAATTCACAGTCAATCCAAATCACTCTGCTTGGCTCACTTTTGGTGATGATGATTATTGCTATCGTTTACCCGATTGTTCAGAAACGGGGGCGCATGGCACTCGAATACTCCCATAATGAAGCCATTAGCCCTGGGATCTAGCTAACAGGATTGAAAATGCAAATGCCCGAGGGGACGCGTTCTTATGTATCACAAGATGCTCGGTGCTCCTGTTTTTTCATGAATCATCTCGTCTATGGCGTTTGATATGTTCTTATTGTGCGCCTCACATGTTTGCGAAGGGGAGCAACTATGAAGAACTCTTGAGTCTGAAAACAGACAGAACTTACTTCCTTATGGCGCCGTATTATTTAAGAGTATCTTGTCTTAATTACTAGAGAGACTTAATTATGACTACGTTTTCACCCGAATCAAAAGTTGGCGATATTGCCGTTGAACAGCCCTCAGCAACACGATCGTTTTATCGTTTTGGCATCGATTTTTGTTGTGGAGGAGGAAAATCTCTTCAGTCGGTATGTGACAAGAAGGGAATTGATGTCAAAGACCTGCTTCAAGACATTAAAAACCAAGGCGAAGGGATAGTTGAGGGGCCTAACGACTGGAAAACATCATCCCTTTCTGCAATTATCTCGCACATTATTATTTCGTATCACGAACCTCTACGGACGGAATTACCCCGCCTGAAAGGCATGTTGGACAAAGTCCAAAAAGTACATGGCCATGCCGATCCAGAACGATTCGAACAACTCCAGACGGTATATACCAGTCTCATTGACGAGCTTTCTGATCACATGATGAAGGAAGAACGCATTCTATTTCCAATGATCATGCAGGGAAATGGGGCGAACGCGTCGGCCACTGTGGCGCTGATGGAAATGGAACACGATGACGTGGGTGAAGCCTTACGGGAAATTAGCCGATTAACAGATGCCTATGTAGCTCCGGATTACGCTTGTAACACCTGGCGTGCGCTTTGGTCTGGATTGGAGGATCTTGAAAAAACCATGCACCAACACGTCCATCTTGAAAACAATATCCTGTTTCCAAGGGCACTGCTGACTTCCAATTGAATTTCATCCTGCCTAGTATTTGCTGATTTGTTTATGGTTTTCTAAGTATTTTCTGTGAGCACTCATACTGCACGACGCACAAAGAAATACACCAATGCAGACATCAAACGATTCTTGGACGCATGTACACGACATGGCCCTCGTGTTTCTCGCCCTAGCGTATTCTACGGATACATCCCTTTCGGACGCAGAG
>CALEEY010000062.1 GCA_937877085.1 uncultured Bacteroidota bacterium
AAGCATCGAAGACTGGCGGCCGTTTCGATTCGAATACTGGGCTTCCCCTCAAACCCTATTTCGCAATAGGGTAGCGGGGTGTTTGCCAGTTGTGCTTCACTTTTTCTGTAAAATTGGGTTTTACCCAAAACCCATATTTGGTTAAAAACGGAAGTGAGGGGTAGTGTCCAGACCGGCTGAAAGCCGCCCGAAGGGTTTAGTCTGGACACTACCTTGAACGGACGTTACGTAAGAGAGCCAAATCTGATTCCATAGTGGTCGCCTTAAACTACTAAACGGAGGTCAGAAATGGCTCGACAAAACGGTACAGCAACACAGGAAATAATGGAATTACTGATGCAAACAGGGATAAGTGAAAATATGGCTCAATGTTTTCAAATACTGATCAACGAAGCGATGAAAATGGAGCGTACAGCCTATCTCAACGCGTCGCCGTATGAGCGGCATCCTGAGCGGATTGATCAGTCAAACGGGTTTAAGCCAAAGACAATCCATACCCGAATAGGCGATCTGGAATTGACCGTTCCGCAGACTAGAAATGGGGGCTTTTACCCCTCGGCTATTCAGAAAGGGGTACGCTCTGAGCGTGCGCTTTTAACGACGATTGCCGAAATGTATATCCAAGGAGTATCCACCCGAAAAGTGACGAAGATCTTGGAGGAGCTCTGTGATTGTCAAGTATCCTCATCCCAGGTTTCTCGAATCGTACAATCCCTGGATGGCGATCTTGAGGCTTGGCGCAATCGACCGTTAGGCCATTTTTCCCATCTCATGGTTGATGCTCGCTACGAAAAAGTCCGTTATGGCCATGAAATTCGTGACTGTGCAGTTCTATGGGCGATTGGGATTCGTGACGATGGCCAACGAGAAGTTTTAGGGGTTAACGTGGCTTTTTCTGAGGCCGAAATCCATTGGCGAGAGTTCTTTTCCTCATTGGTATCACGGGGCCTCATCGGAGTTTCTTATATCGTTTCAGACGATCACGTCGGTCTCACCAACGCCCTCAAATCAGTATTCCCAGGAGTCTCTTGGAATCGCTGCCATACTCACCTGGCCGGAAATGTTCAGGATCACGTTTCCAAGTCCCGGAACAAAGTCCCCGTCGCTCAAGATATTCGCACCATTCTCCAGGCTACTGACATTGATACCGCTCAATTCTTGCTCAACCGATTTGCCGATCGTTGGATCGCTCTTGAGCCTAAGCTGGTTCATTGGGCTCAAATTAATATCCCTCAAGGTTTCCAGGCTCTAAAACTTGACCCCAAACTCAGGCGTTCCCTCAGAACCTCCAATTTGATCGAACGCTTCAACAGAGAAATCAAACGCCGTTCCAGGGTCGTTCGCATTTTTCCCAATATGGAGTCTTGTTTGCGTTTGGTCTCCGCCATCCTCATCGAATTTAACGATGATTGGTCCACTGGAAGGAGGTTGTTCTCAGTCTAACTTTTTGACCCTATTGAATCACTTTTACAGAAAAATTGTTGAACCTAGACGAGCCCATCATTACAAGCTTTGTACAGAGGAAAAAGGAGACGGGGACATTGCAAGTT
>CALEEY010000063.1 GCA_937877085.1 uncultured Bacteroidota bacterium
CCTTACGTTTTCCACGCTCCATACGAATGACGCCCCCAGCGCCGTCTCTAGGCTCTTCAAGATGGGTGTAGAGCCGTTCTTGATTGCCTACGCCATCAATATTGTGGTGGCCCAACGCCTTATGCGTAAGCTGTGCCTTACTTGCCGAATCCCTGATCCCAATCCGGATTTCGAGTTTCTTCGACATTTAGGCTTTACTGACGAGGATTTGTACCAGGCAACGTTTTACCAAACAGGAGGCTTCGATGCGTGTAAAACGTGTGGAGGTAACGGATACAAAGGCCGAAGGGCCATTGCTGAAACGATGCTCTTTACACCCAAAGTCAGGGCGCTTATTCTATCTTCAAACCAAGCCATTGACGAGCATGAACTGCGTCACGTAGCCGTGGAAGAAGGTATGACTACCCTTCAAAACGCCGCTCGGCGGTTGGTTTTGGCGGGAGAGACCAGCATTGAAGAAGCCATTCGCGTGACCGGAACGTAAACGACTCCAGCTCAGGGCTTGGAAGACACTGTTGAAACGCTCGTGGCATTCGCTTTCTGGCTTATTTTTTTTCGATAATACGCGTACCACGCGGTTCCCAGTAGGGCCAAATAGGCGATCATCAACCCCAATACGATAACAAAACCTCTCATTTCCCCGTGAAAGGCTGTAAAAGGAAGATTGATCAAAATGAGCAGCGGAAATCCAAAACTTAGGGCCATTCCGCTCGACAGCACCAGTTCCTGCGCAACCGGCGAACGATAGTCGGGGTCAGTTACCCGAATTAATGCCAATCCGGAACTAATGGTACCGGTCATCTGGGCAAACATGCCAATAAATCGTTCGAATTGATGCTTGCGGAATATTTTCCAACAGGCCCATTTTAGAAATAGATAGGTCAGATATCCGCCAATCACGCATATAAGTAACATGGGTAGGGCGAACCGCCACGCTATGCTTAGACTGATTGCCATGATGGACGCCGATATAAGAAACTCCGCGAACGTTCCCGTTAGACGATGAATAGTGCCATTATCTATCCAGTCGCCCCTTTTTCCACCCAGGAGGAGTTTTCTGCATCCGAGCGCTATGGCATTGGCAATGATAAAGTGGAAGGACCAAATGACCGGAATTTCAGCTTCAAGTCCAGCTAAAAGAAGTAAATGAGCCAAATAGCCGGTTACCCAAAAAGTGACCAAATAGATGGCCCCAATAAGCGCTATATGCACAGCAAACGGTTCAATAGCCGCGCTGGAAAAGGTTTGTCTGGATCCTACCGGGCGATTACCCTCTGCTCTCACGCCGTGCCGAATGTATGCTGGCAAGGCTGTTTTTCCGGTCCGTTCGACCTCCTTGTTGACAAAAACCATTCCCACAAAATAGGCCACCAAAAAACCGATGGCCGCAAAGGTGAGTCCCATCGAACCAGCATTTGCAAAGCCAAAGGCGGACCATGATTGCCCAATGGAATAGGCAATTCCAGGGCCCATCGCAAAGCCAAGCGGTAGTAAAATACCCGTGGCTGGATTCAAATCGGGCACGATGGTTAATGCGACAGCCAGCGCGATGGCGAGTCCTACAATGCCCTGAAGGAGCATAATGACTACCTGCATAAAGCCGAGATTAATGACTCCCCAAGAGTGCTTTTGCTCGGTTTTAAATAGCCCCACACAGATGAACGTGAGCGCCAGCAAATGATAGACGTACGCTCCCATTCGAGCACTATCAATGGGCAGTACGGATAGCAGCTCGTTGCCCAAAAAAAGTCCCAAAAATCCTGCAATAAGGCTGTTTGGAATGAGGTAACGCTGAAAAAATACAACGTTACTCCTTAGCCAGGTTCCTATCAGAAGGAGGGCGCCAAGCACAGAAAAATCGATCAATAGATCTCCCGTGCTCAGTTGCAAACTCCATGCCTCCATTCTCAGTGACCGTTTAGGTTGGGGATCAGTTTATATAGAACGTCTTGCCAAGCCAGCACACTCGAGCCTTTGGCCAAAACGATATGATAGGTGCCATCCGATGTCAGAATCCAAATTTTATTGCTCTTTTCCAAGCCAGTGTATTGAATTCTCTCAAATGGAAGGAATTTGTCATTGGAAAACGCAATTCGGTCGGCCCAAAGTGTCAGGTGGCCATGAAAGCTAGACGCCGCGTTTCCCTGCTTGGAGACGAAGGTAATCGAACCAAAAGCATTTAAAATGCCGGTATTCGCGTCTTCGTGGAAGGGGAGGTTTCGAATAAGACCGTAGAGGTCCCCGCTTAAACAAATTTCGCCCGAAGCCCGGTCTTGCAAGGTCGAATCGGGCAGGACCGTCCACTTTTTTCCCGAAGTAGGTAGGCTGAACGTGGTTCCGTTCGTCTCTTCACACACATCAAATGCTCCCGTCCATGGATCCCGATAGAGCAATTTTGAAAGGCCATCGGCTGGGCGAAAAGCCCATTGAGGTTTTATCCCTTCTGGAACGAGGTTTTCGTCCTGCGAAATGGGCAATTTCAGGCGGTCTAAGCCGCTTTCTAGCGAGGCGCAGCCGGTAAAATCAATGGGCGGACACACTTCCAACTGAATGTGGGCGGGGCGTGGATAGGTCGCCCACCGAGGCCATCCCACATAGGAACCGTGAATTCGTACCGGATAAACCGGAATTTTCATTTTGATGAATAATTTGGCCGTGGATTCAATCCAGGGCGCGGGTCGCCCATCCCAACGGCGACCACCTTCGGGAAAAATGACTATGCGCCGACCCTGTTCTATCATCTTGAAGATCTGCCGGATCAAGTGAGGTTCGGGTACCCGTTTTTGGGTCCCAACAATCCCGGAAGCCTTAAAAAGGGCCGCCAAGGGGCCTTTTCTCAGATATTCTAAAGTCATCACACCGGCCGTACCGCCGCCTAACTCAGTAAATGCGTTTAAAATAAATGGATCGTAGTTGTTCGAATGGTTTCCATAAATGAAGCAAGGACCTGGAGGCAGAGCAGATTCCCCCAATAATTCGACATCCCAAAAAGCTCTGCTAAAAGCTATTATTGAGCTTCTGAATGCCAATTCTGCCCCAATTTGTGCGAGAGGAGGATGAAACTGCATAGAACTACATTCGATCTTTAAATTTTGGCATTGCCAATATAGGCTTCGTTTTGCATCTTGCGTGTTCGGATCCTTATAAAGGCTTGACACCCAACAACATACGCTCCTCGCGGAGGACCCACTGTGACTAAAGCAGATATTATTGATCAGATTTCAGCAGGAACTGGTCTGACCAAACTCGAAACAGAAGCTGTCGTGAACGGATTCATGACCGTAATTAAAGCGGAACTGGTAAACGGCGGTCGCATAGACCTCCGTGGATTCGGTTCGTTCACTGTCCAACATCGGGCGGCGAGAACGGCACGCAATCCGAGAACGAATACACCCGTTCCGGTAGCTGCGTCGAATATACCTTCGTTCAAACCTTCGAAAGAGTTTCGAAAGGAAGTTGACGAGGCAATGGACTAATCAGGTAC
>CALEEY010000064.1 GCA_937877085.1 uncultured Bacteroidota bacterium
GCCAATGGCTAAAGAAAAAGACGAAGAATTCAATTTGCATCCCCTATTTTAGGCGAACCCATCAGAACACCCCTGAAATAGCCCTAATACGAATGGAAGCGATTTTTCTGGTTCACGACGACCAAACCGTCACAATTCGAGGCGAACGATTTAGAAAGTACCTGACAGCTGAATCCTTGAAAAGCCGAACGGTTGAGATAGGAAAACAGATTTCCGCCGAATACGAAGGTAAAAAACCGATTCTGATCGGCGTCCTTAACGGGGCTTTTATCTTTTTGGCCGATTTAATGCGCACCATTCAAATTGACTGTGAGGTCGATTTTTTGAAATTGTCCTCCTACGGGGCGCAAAAAATTTCCTCGGGTGAAGTCAAAGAGCTAAAACATATTGATGCGAATATCACGGGACGGCATGTCATTGTCGTGGAAGATATAGTGGACACCGGGCTTTCGATGGAATTTATATTGGCTCGGCTTTCGATTGATAAGCCCGCTTCCATTAAAGTTGCCACGTTGTTGCATAAGTATGAAGCAACCAAGGTAGAAGTCCCGCTAGATTTTGTTGGGTTTCGTATAAAAAACCATTTTGTGGTTGGATATGGGCTTGATTATGGCCAAGTAGGTCGAAACTTGGCCGATATTTACATTTTGGAAGAACAGCACAAAAGGGAAACTGCAGGCAAATGACCAAACCTCACGAGGCCCTGTACTACGGCGACTATCTTCAACTGTCCAAACTGCTCGATTCCCAAGAGTTGAAATCGGGTGTGAATGGGCCGCCGGCTCATGACGAAATGTTGTTTATTATTGTCCACCAAACGTACGAGCTGTGGTTCAAGCAGATTCTTTGGGAAATGGATGGCGTCTTTCGGATTCTTAACCACAAAGTGGTGGAGGAGAAGGCGTTGGGCAGGGCCATTGCCCATTTGGAGCGCATCGTATCCATTCAGCGCGTACTGACGCAGCAGATCGATGTGCTCGAGACCATGACGCCCCTAGACTTTTTAGATTTCAGAGATTACCTCGTTCCGGCATCCGGTTTCCAAAGCGCACAGTGGCGTTTGATGGAAAATCGTTTGGGGATGCGGGTGCAGGATAGGCATGCCTATACGACCAGTTCATACACGTCTCGATTTTCAGCATCGGATAGGGACATCGTCGAATCGACTGAAAAGGAAGCAAATTTATTTGATTTGGTTCAGTCTTGGCTCGAACGAACCCCGTTCATTCAGTTTGGAATGTTCGATTTTTGGGAGGCTTACCGAGAAGCGGTCGACAGAATGCTTGCATCCGATGAAGGCTTGATCCGCCAAAATCCTACGTTGACGCCGAACGAAATGGAGGCTCAGATAAACAATTTGAGCAAAACCACTGCCCATTTCGCAGCTTTGTTTGACCAGAAGCGATACGCTGAGTTGTTAGAAAAAGGGGAAATGAGGATTTCTCACAGGGCCCTTCAAGCGGCGTTGCTCATTCATCTGTACCGTGACGAGCCCATTTTGCACCTTCCGTTTCGACTATTGCAGGCCTTGGGGGACATTGACGAGAATTTTACGACGTGGCGCAGCCGACATGCCCAGATGGTTAAACGCATGATTGGGACGAAGATTGGAACGGGTGGAAGTTCAGGTCACGAATATCTGAGAAAAGTGGCCGAGAACAACCGCGTGTTTGGGGACCTGATCAATCTGTCCACTTTTTTTCTCCCTCGGTCCGAACTCCCTTCAGTGCCGGAAGAAGTAGCCACCCAGCTCGGTTTTTATTGGAGACCAGAGTCATCGGGAAGTTGACCCGGCCCATCGTACGCCTCTGTCATTGGTGTTCTAATGAGCCTCGCCGTCCAACGAGGGAAGCCGACTAACCAGTTGCTCGGCTAGGGTCCAATCCACATGTTCGAAATCGGTAACGTCTTGGCAAAGCGTTAGAAGGATTTCTGATTGGTTCCGCCCCGTTTCCTGAACCACTTTGTAGGGGACGCGCTCAAAAGAAACCAAAGAATACCTCGGTTTGAACTGCTTCGGGAATCGATTTTCGAGTTCTAAGGCCACCCGGCGGCGTAATCGAAACCCTTCGTCGGCTACCAAATCCCTCATTTCAATATAATTTTCTAATGCCATGTCGGCGATCGCGTTGGTATTTGGGATCCGACTGGATTCAAAGGCCCCCATTAAGCTGGGCCAATCTATTTCCTGCGTTTGATCCATCATTTCACTCAGGACGGATACATCTTCAAAGGCACAGTTCATCCCTTGGCCGAAAAACGGAACAATCGCGTGGGCGGCATCTCCCAATAGGAGGCTATGTCCGCTGGTGGTCCAAGAAGAACACCGTATGGTGCCTAAACTGCCGGTTGGGTTGCTAAAAAAGTCGTGCTCTAGGGAAGGCAGAAGTCGGACAGCGTCTGCAAACTGGTCATTAAAAAAGGCTCTTAACGTGTCTGCGTCCGTCAATTGATTGAATCCAGGGGCCCCGTCGTTCGGTAGAAACAGGGTGCACGTAAACGAGCGATTGAGGTTGGGAAGGGCAATGAGCATGTACGTCCCTCTCGGCCATATATGCAGCGCTTCAGGCGACATGGCAAAGTCTCCGTTCTCGAGGCTTGGCATTTCCAGCTCTTTATAGCTGTGCTCTAACATTTCGCTTGAAAACACATCGGCTGACTCCAATCCCAGACTTTTTCGTATGGCCGAACCGGCGCCATCGGCTCCAAACAGTAAATCAAATGACCGCTTTGAAAGGGTGCCTTGCGCATCCTGAACCACAATCGTCTTTTCCTGTTGGTCTACTTCTACTACAGAGCATTCGAAGAATAGCTTGATATTTGGATGATTGGAAGCTTCTTCGAGAAGTAGTCGATTGAGTCCCGGACGAGAAACTGAACGAATGAACTCATGCGGATGACGGCTATACGGCAAAAAGTTGGTGCTACCGTCCGTATTGTGAATCAATCTTCCCCGCATGGGGATGGTTTGTTTGAGGGCTTTCTCGGCCAATCCCACGTTTCCCAAGGCGTACATCCCCCTCTCAGAGAGGGCTAGGTTGATCGAGCGCCCGCCGGGGGCATCCTTACCGCGGAGATCCGACCTTTTTTCAAGAACGGTCACCCGATACCCTCTCTTAGCGAGGACCAAAGCCAGCAACGATCCGGCTAATCCGCCGCCACCTATAACCGCATGTAATTTGGATCGGGACACCAGTACTTGTTGTTTATGAACGGCCAAGGGCCGAAATGGATAGTGAAAAATGGTTCAACTGAACGTTCATTCGACGAGAGCGCTTTTAAGTCGCTGAACAAACAGATATACGTCCTCAAATGAGTTGTAGAGGGCGACTGGCGCGAGCCGGATTACATCCGGCTCGCGCCAGTCGCATATCACCCCATTCTCTTCCAAACGCTCAAACACTTGTCTCCCCGTTAAAGTGCCTCTGGGTTTGACTCGAATGGAAATTTGGGCTCCGCGCCTTTTGGGATCTGTGGGCGTAATGATCTCTATGCCCTCAGCACATTCTTGCGAAAGCAATTGCATACAAAAAGCGGTCAGCAAACCTGATTTACGGGTAACGGCGGCCATACCCACCGACGTGAACACTGAAAGAGCAGCGTGCATAGCGGCCAAAGAAAGAATAGGGGGATTGCTAAGCTGCCAGCCCTCCGCACCTGTCATGGGCTGGTATTTTTCGGGCATTTTGAAGCGTGTGGCTGCATCATGGCCCCACCAGCCGGAAAAGCGCGGCAAGGAAAAATCAGTTCCATGTTTTTCGTGGACAAAAACGGCGCCTGGACCCCCAGGTCCGGCATTGAGGTACTTGTACGAGCACCAAGCGGCAAAATCGACGTCCCAATCATGAAGGGATAATGCCACGTTTCCAGCCGCATGAGCCAAATCAAACCCGACTTTCGCCCCGGCTTGGTGAGCCGCCCGGGCAATGCGAGGTAGGTCAAATAGCTGCCCTGAATAATAATTGACTCCCCCAAGCATAACGAGGGCGATTTCTGCCCCGTGCTCGGCCAGTAAAGATTCAATTTCGGTTTCATCCAAAATGTCTTTGTTTTCTGATGCTCCGGCAATTAGTAGATCCTGGTCGGGGTCATGTCCATGCCAAGCAATTTGCGACCGAACGGCGTACCGGTCGGAAGGGAAAGCGTGATGTTCGATCAGGATTTTGCGCCTCTTTCCCTCTGGCCGGTAGAAGCTGGCCATTAACAAATGCAAATTGACGGTCAAGGAGTTCATGACGACCACTTCAGAAGGCAGGGCCCCGACCACGGTGGCCATTGCTTCAGTCAATCGTTGGTGGTACGGCATCCAAGCGTTTTTGGCTTTGAAGTGCCCCTCCACGCCATATTGTTGCCAATCGTCCAAGACTTCCAGCACTTCGCTTCGAGTAGAGGTAGGCTGCAGTCCCAACGAGTTTCCCGTCAAATAGATGACATCTGAGCCTGCCGCGGTCTTGGGAATATGAAATAGCGATCGAACACTTTTTAATGGGTCCGATTCATCGTATTTCTTCGCGCCTGGTAGGGTCGCGTCAAATGGGGGCCATATTCTGGATGATAAATCGTTCAAAATGGTCTATTAGCTTATAGAGGGCGCCATGCCTAGGATATTGTATGAGCGGCGTAATATATAGGCCTTGATGGCGCGGCGTCGCTTTCGAAGGGCGGAATTTGAATGCTGACCAACCCACACCCGTCCTCGACCTCGTCAGGGACAAAGATTAGTTCGGTTATGGTGCGTAGAAGGTGTGGGCCATCCGGAACATGGTGTAACCCTTTTTCGATGTTCCACCACGTCCGATGGGCGGCCATTTCTCCCTTGTCGTGCAGGCGGTCAAGCGAAGGAAGATCCACCAAAAGGTGTCGGACACCGCGTTCCATCAAATAGGAAATGGCTTCAATGGAAAAAAACGGCGCACCATTTTCAAAGTAGGCTTGTCGTCGCTTATCTATTTTGTTGGGCAAGGTTCGAATGACCACCGCTTCGAGCCACTCATCCTGAATGTTTTTTAGCTGTCGTCGCAGTACCTGTTTCGTAATCCCGACATCACTACTTGACAGCAACGGTCGGGAGGTCTCTCCTGCGTCCAAAAGAGATTCGGGAGTAACGCTAACAACGGCACATGGAAGCAGCCCTAACGGGGCTATTTGGCGGATGCTCACCCGTTCGTGAGTGACGTGGCCAACGCACTCGGTATGCGTACCGTGACAGTGAGGTGTGAGGCTAATTA
>CALEEY010000065.1 GCA_937877085.1 uncultured Bacteroidota bacterium
ACATCAGGAGTATGGCACAGCGCCGGGCGAAATTTCCTTTGCCAATAACTGCCTCCTAGCCCGGAGATTGGTTGAACGCGGCGTTCGTTTTGTTCAGCTGTTTCACTGGGGGTGGGACTCTCACGGCGCCGGCGAAAGCGAGGCCCTCAATTTTGGCTTTTTGGATCGTTGTAAAGAAACGGATCGCGCCATCACCGCTTTGATTTTGGACCTGAAAAGACGGGGTCTTTTGGAAGACACCCTTATTGTTTGGGGTGGAGAGTTTGGTCGGACGCCGATGCTTGAAAACCGCTCGGGGCAGGATAATCCGTTTGTTGGCCGCGACCATCATAGCGACGCTTTTACCATGTGGATGGCCGGCGGCGGCATAAAACGTGGATTCACGTACGGGGAAACGGACGAAATCGGGTATGATGCGGTCAGTGGACGAGTGCACGTGCACGATTTGCAGGCCACCATCCTGAATCAGCTCGGTTTTGACCATACTAGGCTCACATTTCCCTTCCAAGGTCGTAATTTTAGACTGACCGACGTGGGCGGGCGAGTTGTACGAGAGATTTTGGCTTAGAAAGCTAAATTTCCGTGGCAGAGGCTGTGGCCGGGGCCGTTGCCGGGGCTACGGACTCTTCTTTTCCAACCGGCGCGCCTACCAAAAAGTGCTTTAAATGACTCGTAACCCACGCAATCCTCGTAACCCATTGCACCACATGATTTCGAACCGCTTCGGCAAATGGAATTTGGTTGTCATTTCCCTTCTCTTATTGGTTGCCTATTTCGGAATTCAGACCTCCGGTGGGTCTCCGGAGCTGTTCCGTTTTTTTGGTCGGCTGCATCCAGCGATCGTTCACTTTCCGATCGCAATCATGGTATTCGCGCTTTTTTTGTTGGCGTTGAACAAACTGCGGTGGTTAAATATTTCTGAAGGCGTCATCAATTTGACCTTGGTAATTGGTTCGTGGTCGGGGGTGAAAGCCATATTTGCAGGGTTGTGGCTGGCTCAAACGGGCGGATATCCTGCGGAAACCCTGTTTCTGCACAAAGTGATGGGTTTTGGGGCCACTTCGCTCTGCGCCGCTCTCGTTTATTTGAGAACTTCTGAAATTCCGGCTCTGAAAAAGCCTCTTTTTTCTGGTTTATGCTGGGGATTGATGACGATTTGGCTCGTTGTTGGAGGAGACCTCGGCGGCCGCATGACCCACGGAGAGGGATTCGTAACGCAATACGCTCCGGGATTTGTGGTGAGCGTTTTGGGTCATCCCGATCCCATGAAGGAGCGATTTGACCTTTCAATGCCAGGAACGACTACGGTATTTGACGGCATTATTTCACCCATTTTGGTCGAAAAATGCTCCTCTTGCCACGGCGCAGAACGTCGCAACGGAAAATTACGGTTGGATTCCGCCGAAGGTATTTCCACTCACGAGGGCGATGAGCCGCTTATTGTGCCCGGAAAACCGGAGGAAAGTCTATTAACCCAGCGCTTATCGCTGCCGGAAGGTCATGAGGACCAAATGCCCCCAGCGTTGGAAGCCAAGCCGATATCGCATGCCGATGTGGAATTGATCAAATGGTGGGTCAAGGAAGGAGCATCCTTTGAAACCTTCATTTCGGATGCCAATATTCCTGCCAACATCCTGACCATTCTTCAGGCATACGGCTTAGGGGACATTCGTACAGGAGTCTTCGCCCTGGACCTCCCCACTCCCGACTCGGCTCACGTCGCGGCCCTAAGAATGAACGGAGCGGTCGTCGATGTTCTAGCCAATGGAGAAAACTTATTGTCCGTTTCGTGCAAAGTAGTAGCGACCTGTCTGACAACCGACCTCGATTCGTTGGCCCAACAAGTTACCTGGCTTGACCTACGAGGTAGCGATGTAACGGATGCGGATTTAGCTAGGTTAGCGGCATTTCCGCACTTAACCCGGTTGAATCTGTCCAACACTTCGATCACGGGATCTGGACTCGCCTCCATCAGCGGCTCGTCCTTTTTAGAGTATATCAACCTATATGGGACGGGGGTCATGGACGCGGCCATGGTGCACATCGCCCCCATAAAAACGCTTACGGCGATCTACCTATGGCAGACCGCCGTAACCCCGGAAGGTGTTGCGCTCCTCAAATCTTCCCTTCCCGATGCCGAAATTGATACCGGCGAACCAAAAAATTAACTATCGAGCTTGATGGCCGGCAACTTGAGGTCTTGGACCATTTCCTCAAACGTGGACATTTTGAAACTCGTAATGTCCGCCAGCTTGGTGAGCCATTCGTCAATTTGAAGTACCAGTTCATTGCGAACCGCAATGGTTTGATCCGTCGGACGATAATTCCCGCTCGATGCCTCACTACCGACTCCAGCTAGTTTGTCGTTCAGTCGAATGGGGTAGTTCAGCGGATCCTGACCCGACTGATTTTTAGTCTGGTAGAGCGCCTCTTCGACTTCTTTCATGCCATCCAGGATACTTTTCGCATATCCTTTCAAGGTATCGACTTGGGCATAATCGGCCGGAACGCGCTCCAATACGTCATTTATTTGCTTGCGCAACGAACGAATCTGTTTGATTCCCTTGTGCATTTCGGACATCTTATCTCGAACGTCGATCAAGAAGGTAAACTGCTCTTTTAGATCGCTAATACTAGACTCGCTGCGAGGATCCGCGGCAATGTCAAAGGGAACGGTAGTCGAGTCACTTCCAACGATGAGGCGGGCCAAATATCGGCCGGGCATGGCTCTAGGGCCCCGAACGGAGCCAGACCACATAATCAGACCATCAAACGTTTCGGCGTCTTCATAACGCATATTCCAATTGAACTGATTGAAGCCTTTTTTGGCAACGACATCTTTGTCTTTGTAGGACTTGATAATGGTACCATCTTCCTCCAAAATGCGAAGGGACACATCCTCTTTATGGTCTTCGGCCAGCCAATACCGCAATCTAACGGCGTTTTCGGCGCCCATAGTCGCCACATGAGGGCTGTTAAAGGTAAAGGCTTTGTCTTTGTCGGCTGCGACTACATGGTGCAATGGCGTTACATCATCCAAAACCCAAAAAGCTCTTCCTTGGGTGGCCACGACCAGATCATGCTCGACCCACTTTAGGTCCGTGATCGGCACAATGGGAAGATTTTGTTGGAAAGGCTTCCAATTGGCCCCATCGTCAAAGGAGATGTACATCCCCGATTCGGTCCCTGCATAGAGCAAACCTTGACGCTCGGGATCGGCTTCGATGGTCCGAGTAAAGTGATCTTTGGGAATACCATTGGTAATTTTCTTCCACGTGGCCCCGTAATCCGATGTTTTATAGAGGTAGGGCGCAAAATCGTCCGATTTATAGCGCGTTCCCGCCACATAGAGCCCTCCTGGGGTACGCGGATCGACTACCATATCGTTGACCATCATCCATTCTGGAAAGATGGCTTTGGGAGGCGTAACGTTGGTCCAATTCTTTCCATCGTCGCGCGTTAGGTAGATAAGCCCGTCGTCCGACCCCGTCCAAATAACCCCAGGTTCTTCCCCTTCGGTGAGTGTAAAGATGGTCGCATAGTATTCAACAGCCGTGTTGTCTTTGGTAATTGGACCGCCCGATGGGCCGAGGGTAGACGGATCGTTTCTTGTTAAATCGGGTGAAATTAGGTCCCAGCTTTGGCCCATGTTGGTCGAGCGATGCACGTGCTGGCTCGTGGCAATCACGGCATTGGGGTTATGCCGGGAGGTAATAATCGGAAAATTCCACTGGAAACGGTATTTATAATCCTCTGCGCCGTGCCCCATGGGGTTATCCGGCCACACGTTGATGGAGCGGCCCTGCTCGGTCCGATGATTAGTCACAACGAAAGAGCCTCCATAGGAGCCGCCATACACGATATCTGGATCGTTTGGATGAATGGCTAACCATGCACTCTCCCCTCCAGACGTCGATTCCCAATCCCTTTCGCTGCGGCCACTGGACGTACTTAAGATTCTAACCGTCGAATTATCCTGCTGACCCCCATAAATGCGGTAGGGGAAGTGGCCATCGGTCTCCACGCGGTAGAACTGCGCTGTGGGCTGGTTGTCCATGGTGGACCAATTTTCTCCTCCGTCAAACGAGACCTGCGCTCCCCCGTCATCCCCTACAATCAGGCGATCGGCATCTTCCGGAGCAATCCAAAAGTCGTGATGGTCTCCGTGGGGCGTGCGCACGCTTTCGTATGTCGTGCCGCCGTCGTTGGAATGCCACAGCGATACGTTTAGGACCCAAACATCGTCTTCATTCTGGGTGCCAGCGTAAATGCGCGAATAGTACCAAGCGCGTTGGCGCAAATTACGGTCTTCGTTGATGAGCTTCCACGACTCGCCGCCGTTTTCGCTTCGGTAAACGCCGCCTTTGTCGTGTTCAACAATGGCCCACACCCGATCTGGATTGACCGGAGAAACTGCTACTCCCATAATTCCGAGCATGCCGCCAGGCAGTCCGTTGTCTTTATTGGTGAGCTCCACCCACGTATCCCCGCCGTCGGTAGACTTGTACAGTCCAGAATCTTCTCCGCCAGAGGACATTTCATAAGGCGAGCGGTAGAATTCCCACATGGTAGCATACAGAATGCGCGGGTTTGTTGGATCCATCACCAAATCAACCGCACCTGCTTTATTGCTCACAAAAAGGATGTTTTCCCACGTTTTTCCGCCGTCTTTTGATCGGTAGACTCCGCGCTCCTCGTTTGGACCGAACAAATGCCCCATAATGGACGCATACACGAGATCAGGATTTTTCGGGTGAATGCGGATTCTCGAAATGTGGCGCGAATCTTTGAGCCCGACGTCCTTCCACGTTTTTCCGGCATCTTCTGATTTCCACATCCCATAGCCATGCGAAACGTTGCCGCGAATGGTGTTTTCGCCGCCGCCGACATAAATCACGTTATTGTCCCATTCGGACACGGTAACGGATCCGATCGATCCGCCAAAAAAGCCGTCGGATATGTTATTCCAGGTCTGACCACCGTCTTTGGTGCGCCAAACGCCTCCACCGGTAGCGCCCATGTAAAACAGCATGGGTTTTCCAGGGACACCGGTAACCGCGGCTGAGCGCCCGCCTCGAAAGGGACCAACCAATCGAAAATCCAAGCCTGCGTAGAGCGCAGGATCAACCGACTGTGAAGCTGCTGGTTGTGATTGAGGTAGGAACAGAAAAATGAGAGCGGCAACTAAAAAAGCGCGCATGACAAACGTGGGTTTATTGCATAAAAAGGGATAACAGGAATCTAAGGGTAATGGTGGCTAACGCCAACTCGTTCTTGCGCGTGGTCTCTTCAGGATGTCATATTTGGGCGCGAATACATAAGTAGCGAAGAAGGTCTTAGAATAGTCGCTTGATTCACCTAACCATGATTTCGATGTCGCTTCCCTTCGGTCTGTTTTTTAAAACTTCCGGGCGCCGTTTTTCTGGACGACACTGTGCGAACCTTTCACAATTAAAAAGATGAACGAAATGAGACGGCTCTAGTATGAAGTATGGCACCCCAACAAGAAAAATCGCCCGTGAAACCACTCCTGCGCGTCTCGAATCTGTCGAAAACCTACCGTGAAGGAGAGTCGGAGCGCCGCGTACTCCGCGGACTAAACTTCGAGGTCAACGAAGGCGAATTAGTCGTTCTGCTTGGCCGAAGTGGGTCAGGGAAAAGTACTTTGTTAAATCTGATCAGTGGGATTGATGTGGCCACCGAAGGCCAAATCTATTTTGGAGATATCAACCTAACCGATCTTTCCGAGAACGATCGAACCCTCTTCAGAAGGGAATCTATTGGGATCATCTTTCAATCCTTCAATCTCATTCCAACGCTGACGGTTGCCGAAAACATGTTGCTGCCCATGGAGTTAACGGGGCGCATGTCCCCAGCACAGCAAGCCAAAGCCCTTAGTATTCTAGAAGAAGTCGGACTGAAAGATCGACAAGACACCTACCCAGATCGGTTGTCCGGCGGCGAACAACAACGCGTTGCTCTGGCTAGGGCTTTGGCTCATGAGCCCCTTTTAATACTAGCGGATGAACCGACGGGAAATCTGGATTCTAAAACAGCCGATCAGGTCATGCACATTCTGCATCGCCTGATTCACGTCGAAAAACGAACTATGCTCATTGCGACGCACGACCGGGATATCCTGGATCTTGCCGATCGCATTGTATCGCTCCAAGATGGCGTACTCACAGAAGTGGACCTTGAATCCATTGCAAACGGCTGATATAACTGGTTATGACCACGTCTCTACTGCGCCGCAGCAGCCTCCGATATCTAATTAAGCATCCCCTGCTCATGGCGTTGTCCATTTTGGGCGTTGCCTTAGGCGTGGCTGTGGTTGTGGCTATCGACCTAGCCAATACAAGTGCCAATGAAGCTTTTAGATTGTCTTCCGAGGCAGTCACGGGCCGGGCGACTCACTACATAACGGGTTCAAGAGAGCTTCTCGATGAAAGGGTCTATCGGACATTGCGAGTTGACGGAGGGCTTCGCAACGCGGCTCCGGTAATAGACGGCTACGTCTCAGTGCCTTCGGATCCCGGCCGCACCTTACAGATCATGGGTATTGATCCATTGGCAGAGGCCCCATTTCGATCATTCACGGGCGGCTTGGGAAGCGGTTTTGATCTGGGCCAGTTCATTTCCTCTAATTCAACCGGAATCTTATCTGTTGGAACGGCACGGGGCCTTGGTCTAGCTGAGGGCGACCGTTTATTGGTGCGGTTCGAAGGAAATGAGAAAGAAGTGACGCTAATTGGGCTGGTTGAAGCGGACAATGAACAGACATCCAGAGCGCTTGAAAATTTGCTCATCGTTGATATTGCCACCGCGCAGCGTCTGTTGGATTTACAGGGCAAACTGAGCCGCGTTGAGCTGATTATCCCCGATGAGCCGGAAGGAAGCCGGCTCCTAGAGTCCATTAAAAGCACGCTTCCAGACGGAGTGGTACTGGAACAATCGGGAACGAAAACCGAAACCATTGCGCAGATGACGCGCGCCTTTAGCCTGAATTTGATAGCGCTGAGCTTTTTGGCTCTGATCGTGGGCATGTTTTTGATCTACAATACCGTGACGTTTTCGGTCGTTCAGCGCCGCCCCACCATTGGGAGACTCCGTGCGATAGGCGTTACACGGAAAGAAATTTTCCAGCTCATCATGGGAGAAGCGCTTCTCATTGGCGTCTTAGGAACGGCCATTGGGCTTGTAGCCGGCATCGTGCTGGGTCAGGGCCTGGTGCAATTGGTTACTCAAAGTATTAACGATCTCTATTACGTTGTTCGCGTGCGGTCTCTTGACCTGTCCTATTGGAGCCTCGCAAAAGGGATCGGCCTGGGAATTGGGGCTACGTTATTCGCCGCTTTAGTGCCGGCCCGAGAAGCTACTGCAGCCCCCCCGAGCTCCGTCATGCGTCGTTCGGAGGATGAATCACGGCTAAAAACGCTGATTCCCCGGTTAACGATCGGCGCAATCGGCATGGCCATCGCTGCTTTAGTCCTATTGGCGCTGCCGGGCAACCATATCTTAGTAAGCTATGTAGCCCTACTGTTGATTATCCTGGCCTTTGCGTCCGCAACTCCCGGAGCCGTAATACTCGTTGCGAGGTTGGCTAGACCTGTAATGGGGTTGATGGGGGGCATTGTGGGCCGCATGGCGGCTCAAGGTACGGTTACTGCCCTCAGCCGGACGGCCGTAGCCATTGCCTCCCTCATGATCGCTATCTCGGCTACCATTGGGGTGGGCGTCATGGTAAACAGTTTTCGCTCTACGGTCGAAGTTTGGCTCGAGTACACGCTACAGGCGGATATTTATGTTTCGCCCCCCGGACTGGTCTTCCGCCGTAACGATTCAACCATCGTGCCTGAAGTAGAGGCCATTCTACGCTCCCACGAGGGGGTCACAGCGACCTATTCTGTTCGTACGGCTCGCGTTGCCGCCAATGGACGTAGCTCCGACCTGATTGTTGTTGAACCGGGTCCCCAAAGGGAAGCGGGCACCCGATTCAAGGAAGGGTCTCGGGTGTGGGACGAATTTGGAAAAAGTAATTTTATTCTCGTTTCCGAGCCCTACAGCTTTAAAAACGATGTCCATGTCGAGGATGACATATCGATAATGACGGACCAGGGTGAGCGTTCGTTTACGGTTGGAGGCGTCTATTATGACTACGGATCCGATTTGGGAGCCATCATGATGAGCCGGAGCACCTACGAAACCTATTTTGATGATCGGGGGATATCGGGCCTTTCGCTGTATGTCGAACCCGGAAAGGACGTCGACAGCGTGATACGCGAGCTCAGAGTGCGCCTCGAGGGCCAACAAGAAGTGCTTATGCGGTCTAACCGCTCCCTGAGAGAAGCTTCCTTGGACGTTTTTGATCGCACATTTACGGTGACGATCGTTCTCCGATTGCTGGCGGTCTTGGTAGCTTTTATCGGGGTGCTCAGCGCGCTAATGGCGCTCCAACTGGAAAGGTCGAGAGAGCTAGCCGTCATGCGGGCCAATGGGCTCACGCCCCGACAAGTATGGAAATACGTAACCATGCAAACGGGCCTTATGGGTCTTATGGCGGGGCTCTTCTCTATCCCATTGGGTCTTTCGCTGGCTTATATCCTGATATTTGTGATCAATAAACGCTCTTTCGGGTGGACGCTTCAAATGGAAATCACTCCCGCGATTCTGGGGCAAGCGCTCGTATTAGCCATCGTAGCCGCTTTGCTGGCGGGAATTATTCCAGCGTGGAAAATGTCCCGTGCTAACCCCGCAAACGCTCTTAGAAATGAATAAAGGACCATTCATATTCAGCGTCATCCTCGGAATATTGACGATTTCTTTGGGGTGTAACCCAGCCGTTAAACCAGCCGTTAAACCAGCCGATAATTCGTCGATTGACCTCAACACGGCCATGTCGGGGGACACCACCGGCTTTGCTCGTGCCGAAAAGGTTCGAGATCTGATTTTCCCTGAGGACTGGGGTCCTCACCCCACCTTTAAGACCGAGTGGTGGTACTTCACCGGAAATCTAGACGATGCTTCAGGGCGCAAATTCGGTTATGAGCTGACC
>CALEEY010000066.1 GCA_937877085.1 uncultured Bacteroidota bacterium
GCTGGAAAAGATCCCAATGAGAGAATTTGGCACTGCAGATGATCTTAAGGGATCAGTGATTTTCTTAGCAAGTGATGCATCGAAGTACATCACCGGCCAATGCATCGCTATCGACGGTGGATTTCTTGCCTCAATCTAACGCTGGAGAAATAAGTAGGCGTACTTTGACGAATCATGACTTGACATGTAGATTTTGTGTCGGCTTAATATGTCTACACATATGTAGATTCTAACCTTATGATGTGTATCAAGAGACTTTAGTCGACAGGGCGTAAAACTGTGAAAACAAACTCTATACCGGCCGTATTAGCAACAAATGTTGATATGCGGTTCGGAGACTTCAAAGCAGTCGACGATGCCAGCTTTTCGTTGGAGCAAGGGCAATTCCTCACAATTCTTGGCCCATCGGGGTCTGGAAAAACAACTTTGCT
The DNA here is from genome assembly GCA_937877085.1 of uncultured Bacteroidota bacterium. Taxonomy (GTDB): domain Bacteria; phylum Bacteroidota; class Rhodothermia; order Rhodothermales; family UBA10348; genus UBA10348. Next base: position 432 of record CALEEY010000066.1, read on the forward strand.
GCGAATGATTGCTGGATTCTTGAACCCTACGAATGGTGAAATATCCATCAACGGGCAGGCTGTTAACGCCGTCGCTGCAAATAAGCGGTCAATCGGTATTGTGTTTCAAAATTTGGCCCTGTTTCCGCACATGACAGCTGCTGAAAACGTAGCTTTTCCTCTTAAAATGAGACGTTTTGATGCGACCAAAATTTCGAATAGAGTCTCGGAGATTATGGAACTCGTCCGTTTAGATGGTCTAGAAAAAAGACGCATCAACGAATTGTCCGGTGGGCAACAGCAGCGAGTTGCTATCGCGCGCGCCTTAGTATTTGAACCAGATCTGTTGTTGTTGGATGAACCACTTGCCGCTCTCGATCGCAAGTTACGGGAAGAGATGCAATTAGAGTTCCGCCGCATTCAAAAAGAACTTGGTGTGACAACAATCAATGTGACCCACGATCAGCGAGAAGCGCTGGTCGTTTCGGATCAGATTATTGTTATGGACGGAGGCAAAATCCAACAAGATGCTACTCCAACCCAAATGTACCGAACACCTGGCAATCCATTTGTCGCAAACTTTATTGGCGTCACGAACGTCATCTCAGGCGAACTCATGAGTTTGAGCGGCAATACCGTCGAGATAAAAACAAGCGATGTAAATCTGTCAGGCGTTCTGCGCAGTAATCCCGATGGAGCCAAAACTGGTGCAAAAGTGAAATGCGCTGTTAGGGCCGAACAAATTCGGATTTCTGCTGACAAAGCCGAGCTTGATGGTCTTGGAGCTATCTTCGAGGGGACTGTTACGGATGTGATCTTCGAGGGTGAGCGCTTGTTGTACGAATTGTTAGTTCCTCAACTAGGGCCTGACCCCGTTAGAATTTTTCACCATGATCGAAATGACTTCGCAACTCACGAGTTGGGACGGCCTGTCTATATCGGATGGGAAAGCCGCGATCTGCATGTCTTCGTCGCGGAATAGAACTGCTTGGAACACCAAGCGGAAACCTTAACAGGGAGAAACTAATGACTATTAAAAGTTCAATGAATCGCCGCCAATTATTCAAGACATCTGTGGCCGCCGGTACAATGCTTGCTGCACCATCCATACTTCTGGCGCAAGAACCTGCAAAACCAGCCGAGCTTATCGTTCGTGCATGGGGTGGACCGTGGGTCGAAGCTTTGAAGAATGGGGTTTCGGACCCATTCACAGAGCGTACTGGCATTCGGATCATCCACGACTTGACCGAAGACAATGAAATCCAGCCTAAGGTATGGGCTGCTGTTTCGCAAAACCGCACGCCGCCAATCCACATCAACTGGGATACAACCACAAACGCAACCAAATCAGCGCTTCGTGGCGTTTGTGAAGATCTTTCCGATCTATCAAACTTGGCCGGAACTACAGATCTGGCAAAGCCTGTCGGCGTAGAAGGATATCCAATCGTGAATACCTATGGGTATGTTTATGTTTTAGCATATCGCACAGAGGCATTCCCAGACGGTCCCCCAGCATCTTATCATGACCTGCTAGATCCGAAGTTCAAAGGCCGTTTAGCTTTCTACAATGACGGTATTGGCTTCCATTTTCCTGCTCAAGTCGCGGGTGGCGGATCTCTTGACGGCATCCCTGACGCTATGGACCCGTGCTGGGATTTTGTCACCAAGATGAAAGAACAGAACCCGCTTTTGGGTGAAGATCCAGATTTTGTTACTTGGTTCCAAAATGGTGAAATTGATGCGGCATGTACAATTTCAACCAACGCTCTTGGCGCGAAACGCAATGGTGTAGACATTGCTTGGACTGTTCCTGCTGAAGGTTCCAAGTTTGACACTGACGGCCTGTGGATTCCTAAGGGCCACTCAGAAAGTGATCTGTATTGGGCGAAGGAATACATCAACTCTGCGATCACACAGGAAGCGCAGCAAGTCTGGCTTGACGGTCTTGGCCTTCCGGGCGTTGTCCCTGGCTTGACACCTCCTGAAGGTCTCGCTGGCGATCCTTCATATCCAACAACGCAAGCTGATTTCGAACGGTTGATCCGGGTCTCTGGTAAAACTCAGGTTGAGCACGAGAGCGAATGGTTCTCGAAATTCAAACAGATCATGCAAGGTTAATCTTTGCTATCTAACTAAACGGATGCCCATTACCGGGCATCCGAACTTTTCTTTTGCCGGACAGGATCGCACCAAATGCGAAAATATAGATCACCATATCCCGCGCTTTGGCGCGTTATGGATGTCTTAGAAGGTGCCTTCGCTGCAGTTTGGCCTAAGAAGGGTGGGAACTATACGCCATATTTAATGTTGGCTCCTGCTATTTTACTCGTTGGAACGTTAGTCGTCGGTCTTTTTTATATAGGCGACACCTCGTTGCGTACTTTGGATCGTACAACCTTTCAATTTTCCGATTTTTGGACCCTCGACAATTATACTAGAGCATTTTCCGAGAGCTTCACATGGACTATTATTTGGCGCAGCCTCATTGGGGCAATCATCGTGACTTTCGTGACTCTGATTTTGGCGTTCCC
>CALEEY010000067.1 GCA_937877085.1 uncultured Bacteroidota bacterium
GTGGGTAATGCTTAGGCGCCACGTAGTCACCTAAAGTCACCATATTCCCTCGATAAAGGGAGCGATTCGCCTACCCAATAAGCGAGCATCCACCCATTACCAGGTTAAAATTGCAGAATGAGTCTTAAGAAAACAGCCAAGAGATTTCTTTGGAAAGCAGGTTTTGATATAAAAACCTTCACTCCGACAACTCATGCTCTAGCCAGAAGACAGCACATTCTGGAATATTATCGAATTGACACCGTTTTGGATGTTGGCGCAAACACGGGCCAGTGGGCCTCAGAGCTTCGAAATGATTTAGGCTATAAACACCGGATCGTTTCCTTTGAGCCGCTTCCTCGTGCATTTGAGGCTTTGGCAAAAGCAGCGAGCCATGACCCACTGTGGGAGGTCCATCCATTTGGGCTCGGAAATACTTCTGAGGAGCTTCAAATAAATGTCGCGGCCAACTCTCAGAGCAGCTCCATGCTCGGGATGCTCCCTGCTCATATCAAATCGGCACCCACGTCGGGGTATATCGGGACAGAGCAAATTCAGGTGAAACGGTTGGATTCTATTTTTGAAACGATCTGCCAGGCGGGGGACAGCGTTTACTTGAAAATAGATACGCAGGGTTATGAGGAGCACGTGATAGATGGCGCAGAAGGTGTCCTTTCAAGAATTGATACGATTCAAGTCGAGTTATCGCTGGTTCCGCTCTACGATGGGGAGCTTCTGATTGAAGATATGTGCTCCAAACTTCGGAAGAAGGGGTATAATCTTATAGCGCTGGAAGAATCAGGCTTCTCGGACCCTGAAACGGGACACCTTTTACAGGTTGACGCAATTTTTCGCCGAGCATGATTCGCCGAGCATGATTCGCCGAGCATGATTCGCCGAGCACGATGCGCCGAGCACGATGCGCCGACCAAGATGCGCTGACCAAGATGCGCCCTTCAAGATTCGACGGAGTGGAATGCGTTTGAGGATTTACTTCGTCTCAACAAATTGATTACCAGCCCCGAAATAGGATCCATTCGACGTCCTTTGCGCTTCCACGCCGTAGCTGCTGCTTCCAAAAGGCCTCTAGAACATCGGTCTAAATCCCATCGAGCGACTATTTCCTTTGATGCTTTGCCCGCTCGTTCAGCAAAATCAGGGTCTTCTGTCAGTCGTTTCATTTGATTCGCCAGAACATCCACTTCATCTGGGCCAAAAACGAACCCATTTATCCCAGATTCTACCAAGTCTTTGTGGCATCCCGCCCCCGTACAAACGAGAACAGGTAGTCCAGCGGCCATCGCCTCATTGACCACTAAAGCCCAGGTGTCGACCCTCGAAGGGTGAACAAAAAATGAGGCTCTACTATAGTAGACGGGCAGTTCCTCGATTTGCCGAAAGCCAGCAAAAAAGACTCCGTCAATGCCTTCCTCTTTAACTTGATGCTCCAACTCACCCCTGAGAGCGCCGTCACCAAGCAAGATCAAACGATAAGGCGCTTCGGTCAGGGTGCGATACCTGCCGTAAGCCGACAAGAGGTTGCTAAGGTTTTTCCTTTCTAAAAAACGATTGGAAGCCAACATAAACGGCTCATCCGATTCCAGGCCGGGTAACGGCTTGGGACCAGCGTATGATGTGGGGTCTGCAAAAAAAGCATTGTCCACCGCGTTGTATCCGAGGTGGATGGCACTACCAGGATAATTCAGCTGTTCGAAATAGGCTTGTTGAGGTTGCCCAGCTAAGAAAGCGGCGTCGTACGAGGCAATTAAACTCGATTTTAGATATTCCTTCCATTTTGAGCGCTTCGCATCGTCGGCCTTTGAATCCGTCATAACGATAGATGCTTTACCGTTGTCTTTACACCAAAGGAGACAGGCGCGGGAATCAGGCAGACTGTAGGTGTGAATAGCTACAACATCCGGCTGTAGTTCGTTTAGTCTGGCAGTGACAGCATCGTGCATTTCCGAGGGGGAGATCGACTCAAAAGAACGATCTGTAAACACTTGCTCCCGACGAAAAGAAGTTTTCCCCGATTCAACTCGCCATTCGTACAAATCTGACTGCGCGGCTGTCTCAAGCCCCACAATCTCGATTCCTAGGGGTTCACATTTTTCGTGAAAGGCCTTTAGTCTGGCTAAGTGGTATGGACCAAAGCGGGGCCACTGGACACAAATGCGGCGTATACCATTCAGCCCGAGCGTCAGACTATTTAGTATCGTTTGGGCAAACGCGTCTGACGAGTTGGACGAAGCAAAGGCAGCGCTTAGCGCCGCATCAAAATGTGTAAAAGGATTCGCGGTGGCCTCTTGGAGCGTATTGGCAAGCAGATCGACATTGGTACAATCCACGGCAAAACCCAGGCCGTGCTCCTTTATATTTCGACCCACCATCCCAAAATTGCTTCCTACAACTGGTTTCCCGGCGGCTGCTGCCCGGATCAAAATGCCACTGGACCCGGTGTGGCGAGGATAGGCGGCCAAAACGACGTCGCTCGCTTCAAAAAGCGATGTCATACGGGCATCTGTTATAGCTCCCGAAACCAAAACGATTCTAGCCACCTTTTGGGCACCAGAGATCGCTTCAAAGATGGCGGACGCCTCATCAGGCTCGGGGGTGCCAGCAATAACTAAACAAGCTTTCTGTCCCGATAATTGTTTAAACGCATCTAGCGTTTGATAAATTCCTTTTCTGCTGCTCAAAGCCCCGAAAAACAGGAAAAGGGTTTCATCTTCAGCAATACCTAGCAATTTGCGGAGGGTGTCTGGCGTGACATCAGGAGGCGCGAAAGTCGTTCCATCTGGCAGCCAACTAGCCATGTTTCGACCAGCTAGTTGGTTAATTCCTTCTGGAGCCATGGGATCGAGACAAAAAAGACGCGTAATAGCCTTCGATTGCAAGGCCGATTTCAGAATTACTCGTTTCCGGAAGGACTGGACGGTATTTCTGAGTCCCGACGTTTTTTCATGAATGGTCGAACGAAAGACGATTCCCGAAATAGTTATGCCCGCTTTCGAAAAAACCGATCTTAGGCTAGCAACGGCGCCTTGTGCATGATCGAAAAACATGCAGACAATGTGATCTGGCTGCAGTTTTATCGCCTCTAAAAGAGCCTTTTTATGCGCCCGATTGGCCGCCATCAGTTTGGCAAGGCCTGTCTTTCCATCTAATCCATGGGCCGGTTCAAGCGTAACGCAGCTAATCTGGTGGCCTGAAAATGTCTGGATGCGCGAAATAAGTTCCGAATGCGCGTCCTTAAAATCGGCGGTGACTAAAAGAGTAAGGCGCCCCGTCTGCTGGCTTTTAATCCAACCATCGACCAGCATTTCCACATACGAACCATGATGGCCACGGTGGTACAATTCTAGTAGAACAACATGAGGGCCTTCTACAATCATGTTTCATTGCCGGAAGTAGAAGTACTTGACGCACGCATTGTCGATTCGCCGTCAATTGACGCGGGTCCTGATATCCCCGCGAGGGTCAATTTTCTGGTGTGAATCGAATAACATCCCCCAACCATCCCTGTCATAACGCTAAAAATGAACATCGGGTCATTAATGTAAAACGGATTCGAGGTGTTAGCAGATAGGGAAAATGCAGCTAAACAGGCTATTACGGCCAGACTAGCCGTTGCCATCAACCGGTCTCCTTGATTCTGGCGAACAACTACAAATGCCCTTCGAATGCAGATTCCGAGGAATGTCAGGATCAACGCAGGTCCCCAAACACCAAATTTGTACCAAAGGGCGATGTACCCATTGTGGATGAACGGCTTGGAGTCCGAAAACTCGTACGTGATATCAAAAAAGCGATAGCTCACACCCATGCCGTGCCCAAGGATTGGATTGGTCTTGATGTGCTCCCAGACGGCCCCCGTTTCGAGAAATCGATTGACCAGAGAAATGTCTTTTGTGGTTGCGGATCCGATGGACACTAAACGATCCAACAAGCCTCCCAACACCAGCATCAAGACATCCCCCAAAACGATGGTTGCGATAGCGAAAACCACGACGCCAGTAACCACACCCGTAGCGAGTAAACGCCCTTTTTGCTGGCGCGGAATCAACCAAAAGAGAACCAAGGCCCCCAGAAAGAAAGCAACCCAATAGCCCCGGCTTTGCGTCAGAATCAACCCACCAAAAAAGGCAATGAACAGCCCCAAAAAGATGGTTTTTTGTTTCCATTCGGCTGAAAATAGATACATAGCCAAAGAGAAAAAGGCGGGCACCATGAGCAAGCCTTCGTTCGTAACCGCGCGACCTTTGGCAATTTCCCATGCCTGTACGGCATCTGTTATGGCCTGCTTGTATTCCAGCACATTTCGCCCCAGGACAACTAAGCCCACAAAGAGCACAACTCCGATCACTACCTTAAGGCCTTGATCATGCTTTATAACGGCTTCTTTAACAGGAAAATAGAAGCCCAGCAGAGAAAGGGAGAGCCATTCGCCCAGCCACAGCTTGAACGTACCCCCAAAGAGGAGCGTCAAAGGAATCGAAAGCGTAACCAAAATCAAGAATATCCAAAGTGCCTTTTCTTCCGGCCGTTCAAATACGGGTTTGTCGTCCAGAAAGAGCCTCTTGAAGAACCAGTATCCTAAAAAACTCATATAATAGAGGCCATAAAAAACCTCTGTAATCTGAATTCCTTCTTCGAAGTCGGCGATCAGAACAAAAGAGCAGAGCACGACCGCAAGGTTGAGAAGCGGTCGCTGAAAGAGCCACCATATGCCAACCCCTCCCAAAAGAACCACGGGGATAAATGGCAATATCCAGTCTAATTTCCAGGTAATGAACACCAGTAGAACCATCGCAAAGCCAAAGGCGGCGTACAACAACCCTGAGCCCCAGTAATAGAGCCAGCTCTCAGAAGGGCCTTGGGTTAATATGGGTCTCGATGCGTCCACCAAATGCCCTATCGTCCGGAAGATTCTCTAAGGCGCGCCGCAAAACGCGCGCTATTGCGGCGCCACCATTCCATGACGAGTGCA
>CALEEY010000068.1 GCA_937877085.1 uncultured Bacteroidota bacterium
CATCTTTGCGTTCGATGATCAAAAAAATGAAAGGAGAGCAGGTAGATATTCCTGCGTTTATCGGCGGTAAAGAGGTACGCACAGGGGATACGCTTAACGTGCTCGCTCCGCATGAGCATGCTCGGGTTTTGGGAGTAGCTCATCAATGTGGCGTGCCCGAACTGGAGTCTGCCATATCCTCAGCGGTTGGAGCCCGTCACGACTGGATGAATATGCACTGGTCAGATCGTGCTTCCATTTTTTTGAAAGCAGCGGAGCTATTGGCTGGCCCGTATCGGGATATCATCAATGCATCTACCATGCTTGGCCAAAGCAAGAATCCGTATCAAGCTGAGATTGATGCGGCTTGTGAGTTAATCGATTTTCTGCGGTTCAATGTTCGGTTTATGGAGCAGATTTACAGCGATCAACCCATTTCATCGCCTGGCGTATGGAATCGGGTTCAGTATCGGGCTTTGGAAGGATTTGTGTTCGCTGTTACGCCTTTCAACTTTACGTCTATTGCAGGTAACCTGCCAACAGCGCCTGCTCTGATGGGAAACACGGTTCTATGGAAGCCTTCTTCGACCCAACTCTTGTCGGCATATTATCTGTATAAAATGTTTGAAGAAGCCGGATTGCCAAAGGGGGTCATCAACATGATTCCTGGTAAGGGATCTACGGTAGGTAATACTGTTTTTTCATCTGAGCACTTTACCGGGCTTCATTTTACGGGTTCGACAGGCACGTTCAATCATATGTGGGCCACGATTGGCAACAACATGAACACCTATCGTACCTATCCACGCGTGGTCGGAGAAACCGGTGGTAAGGACTTTATTATGGCCCATCCAAGTGCCGACGCCATCGCGGTTGCCACGGCCATTGTACGAGGTGGGTTCGAATACCAAGGCCAGAAATGTTCTGCCGCTTCCAGAGTCTACGTTCCAAAATCGTTGTGGCCTGTGATTCGCGATTCGGTCGTCGCACAGCTTGACGAAATCAAAATGGGTCCGATTGAGGACTTCACCAATTTTGTAAATGCTGTGATTGACAAGTCGGCCTACGATAGCATTACGGCCTATATCAAACACGCAAAAACGTCTTCCGACGTCGAAATCCTGCATGGGGGTGGATTCTCTGATGAAGTCGGGTACTTTATTGAACCCACCGTGCTTGTAGCCTCCGATCCGGGATATCGCACGATGTGTGAGGAAATCTTTGGCCCAGTCGTAACCATTCATGTCTACGAAGACAGTAAATACGCCGAAGCACTTGAAACGCTTAATAAAACGTCTCCTTTCGCTTTGACTGGGGCTATTTTTGCTCAAGATCGAGGGGTTATAGCACAGACTACGAACGCGTTGAACGATTGTGCTGGTAATTTTTATATCAACGACAAGCCTACCGGAGCGGTAGTTGGCCAACAACCGTTTGGTGGAGCGCGCTCTTCCGGAACCAACGATAAAGCTGGTTCGATGTTGAATCTGATCCGATGGACTTCTGCAAGGTCGATCAAAGAAACCTTTGTGCCAGCTAAGCACTTCGCGTATCCGTTTCACCAAGCCGACCCGTCGGACATTGCGCTTTAATATTTCTACCTGAAATTCATTCTACTTCTATGACCACACGTGTAAAAGTCGTTCAGTACGGCATCGGACCTATTGGCGTTTCTTGTTTGAGAACAGTGCTTTCGAAATCCAAACACATTGAATTGGTTGGAGTCATCGACATTGATCCGTTAAAGGTCGGTAAAGACGTCTCTGAAATTCTAGGGTTGTCCCAAAAAACCGGCGTCTTGGTTTCTTCCGATGCGTCCGCCGTGCTGTCCTCCACGAAGCCTGATGTTGTTCTTCACACGACTTCGTCGTTTTTGGCGCGCATGTACGACCAGCTAATTCTGTGCGCTTCCCACGGTGCCCACGTGGTGTCTTCCACGGAGGAGCTAGCCTACCCGTACCACCGCCACCCGGCTATAGCAACCGAACTGGACAAAGTGGCCAAGGAAAATGGTGTTACGCTGTTTGGAACGGGCGTCAATCCCGGCTATGCGATGGATGCTTTGGCATTGATGGCCACCGGGGTGTGCAATTCGGTGAAATCAATTACGGTCAACCGAGAAGTCAACGCTGGCCTGAGACGCCTTCCATTGCAGCAGAAGGTCGGAGCCGGAATCACCAGAGAAGCTTTTGAAGAAAAAAAGGCTACCGGAATGTTTGGCCACATTGGGCTCGTTGAAAGTATTCGTTTGATAGCGGACGGAATGGGCTGGACCATTACCAAGATAGTCGAGCAGTTAGACCCTGTTATTTCGCCAAAACAGGTTGAAACGCCGTTTTTGGTCGTTGAAAAGGGACAAGTTGCCGGGATTCATCATCATGCGTATGGCTATGACGGGGATGAGTTATTGATAACGCTTGATTTAAAAATGTTTGTCGGAGCAGAAAATCCAAGAGACGAGGTCGTAGCTGAGAGCGATCCTCCGATGAACCTGTTAGTGAAAGGCGGAATATTTGGGGATACGGCAACGGTGGCCACCCTAATCAACAGCATTCCGCTAGTAATCGGAGCCAGCCCTGGACTAAAAACAGCCATAGACATCGCCTTACCGCGAGCATTTGGAACGCGTTAGTGCCAACAAATACCCTCACTGATATTTCCGTATACCGTTCGAGACACTATCCCGACGGACAATCGCGGAGATCGGTGTTCGGGATGGAAATGGTTGTGCCCCTTGGTATTGCCATGTTGCCGATCATGATCGGAACGTTGGTAGCTATGCTTGAGGGTTATCCGGTTCTGTCTGTCTTGTACGTCGGTTTTCCCATTGCCCTGGGCGTTTCATTTTTTTGGACGTGGTTAAAACTGCGAGGCCAAATCTGCGAGGTCTTGGTTTCTGGAGAAAAAGTATCTTTCCGTTCCATTTTCGCAGCTAGCACCCCGCAAATAGGGCCTGAATGGAAATTGTTGATCGACTTGCGGCGCCAGGAATCGGGACTCTTGGTAACCGTTGGACTCGAGCAGTTTGTGATTCACGCATCTGATTGGCCTAACTGGTCTACCGTTGTAGACCATCTTCAGGCGGCTTACCGGTTGCAATTAGAGGGAACTGCAGGATGATAGATATCGACAGGTCATCTGAAATTCCCATTCATACCCAGGTTGCTAATGCTATTCGCTTCAAGATTGGGAACGGTAACTACCGCAAAGGAGATAAACTGCCTCCCACCCGTACACTCGCATCACAACTAGGGATCTCATTCCATACGGTTCGAAAAGCTTATTTGGACCTGGCTCAAGCGGGAATCATTGGTACCCAATCTGGTAGTGGGTATGTCGTTCAGAATGCCGAGCCTTTGGACAAATCGGAACGGATGGAACGCGGGGCAAGTCTGCTATCACACGCGCTTCGACAAGCCGTTGGTCTTGGTCTGGACGAAGACGAGATCGAATACCTCTTTGCGGAGCAGCTTCAACAACTGGATTCAGCCGAATCCACATCCAAGATCGTGGTTGCGGCGCCCTATAAAGAGCTGGGGCAAGCATGTGCCATCCAATTGGCTACGGCTTTTCAACGAGAATGCCATTCGTGTTCACTCGATGAACTTGGAAAACACGCAGACGCCGATCTTGTCATTGTACCCTTCAGAAATGTCAAGCAAGTCCTTTCAATGGGTACTCGGGCGGATGTGATTGGCGTGTCGTACGATCTGGATGAGGACGCGCTGAGTCAACTATCTAGAATGATGGATTCGGAGACCTTGGGGTTAGTAACGCGGTATTCTGATGCCGTCGCCTCTCTTACCAAAGAGCTTCGCTCGTTAACCAGATTCGCGGGTCCCGTGGTGGCAGTTTCTGTTGAGGAAGGTGATTCGTATTTAGCTTCCTTGATTCGGGAGTGCGACGTGATGGTATATACTCAAGGTGCAGAACGCGCTGTTCGTCCATTTTTAGATCGGGCTAAAAAACACGTTAGACTAGGGCTGAAACTGGCAGAATCATCCGTCGAGCGCGTGCGTGGTGTCATTCCCTGAGCTTTGCCCTTCCTCATCGGTCGCCGTTTCCTCATCTCCGGGATACTTTACCCGAACGTGATATATCCCCAACAAGACATTCAAAAGTGACTCTTTGATCATTGTTAAATCTGAAAAAGTCAGGTTCGTCGTATCCAGTTGGCCGTCCTCTCTTCTTGCATCAACAATGGATTCAATTAAGGCATGCAAACGCCGGTAATTGGGCTTGACCATGGATCTACTGGCCGCTTCAACAGAGTCTGCAATCATTAGGATAGCGGTTTCCCTCGATGAAGGAGGCGGTCCTGGATAACGGAATTCGGACTCTACAATGGGTGCATCGCCGTCCTTGCGTTGCCCTACAGCCCGGTGGTAAAAATATTCAATACGCGTAGTCCCGTGGTGCATCGGGATAAAATCTTGCACTTCTTTTGGGAGTCGATACTTTCTGGCTAGATCTAAACCATCTTTTACGTGACTAGCGATGATCAACGCGCTCATTCTAGGCTTCAAGCCATCATGAGGATTAATTCCGCCCCTCTGATTCTCAACGAAATACTCTGGCTTCACAATCTTTCCAACATCGTGATACAAAGCACCGACACGTGTTAGTAGGGCATTCGCCCCTATCCTTGCCGCTGAGGCTTCCGCAAGATTAGCCACTTGCAGCACATGATTAAATGTCCCCGGAGCCTTTAGACTGAGCTCTTTGAGCAATGGCCGGTTGGTGTCAGACAATTCCAAAAGGGTTAAATCGGTCGTAATACCAAATGCCCGCTCAAAAATCCACAAAGCCGGGTAAGCCAAGAGCAATAAGACTGAATTAATCAGAATGAATATAGATTCGTCCTGCAATCTTTCAATTGGCGTGTTTTGTAATAAAAAATTGGCAAATAAAACCGTCATGTAGCCAAAAAACACGATGCTTGCGCTAATAAAAAATTGGCCCCTGTTTCGGATGTCTCGCACGCTAAAAATGCCCAGCGAACTTGCGAATATGGTGGCAAACGTGAATGCGAAATTGTAATTGAGGAAATGCCCCCCCATAAACGCGAGCGTCAGTGCTCCAAAAAACGCTACCCTGGAATCAAAAATGACGGTTAAGAGAATGGCTACTATCGCAACAGGAATCACATACATATCTAAAAGAGCGGCTCGCAAAGCTATGCCATAAAGCGCGATAACGGCCACAAATAACAACGCAATCAACAACACCATCTTGTTGTCGGCAAAAATGG
>CALEEY010000069.1 GCA_937877085.1 uncultured Bacteroidota bacterium
TTGATTCCCCTCTGTTTGCAGTAGAAAATCTGATCTTCGCCGACCTTTGATGTTGTCGCTTCATGTTCAACTTGCGCCGATGGGTTCAAAATTTCCAAATATGGATAGGTATGGGCGCCACATCTATCGCCGAGGAGCATCGAGTCGCATTGACTAAAGTTTCTGCCGTTTTCGGCTCCAGCAGTCATTTTCACCAATCCACGATAAGCGTTTTGGCTGTTGCCGGCGGAAATACCTTTCGAAATGATCGTGGACGAAGTGTTCTTGCCGAGATGGATCATCTTCGTTCCGGTGTCGGCCTGCTGTTTTCCTTTCGTAAAAGCAACTGAGTAAAATTCCCCTACTGAATCATCCCCCTTGAGGATGCACGATGGGTATTTCCAGGTGATTGCGGAACCGGTTTCTAGCTGAGTCCAGCTAATTTTGGAACGGTTTCCTTCGCAAATGCCCCGTTTGGTTACAAAATTGAAAATGCCACCAACGCCGGCCGCGTTTCCTGGATACCAGTTTTGGATGGTCGAATACTTGACCTCGGCGTCGTCCATGGCAATGATTTCAACCACTGCGGCATGAAGTTGATTTTCATCTCGTTGGGGCGCCGTGCAGCCTTCCAAGTAGGAAACATAGGATCCTTCATCTACGACGATGAGCGTGCGTTCAAACTGTCCCGTACCGGATTCATTAATTCGAAAATAGGTAGAAAGCTCAACCGGACACCGGACTCCCTTTGGGATGTAGCAAAATGACCCGTCGGAAAAAACAGCGGAGTTTAAGGCCGCATAAAAGTTGTCGGTGTAAGGAACGACCCGGCCAAGGTACTTTTTCACCAGCTCTGGGTGCTTTTGAACGGCTTCTCCGAACGAACAAAAAATGATACCATTTTTATCCAGTTCCGCATTAAACGTTGTCGTGACAGAAACGGAATCCATAACCACATCTACCACGATACCAACCAAACGCTCTTGCTCCTGAACGGGGATCCCTAGTCGTTTAAACGTGCTGAGTAACTCAGGGTCGACCTCGTTCAACGATTCATATTCGGGCTTCTTTTTGGGCGCGGAATAATAGGAGATGGCTTGAAAATCAATTTCTGGGATATTCAAATGGGCCCAATCAGGTTTCGCGTCGGACTCCATCAAGGTCAGAAAATGTTTGAATGCCTTCAAACGCCATTCCAAAAGCCATTCGGGCTCGTTTTTCTTGGCCGAAATGAAGCGTACGGTGTCTTCATTAAGTCCGATTTGGGCCTTTTCCGACTCAATATCAGTAACGAATCCGTATTTGTAATCGCTATCGGCTACTTGATGAAGAAGTTCGGTGCTGTTCTCACTCATACAAAATCTTGGTAGAAACTATATTCGGGCTTAAGGAGCGGGTTGAAAACCGCCAGAAAACGCTAATATGGCGTAATGGGATTGCTTAATTAGAATGAGTCTAAATAAGCAATTGCGGGGACTTAGTTTCTGTTTAGTTTGAAAAATGACTGCTTCTTCACATCACGATCTTGTGAATTGAACCATATTCGGGAACCGCCGGAGTAAAAAAAGGTGAATGCGGTAGACGGTTTTGACCTTAAATAGCCAAACGTGATAATTTTATGCCCTCCACAGTAGAGATGCCTCCGCTTGAAATCAGCGACGCCGCCTTGGTAAAGTTGAAAGAAACGGTCAAGAACGAGGGAGTCGACTTGGCCAATACGTATTTGCGCGTTGCAGTCGTTCCAGGGGGCTGCTCAGGCTTATCGTACGAATTGGGGTGGGATACAGCGAGAAGCGAGGCCGACGCACACTTTGAGGTTGGAGATCTGCACGTTTTGGTGGACCCAAGAAGCGCGGCTTATCTGGATGGTACCGTTCTAAAATTTACGGATGGGCTAGAGGGTAAAGGGTTCCATTTTGACAACCCGCAAGCCGTTCGAAATTGTGCATGCGGAGAAAGTTTTGGTCTTTAGGAGGCCGTAGGACTTATTTCCGAGCCCATTCTATGTGGTCACCCTCTTGTAAGCCTATCGAGTCAATATAACCGGCCTTGACTTCAAGAACGTATTTTGCGGGTCCTCTAGAAGGCACGGTTTCGGTTCTCATGGGCTGAATGTATTTAGCCACACTTTGAACCGTCCCATCGGTTCGTATAAAAATCAAGTCGAGTGCTATGCGGGTATTGGCCATCCAAAACCCTTGTTGGCTTTCGGAACCGAAAACAAACAGCATTCCCGAATCTTTGGGCAGCCCGTCTCGCTGCATTAACCCGCGTGCCCGGCTTGAATCATCCTCTGCGACTTCGATGGTCAGGTCCTGATAAATTTTCCCATCTCGGGCTATAGTCAGCCACCCATCGGCCCGAAAAGGCACATTAACATAGGGCTCCTCAGCGTTCGCCGGCTTGTCGGAAGGTGAACACCCGAGCAAAGCCAGTCCTGCCATGAGCACGACCATCACCGAGACGAGCAAGTAATTCGCATTTAAAAAGTTCGACGTTCCCATGAGATATGATCTGTTTCGGTAATGTGATAGGTATCGGTAAACCCTGCGTGAACTTCTACCACATACTGAGCAGGCTCGGTAGACAGGATAACGGCCTCTGAGAATGGAGTCGTTCGTTTTACAATATTGACGATAGCGCCCCCGGAGTCAACAAATAGAATGTCGAGCGAAAGACTCGTGTTTTTCATCCAGAACGATTTCATAGATGCACCCTCGCTTACAAAGAGCATTCCTGCGCGGTCTGGCATGGACCGTCGGTACATCAGTCCTTGAGCCTGTTCTGCCGAAGATTCAGCTATTTCAATAGCTATTCTAGCTACAACCGTGCTATCTGCATGGAAGAAATCCAATATCCCTTCTGGTTTGAACTCAATATCTGTTGCCACGACAGGCGGATTTTCTGACTTTGAACAACCCATGGCGGTAATCATCAGAAGTAGCACTAGGACTGATCGTCGGGCAGTAATTTTGCGGTCACGGTGTTGCATACGGTTTTGCCTAAATCGGTTAGTCGAACAATCTGATTTCTAATGGGGTGAATAAAACCCCCTTCCTCAAGGTCGGCTAACACGCCAATATGGGATGAAAAAAGGTCAACGCCGTAGCGTTCTTCCAGTTCTTTAAGGTTAAGGCCATCGGCTGTACGCAGTCGCAACATAACGTGTTCATCAGCCAACATGTCGAGGGACAGCTTCTCTTCTTCGCTCGTAGGGACCAGGTGCTGCATCAAAAGCGCCTCATACCGTCGAAGATTTGGAATATTGGACCATCTTTTAGCTGGCAATCCCTTCCACCAGAATGAATGAGCCGACGGTCCTACGCCTATGTAATTGGCGTGTGACCAATATTTGTGATTGTGGATGGCTCGATGCCCTTTCTTGGCAAAACTCGATATCTCATAATGTTCGTAGCCCCGTTCTTTGAGATAGTCCATTGTAAAGGAAAACCTGTTCATCGATTCATCGTCGTCAGCTGGAATGACGTGGCCCTTTTCGACGAGTTTCGCCAGAGGTGTCGATTCTTCGACTGTTAGGTTATACGTCGAGATATGGGGGACCTCAAACGTTTGGGCAATGTCAAGATTGGCTGACCAGTACTCTTCGGGCTGACCAGGAACGCCAAAAATAAGATCAATGGAAAAATTGTCGAAACCCGCATTACGGACGTCGTTTAGGACCGTCCGTGCCTGAACAGAATCGTGCACCCGGTTCATAAACTGTAGGTCTGAATCAAAAAAGGACTGGATACCTATGGAAAGGCGGTCGATACCCAAGCCTCGAAGTCCGCGCAAATATTCGGCGGAAGCGTCCTCTGGGTTGAGTTCAAAGGTGGTCTCCAGAACTTCCGAAGTATCGAAATGCTTGTTTACCGCTCGAACGATGGGTTCAAGCTCCTCCAACGTGAGCTGGGAGGGCGTACCTCCGCCAAAGTATATGGTTTGGAGGGCTTCTAACTGGCCGTAGGCCTGTCCTTGCAACTCAATTTCGCGACATAAGGCTTCCACAAAGCCTGCATGAGACTTTTTAGTTGTGACGAAATAGAAATCGCAGTACGAGCACCGCTGTGAACAAAAAGGAACGTGAATGTAGAGTCCGGCCAAAAGGAGTGAACTGGTATTAGTCGATAAAAACGGTCCGAAAAACGGAGGGGAAAGGGGGGCGAAAAACGGAGGACTTCAAGGGCGTAACAGAGGTCGTATAGGGGCCCGCCCGGGGCGCTCTCGAAAACTAAAAAATGATTCCGATTCGAAAAGGTATCGCAACCCCGATATCCGCTTTTCCAATAATTAATGCGGGGTCAATTTCATAAAAAAGCACAGATTCACTCAGCGCACGTACCCAGCCAATTCCCAAATGAATCGTGGGTCCTTCCAATGCTCCTTTATCGTTAGAAGTATTGATATACGCACCCATGCCGCCAATTAGATAGGAAGCTTTGTTTAACCCAGGCATGGTCACGATGAGCGACACCTGCGGATCTACGACGTAAGTCGCGTCGTCCCGGCCATTTAAGATGAAACCAGAAACACCCAGATCAAATGCCATGGACAAATCGGCATTAATGGAGGAGGACATTCTTCCACGGAATCCCAATCCCAGTCCATCTTCACTACTAAGAAGTGTGTTAAAACCAACTCCAAAGTG
>CALEEY010000070.1 GCA_937877085.1 uncultured Bacteroidota bacterium
TATCCCTCGATATGCGGCGTTTTTAGTAGCCTTGTTTGCCCCCTTTATTGGTGGAAATGTTGCTTTTGGTCAGGTAGTTGAAGATCCATCACAACTCAAGCATAATGAGTTTGCTTTCGGGATGGATACGGAAGTTGGGATTTTAAAATTCGAAAACTCTAATGGGAAAGGTGAACGTTACCTTTCTTCCGTGTTTGCACCCTCTCTCACTTTCAACGAATGGAAAGCTGGTCTTCGCCTTCGATATCGGTGGAATTCGAAGGGCATTCGGGACGAAGATTATGATAGTACTTCCGACTACCTAAGCATTTTGCGATTTATTCAGTACAGCAAAAAGTACGAACCGGGTTACTATGGCCGCCTCGGGGATGTGGATAATGCGGTCGTTGGATACGGACAATTGGTCAATCGTTTCCGAAACACGCTAAGTTTGAATGAACCTCAAACCGGTGTAACCATGGATTTCATCGGCCAGGCAATGAAAATTGAGGGGCTGTGGTCTAATCTTGCTTCGCCCGAGGTATATGCTTTTCGATATGCCTTTCGCCCCTACCAAACGGACTCCACTACGGCCCAAAAGGGATTAACTATCGGAATGACGTTGGCAGGAGACCTCAGTAAAGATGCGGAGTGGGAAAACGAGCACGCCAACGGCTTACCGTTTTTCTTGAATGAACTACCTCAAGGTGCAGACTCCTTGGGCCTGGGTATGGGTAAACGTCAATCCCCGATCACGATGTTGTCGTTCGACGCGGGTCTTCCCATTGGAGGAACGAAACTAGATTATTTGGAGGGTTACGCAGAGCTGGGAAATATTTTCGGCCTGGGTAGCGGCTTGGGATTGGGCGTAAAAGCGGAACAAAAATTTAAAGATACTCGAGTCACCGGCCGAATAGAACAGCGATTGCTGGGCCAGGAATACCTACCCTCCTATTTTAATTCCCGATATGAGTTCGACCGACTCAGAACGACGACGGTTACCCTGGCGGATGGTAGCGAACACGAAGCTGTTAACAGCAAACGTAATGAGCTCAAAAGTCGGTCCAAGGTGGAGTTCGGTTCGTATGTAGGGATGGAATTTCGATTTAAATCCAAGTACAGACTGATTTGGAGCCTCGAGCATTCTTGGAGCCGTAAAGATAGTGGATGGTTTGAAATTGACCTGTTGGTGGCCGACCCCGACCTGCCGTTTCAGTTTCGATGGGTATTCGATCGCGTAAAAATGAACTCATTAAACGATATTCTCTACGGACCGGACGCCAACGGATTACTTCGATTGGAAATAGCGTATATGTTTAAAAAACACCTGTTGATCGGTTTTCAGTACCAAGAAAGCTTTGAAAGCGTGGAGAGACTCGGTAAACGTATTGGACAGAAAAAACGGGTTAGTATTCAGCCAAGCTTTATTATTAGGATGTAAATTCCCTTAACGACTGAAGCATGGTCCTTTATGCTTCTCCAATGCCATTTCATACGACAAAACTCATTTTTTAATGAAACGGATTCTCACCCTTTGCCTCACTCTCAGCATTTTGGCCACCCTTCCAGCCGTTGGACAGCAATTTGGTAACTCTGCCGCGGTAAGTGGCGACCAGATTTTGGCTGGAGACGGACAAAGCCAAATACGGCCTGGTGTCGTCTATTTGTTTGGTCAATCTTCTGGCAATTCGTGGGGTGAGGTCGGACGAATCATGGCCCCAGACGCAGATGGAACGGCCGATAGTTTTGGTACCTCCATCGCCGTTAGCGAGCAGTTCCTTTTGGTTGGAGCACCAACAAAACAAACGGTTTACCTTTTTTCAAAGGCGGGCACGCGCTGGATTTACCGCAACTCCATAACGAGTACTACGCCGGGCTTTGGAACCATCGTTAGTCTTTCAGACCATTTGGCAGCTGTCGCCAGTCCTGGCTCGGCAAAGGAATTGGGCTCCGTTTGGGTTTATTCTTTGATGGAGGAAGGCGCGTTAGTTGAAGAGGCTAGATTTGAGGAGGAAACAGACGAAATCGGTAGTCTATTTGGCACTTCGCTGGCTCTAGTTGAAAACAAAATGGCCGTAGGTGCGCCGGGATCCAATCAAAATGTGGGCCGCGTCTCGGTGTATACCCGTAGTGAGTCCAATACGTGGGAAAAATCAGGCACGTTGGCGGGAATGGCGGCAACGACTGGCGATCAAGCTGGCTTCGTGCTGGCTTCCCACGGAAGCCGCTTAGCCGTCGGATCCCCTGGATTTGGCAATCGCAGTGGAACAGTATGGCTCTATACCCTGAAAAACGGTGATCTTTCTCTGGATTCACGATTGTCTCCCTATGCGTCCAAACGAAACGATCAGTTCGGTTCTGCGATAGCCTTAGGAAGCGAGGAAATATGGGTAGGAAGTCCTGGCACAGGCGGACGGGACGGAGGAGGAGCTGTGTTTACGTTTGGAATTGGCAAAGACAGCGAAATACTTGGCATTTCACGGTTTTCAACAGATGAATTGATCCTGGGCAGCGGGTTTGGATCGGCCATCGCCTTCAACGACCAGATAGCAGCTGTTGGGGCATCTGGGGTTGACAACCGCGCCGGAGCCGTTATTCCTTTTGCAAAAAGGAGTCCAATTTGGGAGCAAGGACCCAATCTCGTGGACGACACGGAGGGTTATGACTCCGTAGCCGGCGAATTGGTGGAATGTGAAAACGAATTGGCTGGCGACTTTCCTTGCAAAGACGTCGACATGACTTCATTCGTTTCCATGTTGGATTTGGGGGCCGACAGAGGCATTCGGACCAATGATCTTTGGGGCTGGGAAGATCCAGAAACGGGCCGCGAATACGCGATCGTGGGATTGTCCAATCAGACCTCTTTTGTAGATGTGACAGACGTTTTCAATCCTATTTACTTAGGAAAACTTCCCATGCCTGCTACCGCCAACATGAGTGTTTGGCGGGACATGAAGGTGTATAAAAATCATGCGTATATCGTTTCAGATGGAGCGGGAGCGCATGGAATGCAGGTTTTTGACCTAACGCAACTACGCGATGTAAAATCGCCGGTGACGTTTGAAGAGACCAATCATTATGCAGACATTTTTTCGGCTCACAACATCGTAATAAATGAAGAAACCGGTTTCGCATACTCTGTTGGGAGCAGTTCGGGAGGCGAAACGTGCGGCGGCGGCCTTCATATGATCGACTTAAAAGACCCTGCCAATCCCGTTTTTGCTGGTTGCTTCTCCGATGGTTCGTCTGGAAGAAGGGGCACGGGCTATTCGCACGACGCCCAATGCGTTATTTACCGCGGCCCAGATACCACCTATTTTGGACAAGAGATCTGTATTGGATCGAACGAAACGGCATTATCAATCGCCAACGTGACGGACAAGAAGGCCCCATATTCCATCTCAATCGCCTCATACCCTAACGTTGCTTATGCCCACCAAGGATGGCTTACCGACGACCACCGATACTTCTATCTGAATGATGAGTTGGATGAAGCCGGCGACCTCGTTCCGGGAACACGAACCTTAATTTGGGACCTTATCGATTTGGATGAGCCCGTATTGGCTGGTGAGCATATTGCTGCAACAACAGAAACGGATCACAACTTGTACGTTAAGGGCAACCTAATGTATCAGTCCAATACGGGCGCTGGTTTACGCATATTGGATATTACCGACCCGGTAAATCCATTTGAAACCGCCTACTTCGATACGTCTCCCGTCGGCGGGCGCGGCGTTTCGTGGAGCAACTATCCCTATTTCAAAAGCGGCTCTATCGTAGTTACTGGTGGACACTACGGTCTTTTTATTCTCAAAAAGAAGGAAGTCGACTTATAGGTGGTTGAATCCAATTTGCTGCACGTACTTTTTGAGGACGATTACTTCATAGCAATCGATAAACCAGCAGGCATGTTGGTTCATCGATCTAAAATGGATTCCAAAGAGCAGGTATTTGCGGTCCAAACACTTCGAGACCAAATTGGGGGGCACGTTTTTCCGGTTCATCGACTGGATAAACCAACCTCTGGAATACTCTTTTTTGGGAAGGATCCTGCTTCTGCAAGAGCTTTTTCATCCCTTTTGCAGTCCCACGAAGTCGCAAAAACCTATACTGCGGTTGTGCGTGGTTGGACAATTGAGGAAGAGTGCATTGATTATGCGCTCAAAGAACGACTGGACAAGACCACCGACTCGAAGGCGCGATCAGACAAGCCAGCGCAACAAGCGATTACGCAATACGCGCGCCGGTCCAAAGTTGAAATTCCAACACCCGTTGGGCGCTACGAAACAGCGCGATACTCGCTCGTAACCATCCAGCCTCAAACAGGAAGAAAGCATCAACTACGTAGGCATTTCAAGCACATATTCCACCCCATTATAGGCGATCGCAAGTACGGGGACCGCGATCATAACGCCTATTTTCGAACCGATCTTGGAATATCTCGGATGCTGCTGGCGGCAACTGGCCTCGCTTTTGTTCATCCATTCTCCCAGCAAGATATCCAAATCATGGCCGAAAGCGGCTTCCCGGAATCCTTCATGTCGCTCTTCAACGCAACATAGTTGACAGGCCGGAAAGTGCTGGACATCTGCTTTTAATCAGGGGGAAGCGATCTATCAGATCCAAAGTTCGAAGTGGGCGTTTATAATAGGTAAACCGACCTCCAAACCTGAGAGCCCTGTGAACGAACCTACCCAAATTGAAGAACCGGAACACAAACTGAACCTTAGGCACTTGAGGCAGGAAGATTACGCCGATCTTAAGGAAATCATGGATGCCGTGTATCCGGAATTCGGTGGCGCTTGGCCCGAAAAAAAGCTTAGGGCCCAGCTCAATATGTTTCCAGATGGTCAAATCTGCATCGAGGATCACGGCAAAGTAGTAGCCGCCGCTTTTGCGGTAATCGTGGATTATGACAAGTTTGGTGATCAGCACACCTACGAAGAAATCACTGGAAACGCATACCTTTCCACCCACGACCCCAAAGGCGATGTGCTGTATGGGGTGGATGTTTTTGTATCTCCTGATTACCGCGGGATGCGGTTGGGAAGGCGACTGTATGAAGCTCGCAAAGAGCTGTGCTACAATCTAAATTTAAAGTCGATTGTAGCCGGGGGTCGGATTCCAAACTACCAGAAGTATGCCGATACGCTCTCGCCCCAGGCCTACATTGAACAGGTCAAAAACAAATTGATTTATGACCCCATTTTGACCTTTCAGTTGTCCAATGATTTTGAGGTAAGGCGCGTTTTGGATGACTATCTCCCCTCGGATAAGCAATCCAAAGGGTATGCGACGCTCCTAGAGTGGCATAATCTGTACTATGATCCTAGGAAGACGCCGCTCATTGGGGCCCTGCCGACGTCGGCTCGTATTGGATGTGTGCAGTGGCAAATGCGCCCTTTCCATTCGGTAGGAGAGCTCATTCAGCAGGTAGAGTATTTTGTGGACGCGCTTTCGGACTATCAATGTGATGTGGCGCTGTTTCCGGAATTTTTCAATGCGCCTCTCATGGGTCTTGAAAACCATATCGACTCGATCGACTCCATCAAAGCACTTTCAGGATTCACGGACGAAATTGTAGAAGCCGTCTCAAAATTGGCAGTTTCCTACAACATGAACATCATTGCAGGGTCCATGCCCATCATGGAAGACGGCGAACTGTACAATGTGGCGTATTTGTGTAGGCGCGATGGAACGGTCGAAACTCAGTATAAAATCCACCCGACTCCTCACGAAAAGCGGGCTTGGATCATGCAGGGCGGCGATACACTGAAAGTGTTTGACACCGACTTTGGTAAAATCGGCATTCAGATCTGCTACGATGTGGAATTTCCGGAATTGGCTCGATTGCAGTCAGAAGAGGACATGCAGATCCTATTTGTGCCTTTCTGGACCGATACCAAGAATGGCTACTTACGCGTGCGTTGTTGCGCGCAGGCCCGAGCCATTGAAAATGAGTGTTACGTGGCCATTGCAGGAAGCGTAGGTAACCTTCCGAAGGTAGATGGCGCAGATATTCAATATGCTCAATCCGCCGTGTTCTCGCCTTCCGATTTTTCATTTCCGCACGATGCCATTATGGCGGAAACGACTCCCAACACCGAAATGACGTTGATTGTGGATCTGGATCTTGAAAAACTTAAAGTCCTTAAAAAAGAAGGCTCCGTTCGGAATTATTTGGACCGTCGCAGGGACCTATATAAGATCAATTGGTTGGGAAATCGGGGGAACAGCCCTTCCAGCTAATCTACACGTCTCCCTTAGGCGGCAATTCTTTCAGAGCCCCGCCACCGGCATCTCGGACAATGAAATCCCTAGATTCGACATGCAACGTACGTTGTGGGAACGGAATAGAAATTCCATTTTCGTCGAATGCCCTTTTCAATCGACGTCTGAGTTCGCGTTCGGCTTCGTACTGCTCGCCGGGGGGTA
>CALEEY010000071.1 GCA_937877085.1 uncultured Bacteroidota bacterium
CCTCACATTCCCGACGAAAGAGACCCCGAAGTTTCACTCGCTATCGCGCGTTATTGGAAGAAAAACGTGGCGATAATGGCCGTTTTACTGGTTATTTGGGCGTCCGTGGGGCTGGGAGCAGGCATCCTGTTTGCCGATACCCTCAACGCGTACCACTTGGGCGGCTATCCGCTCGGGTTTTGGTTCGCTCAACAAGGCAGTATCCTTGTTTTTGTGCTCCTCATCTTGATTTATGCCTTGCTGCTCAATCGGCTGGATAAAAAACACCACGAAGACCTTCAGTCGATAGGGGCTTTTGGCAAACAAACGACCCCATCAAGTGTCGTTGTTCAGGGAGGTGAGGTATGAGCGTACAGATCTGGACCTTTCTGTTTGTTGGGGTGACCTTTTCGCTCTATTTGTTCATCGCATGGAAGTCCCGCGTATCCGACACCAAGGGCTTTTACGTTGCAGGACAAGGCATTCCAGCGATTGCAAACGGCATGGCCACGGCCGCAGACTGGATGAGCGCGGCTTCGTTCATTTCTATGGCCGGGTTGATTTCGACGCTTGGTTACACCGGTGGCATGTATTTGATGGGCTGGACGGGCGGCTATGTGCTGCTTGCCCTGCTGCTAGCCCCCTACCTTCGAAAGTTTGGCCACTACACGGTGCCCGATTTTATTGGGGATCGATTTCGGTCCAATGGAATCCGAATTGTAGCCGTGGTGTGCGCCATTTTCATCAGTTTTACGTACGTCGCGGGCCAAATGAGGGGCGTAGGGATTGTGTTCTCGCGCTTTTTGGAGGTCGATGTTAATGTTGGGGTCTATGTGGGGGTCGCCATCGTGTTTGTGTATGCGACGCTGGGCGGTATGAAAGGAATCACGTGGACGCAGGTGGCGCAGTATTGGGTGTTAATCACGGCCTTTTTAACCCCGGCCATTGCGATCAGTCTTGATCTAACGGGCTCGCCCATTCCCCAAATCGGGCTGGGGAGCAATCTGATTGGGGAAAGCATACCGCTCCTAGAAAAATTGAATCTCATTAGCGCCGATCTCGGTTTTGCATCCTACACCGAGCCGTTTACGGGAAGCTGGAATAAGCTTAATGTGTTTTGTGTAACGCTGGCGCTCATGGCGGGCACTGCCGGCCTGCCTCACGTTATCGTGCGGTTTTATACCGTAAAAAACGTGGCAGCGGCGCGCTGGAGCGCTTTTTGGGCGCTGCTTTTTATTGCTATGCTGTATTTGACGGCGCCAGCCATCGGTGCTTTTGCTCGGTATACCATGCTCGATGGCTTGCACGGGAAAACCGAAGCGGAGCTTCCCGAGTGGTTTCGGACGTGGGAGCAGACGGGACTGATTTTGTGGATGGATGATGGCGATGGCCGGCTCTCCTATACCGGAGGAGCCAGAATTGAGGAAAACGAGCTGTTTCGAAGCGGAAACCTAGGGACCATTCAAGTGGCTGGTATCCGCAAAAATCATCAAAAATGGCTGGCAGGAGAGGTCGGCGGCGAAGATGGAAGGGCCGTTTTGAGGCAGGCAGGCCTGGTGGGCCCAGATCAAGACATCATTGTGTTGGCTACCCCTGAAATGGCCGGGCTGGCCAACTGGATTATTGCCCTGGTTGCTGCCGGAGGGCTGGCAGCCGCTTTGTCTACGGCTAGTGGCCTGTTGTTGGTCATTTCGTCCAGCGTTGCACACGACCTGTACTTCCGCATCATCAACCCCAAAGCAACCGAAGCCCAGCGGCTGTTGGTAGGCCGGAGCGTGATCGGCCTAGCTGTGGTAGTCGCAGGCATTTTGGGAATTTACCCGCCAGGTTTTGTTAGCCAAGTCGTGGCTTTTGCCTTTGGCCTCGCGGCATCGAGCTTTTTCCCGGTCATCGTGCTGGGCATCTTTTCAAAGCGGGTCGGGACCGTGCCCGCCATGCTAGGAATGATTGTGGGGATCGGTTTTACGGCTTCCTACATTTTAGGAAGCGTGTACGGAGGATGGACTTCCTGGGCGTTTGGCATTGGGCCACAAGGCATTGGCGTTGTTGGGATGGTACTCAATTTTGCCGTAACGCTTGGATTGACCCCGTTTTTCCCTGCGCCCGACCAGTCGGTTCAAGAGCTCATCATGTCGATACGAGAGCCGGAGGGGGCGGGACCAGGAATCGAACTGTAAATAGCCTAGGCCATCTGGATAGGCTCAATAGGTGATGGTCGAGGAGCTTTATAGAGGTGGCTTCTGGGCATAATGGTAAATCGCTTTCTAGCGAGCTGAAGGCCCGCCGTTTTTTCGATTTCAGTCACAAACGTTTCCGGTGCTCGATAGGCCCACACCTTAAAAGCCTGCGTTTCTGCGCAGGGAATTGAATCAAGTTGATCCAGCTTGAAAGAGGTGCTCATCCTAGCTCCTCCCATCGAAACCGCATCCAGCGCATTGCACCTCTGTTCCAAATGCGTTGGAACCATTAACAATGGTTTGTCCAGAAAATAGGCCTCCGCACACGTTTCGAAGCCGGCGGTGGTCGCTACACCAGAACAGCCCGCCATCAGTTGAAGAAATAGGTTGTCATCCAGCGGATGAAGCCGGAGGTTCGAAGGGATGTTTTCGGCCAAGTTGGGCGTTAGTCCAGCAACAAAGCAGTCGACGTTTTTCCCCGGATTTTCCTCACACCACTCACGGACTTCGCCCAATAAATCCGGGCGCCAAACGTAAGCGAGGTAATAAAAAGGAAAGGAAATTTCACTCGTTAAATCGAACAGGCCTTGGCGCAGCAACGGAGGAACTACTCGTAGCTTTCGTTCTGGCATGTCAAATGTCGGGTATAGGCTTAGGGCCAATAGCTTGTCAGCCGATCGGGCGGTGTAGTCTGTAAACGAGCGCACGCCCCAGCGCTGGAATCGGTTTCCAGCCGTAAAAGGATAGCTCGGATGATAAAACATGTACTGATGAGCAATGGCCACCGTTGGAATGTTCTTTTTGGACACAAAACCGATAAGCGGTTCATAGAAATTGACGATCACATCTGGTTTTTTTTGCTCGATCGATGTATTTAGGTCGCGAACGCTCTTCACATACTTTGAGAAGTAGCGAAGGGTGTCTGCGGACGTGCGCAAAAGGTCCATCTCTCGGGTAGCCATATTCACACGCAATCCTGGACTCGCGTGTGATGTTATTTCGCACTGAAGGCGACTCTGCAAGAAGGAAGGGACCGAGGTGCTTTTTCCGTGTCCAACATGTGCCCCTATAATGGAGTGGCCTGCATCTCGTAGCCATTCCGCCAACGCAACCGCTTGCATTAGGTGCCCTTTTCCTTCGCCTTGGATATTGAACAGTACGTTTAGAGATGCCATCAATGTAGTTGGATGTTTAGGTGGGGAATGGGTCCAGCCTGTCCGTCGCCAGGTGTAGAGACCGTTTGTACTTTTGGTGTTTCTTGCTGTCTAAAAGGGGGTGTGTCCATGTGATAAACGATTTCCAAGCGGCCATCCAGGTGTTCAACTAGAGCCGTACAGCTTTCTACCCAGTCGCCACAATTGAAATATTGTACGTCCGCTATGGAGCGTATTTCCGCTCGGTGAATGTGACCACACACCACGCCATTTACACCCAGAGACCGCGCCTTCTCAGCTACCAATTGTTCAAAATCGTCGATATACTGCAGGGCTGTTTTGGTTCGATCTTTTAAAAAGGCAGACAGGGACCAATAGGGCTTTCCAAGACGGCCCCGAATGGTATTGACAAGACTGTTCAGGCCTAGCGCAAGGCCGTATGCAACCGCGCCCAAAACCTGGAGCCATTTGGCATAGCGAATTATGCCGTCAAATTCATCGCCGTGAAGAATCAATAGCTTTCGGCCGTCCATCAGCGTGTGGACCGCGCTTTCCGCGACCAATATGTCACCAAAACGATGACCCAAGAAGTCGCGGGCAAAAGAATCGTGATTTCCCGGGATATAGGTGATTGATGTCCCTTTTCTCCCTATTCGGAGCAGTTTTTGTACGACGTCATTATGGGACTGGGACCAAAACCAGCTGCGCGCAAGTGCCCAACCATCGAAGATGTCGCCAACTAAAAATAGATGGGTGCACTCGTACGATTTTAGGAAATCTAAAAGATCGTCAGCTCGAGAATGGCGCGATCCAAGATGGAAATCTGAAATCCAAATGGTTCGAACTGACTTTACTTCGTTCGGGCCGAAATTTTGCACAGGGGGTGGAGCTCCTCGTTGTCCTAGGTATCGTGTCGTAGCGATACAGGATACGATGCCAACATAAACTCAAGGTTAAGCCAGCGTTATACAAATGAGAACAAAACAGGGTGGCTGGGGCCACTCCAACAATTACTAGCCACCGCATATGCTACAAAAACAGGTGCCACAAACGAGAAAAACTAAGCTTACATTTGCAACTAAAAACAAGAACGGGGGCGCGGCCTAGGCCGCGCCCCCGACTCGGAGCAGGTTACGATGTCAATCTGCAGCTTGACTCCGCCGATTCCCTATTTTAGGAGCATCATGCTCTTTGTAACGACGCTGCCGTTGGCTTCAAGACGGTATAAATACATTCCTGAAGTCAGGCCGGATGCATCAAATGTCACCCGATACGTTCCGGCTGGCTGAACGCCATTTACAAGGTTGTCTATTTCTCTTCCTAAGACGTCGTACACACTTAGGCGGACCTGTTGTGCAAACGAAACCCGAAATTCAATGGATGTTGAAGGATTGAACGGGTTAGGATAATTTTGGGCTAGTTCAATCGAAAGTGGAAGCTCCGTCGCCAATGTCTCAACGTCCACTGTTGAGATATTTCCAAGGTTGCCGTTCTTTGCCAATGCGGTCCAGTTATTTAGCCACAAGTTTTCGCCGAAAGCGCCTTTGTAGGCTACATTTTCGAAGAAGGGATCGCCTACGGCTACAGCACCGGTAAGGGCGGGGCTACCAGCGTTCGGGCGAGGGTCGAGGCATCCGGTAGCGGTGCGGCAGACACCAGCCAACTGTGGATTGGTGAAGCTGTTCGTGGCGGCTAGGATGTCCCGGGCGAAACTGGAAGCGGTGGTGAAATCGTTGGCCGCTCCAATATTCCAGAACAGATTGTTCGTGATCACAATATCGCCAGCTTCGAGACGCGCACGGCTGTCTTGGCCGGCCGTTAGGTCTTCGATATCAATCGACTTGTTACGGAACTCGGTAAAGATCGAATTATAATACTTGGAGCCAGCGTTGTCCCGAATTTTCAATACAGCATCGTTGCCGTCTCCACCCGGAACTGGGTTTACAAACTGTCCCGATCCAATGTAGGTTACGTTGGAAATCAGAGGGATGGAGAAAGGGGTGGCATCTTCGACGCTATCGCCGCCATCGTGCTCGCCGGCACGGCTGGCCACGTCGGTATCCTGAATGGAGAACCAGAACTGGCCTTTGCCACGGAATCCCTGGTCGTAGTCGTAGGTGTCGTCGCCACAGAAAGCACCGACGAGGTGTTTGGCCTGCACCGTACCACCGAACCATTCGTAGCAGTCGTCGAAGTTAGCATAGACTTCTACGTAGTCGATGGTGGTTCCGTCGCCCACAGCGCCCATGGTCAGTCCGTTGATCTCGTCTCCTTCCACGCCGGAGATGGAAAAACCACCGTGACGGATAGAGACATACTTAAGGACACCGGAGTTGTCGTGATCGTCGGTACCGCCGTACTGCGCGGGATCGGTCAGAAAGTCAATGCCTTCAATCTGGTTGTCCATTGTCGGCTGGTTGGTAGTGGCCTTGCCCAACAAGATCACGCCGCCCCAGAGGCCGCGGTCGCGCTGCGTGAGATCCGTTAGGTTATTGACATCGTCGAGTTCAGACGTAAAGATGATGGGGGCGGCAGCCGTGCCTTCGGCCATAATCTTAGCACCCCGTTGAACGATAAGAGCAGCCGCGCCGTCTCCTGTCGTGATCGAACCTTGCTCGAGGCCTTTAATTATTGTACCAGCTTCGATGGTAAGGGTAGCACCCGCTTGAACGAAGATCAGTCCGTCCAATAGATAGGTGTTGTCTGAGGTCCAGGTCGTGTTTGTAGTGATGTCAGCCTTTACGGCGACCTGCGCCTGCACGGTGCCGGCCCCAATCAGGGTGGTTAAAAGAAGGAGCAGGAGAGTAGTAACTCTGTTGTTCATGATGGATACTTTAATATCGGTGAGTAGAATCGAAAGTGGGATCAGAGTTCGAAGGGAGACCCCAGAAATCACAGCGTCTTGAGATGAGGGCTTTTCAGCAGGCCACCTAGGCCATGGGAAACTCTGTGACACAAAAATAGGCGGATAAAACGGGCCTAGTGTTGCGGTAATGTTAACAGTGTGCTAACGAATTGTTACCTAATAAACGGCCATAGAGGCATCAAAAAGGCATAATTATGCTCGGCATGGCTATCGGCACAACCGCCGCTCGCCATGCCGAGCATCAACCGCTTTTTTAGTCTCTATCCCAGCCTTTTTAGAAGGGGGAGTACGAGAAGCCTAGCGAAAACGAACGGCCTTTATTGTAGCTGTAATACGTGTAGTCATTTCCTTCGAAGCGATACGTTTGTTCGAAGGCGCTGTCCAATACGTTCTTAACCGAGAGCTTGGCAGACCATCCGCGACTGAAACCTTTGCTAAAGGTCATATCAAGTTGTGGGCTTGGTCGTTCAAACACATCAGGCGTTCCACCCAGGGAAACGCTGGAGAGCCGCTGGCCGAATACGTTGAAGTACATCCCTCCCGTAAACTGCTTTTCGGTATTCTCGTAGGTCAGGTCGGTATTCACGATGAAAGGAGATTGACCCTGAAGATCCCGACGTGAACTTGCATTCGGATCGATGGCTCTGCGTACAGCCAACTCGGTTTCCGCAATGTCTACATTGGACTTGATGAACGATGTATTTAGCCCTAGGCTGAGATGCTTGAAAAAATTAACGGGAATGGCGTCAAGCGTGGAACGTAGTTCAATTTCGGCTCCTAAAATTGTCGCTTGATTAACATTTTGGTATTGAAGCTGTCCGTTTGTTCCTCCGATTATTACCTCTTCAATGGCATCTTGCATGTCCTTGTAGAACACGGAAAAAGCAACGATCTCTCCAGCTTTTCTGAACCACTCCCAACGAAGGTCATAGTTCGTGATGCGGGTTAATTCCAAGTCAGGGTTTCCGATGCGATAGTTGCCAAGAATGAAGTCAAAACTGGAGAAAGGAGCGATTTCCCGAAACGTAGGTCGCGCCAAGGTCTTGGTAAGCGCAGCCCGAATGTTCATCGTTTTTGATACCGGAAACACCATATTCACCGAAGGCAGGACGTCACGTTCATTAATCAAACCCTGCTGAACAGTAGAGTCCTGGCTAACTACCGTAAGGTCGGTGCTTTCTAAGCGAACACCGCCAATTATACGGGCCCAAGAAGCGAGCGGAAGCTCAACCATGGCGTAGCTGCCAGAAATGGTGAGGTCCCCCGTATAGTTGTTTCTGGTTTTGCTCCCATCTCGGATCGTATTCCCAAAAGCGTACTGGTTTCTGGACTCGTCGAAATTGATGATTCCGAGGCTTTCTGGCCCAAAAAAGGACTCGGACTGTCCGGTATAAGGGACTCCGATCGAATAGACAAAAATGCGCTCGCTGAATGAGCGATCTGACAATTGATTGGACGTTCCTAGCTTTAATACGCCCCCTTTGCCGGTCCAAGAATCGAACGGGATGGAGAGGTCAGCTTGGAAGCTTGAAGCGTTTTCGGTCAAATCCCTGAAATATCGGGACGGATCAGAAAAGCCTGAAGAGGAAGCCGAATAGCCGATATTTCCTTCTTCATCCGTACGCTGGGTATAGGCAAAAAAGCGGGTATCCGGTTCGTTTTGGTTAGTTGAGGAAAGAGATCCGGACCATTCGAGCGTCGATTTGGCTAAAAACGGTAGAAAATGTTTTCCTCTAACCTGGCCTGAATATAGATCGCGTTCGCTGTACTTGAGGGCGTTATTCACGAATAGAAGGCCGGCTTCATTTCCGAATTCTTTTGGCCATGTACCCACCTGAAAACGGGCCTGGGATTCCGCATTCCGCGAATACATCCCCGTAGCTCCAATTTCATGATTGGTCGCCAACTTGTAATTGACGGTCGAAAGGAGGCCTACGCTTACTTCTTCCGTCCCTTTCACATCATTGAACAGGACATCAGGGGTTAGGACGGTGCCGGAATACGAATAGCGCCCAATTTCTCCGTCGTTATATCCCGAGGCGGTATGACTGTGAGAAGCGCTGACAACGAAGCCTAGTTTGCGGTTGAATAGTTCGACTTGATTGCCAACCGTTAGCGAGGCTTTGGTATTCATCGGCGCGGTAGCCGAGCTGCCTTCCATGTACGGATTGAAGGACTTCGAAGCCAGGTCCAACTGGTTGGCCAAGCCAGCGTCCCGACGCGCCCGGACAGCCGATGGAAGATTGAGGTTTGTGGACGAAAGCAGGCTGGGCAAATCAAAGGAGGTACCCGAGGAAGCAATAATCCCAATGTTGGCACCAGGCATGGTCAGATAATCTGATCGAAAGTGCGTACTGGTGTTCGCAGAAGAAGAGAAGGACAATTTAACGGTCAGTTCGTCCGGATACGATTTGGTCCCAATATCTACCAAACCACCAGAAAAACTACCCGGTTTGTCAGGGGTGAAGGTCTTAGTGGTAACGATGTTTTCCAGCATTTCTGATGGAAACAGATCGAAGTGAACCGATTTTTTGTCGGGGTCAGAAGACGGTAGGTCGATCCCGTTCATCTGGGTCGTGGAGTAGCGATCCCCAAGGCCGCGAACATACACGTATTTTCCGTCGATGACCGAGGCGCCGGTTACCTTTTCCATCGCATCTGCCGCGTTGGAGCTGCCCGAACGGCTGATGGTCTCGGCGCTAATTGCGTCGCTCATGGAGCCAGATTTCTGACGCTCACGGAGCAATGTAGACTCGTTGTTCAGAATCATTCTGGCTTCAACGACCACTTCACCTAGGTCAAAGGACTCTGGTTCCAGCGTAACTTCAATGCGGGTTCGCTCGCCTCCGACCACTTCAATATCTCTAACAACAACCGTAACGTATCCAATGAAGGAAATCCGAACATTATACGACCCAGGAGTCAGGCTGTTAATTTCGAAATAGCCGTTCATATCCGTTGTGGTACCTCGTAGAGACCCGTTGTCCAACAACACGTTGGCTCCGATCAGGGTATCGCCGAAGTCGCCATCTATGATGGTGCCGATAATGCTACCAGATTGCGCATTGGCGGATGAGACGAGCATAAATAGGGCAACAAAGACGCTCCACACGGAGGTCTTTTTAATAATTGGGGTCATAATCGTCTGGGGACTCAAGTGTGGAGTTGCGGGGTCTCGCGCGGGGCCCTTAGATAAGCTTCAGGTTGAAGCGATGACGGGCGGCGAAACTGAATTGGTTTCGGGTGACATACGAAACCTACCCAACAGACATTAAGACAGTGTTACCGATGAAAATGATAACATTCAGGTAACAATTTGGTAACACAAAAAGCGTATTTGGCCCATATATGGCGTTTTGGCTACAACCAAC
Source organism: uncultured Bacteroidota bacterium (assembly GCA_937877085.1). GTDB lineage: Bacteria > Bacteroidota > Rhodothermia > Rhodothermales > UBA10348 > UBA10348. The sequence continues at coordinate 9,548 of CALEEY010000071.1, forward strand.
AGCTACTGGTGCCGGAAATAAAGCAGGTGCTCTGGATCGGTAGAGGTGGCAACGACCTCCTTACACACGCGGCAAACCCACTCGATTTTGTCTGGTTTTCCTCCTGAAACACCCCAAAATATGGCATACCAAAATTTAACGGGCTTGTGGTGGGCACGTGGACTAATCCATACACTTTTAAAGTCGTGTCCGCAGGAGCAGGTGGCCTCGGCAGTTGCTAAAGAATCTTTCGTTACAGTTATCATTCGAAAAAGAGCGTCTGAGGGGATTTAAGGCGTTATTGTAACGCTGTAATCCAATACGAACTGCATGAATTTAGAAGCGTCCACCATATCCTCGGCCTTATACTCGATGGAATGAGAATCGACTCGGCGCACAATTTTTAGATAAGCCAACAGTTCGACTGGTTGATAATGCTTCAGACTAAACTGTACTACGGGAGGTCCACTCAGTGTGTAGGGCGTGAAGTCTGCGATTCGCCGGATGGCGGCGGCCGTTTTTTCTTTGATCAGTTTCTGACCAGCTGCTGGCGTTAGGGTCGTGGCGGAATGAAATCCGTGGCTCATTTTGACGACAGCCCCTTCAATGGGACCAAGGGCGCCAGATACTTCGGCAACTGCGGCATCGTCGCCGGTAACCATGATTACGGGCACTCCATATTGGCCTGCAATGGCCGCATTCCACTCGCCTTCCGATACGTGCTTACCATTGAGCTGTAGGTCCGTCAGATTGGCGCTAGATTTTGTGTGGGCCCGAACCCCCGAACTGTTGGACGTACTCGAATGATACCCGACGAATATGACGCCGTCGAACGTTTCGTCAATCCCGTGCATCATTCCCAGCGCGCGCGGCCAAGAGCGCACAATCCTTACGTCGTCCGGAAACTGCTCGATGAGCAAATTTTGGCCATTTCCGTGAGAGTCACTTACCAAAAACTCGGTTGCGCCCGCCTCACGGGCAGCCGAAATGACGGCGTTGACTTCATCCGTCATGATTTGACGAAATCGAGCGTATTCAAATCCTTCCGGGCTGAGCTGTTCACCCGTTACTACCCCGGTTAGGCCCTCCATATCGGCCGAAATATAAATTTTTAGGCCTTTTTGGGCGAAGGCCTGGTTCGACAAGGCGGGCGAAAAGGCGAACGAAAGGGCTAGCGAAAGGATGCAAATTGATAGCGTACGCATGGAGCTGAGTCGTCTTAAAATGAGTAAACGGACGGCTCAAAGGTACACCTTTTCGGTCGAAAAAGGGGGCCGCCTGAGGGCTAAGGGGCCCAAGTATCGAATCAATCTGTTGGCATCAATCGGACATGGAAGGACAAAAAGAGGCCAAATAAGGCTCCGCAGACGGCCGCAACGCCGAATCCTAGCACCCCAAAATTGGTCCAGGCGTTGGCCAGGTTAATCATGGCGACCAGCACGTAACCCAAAATTCCCAATACGGCGAACACAATCGTTGGCTTCAGCCAGGCCTTGCCCGAGGATAATGAACGCCGCTCTTTGATGGGAAGAATCTTTTTTAGCCGCTCCACATCCCAAAACAGGAGATAAAGACACGCTAGACACATCAACAGGGTAACCCATTTGGTCCCTTGAAAGCCGATGGACCAAGTGACCAACGTTATATTGATGATGATTGGGAAGTACAGGACGGCGCCCAGGGTGGCCGTCCGGGGAAACAACAAGAGCAAAGCAGCGATAACCTGCGCGAGTCCAACCGCGAAGTAAAACGCTTCCGCTTGAAAGAAGGCATCGAAGAAATAGCCGACCGTCGTGGTCGTGGGCATTACCGTGAAGGGTAGCCCCAGGACTTTTATCATCCCGGGGGCAAAAAAGCCGATAGCCAACAGAATGCGCGTAAAAGCGGTGAACAGGCGCATTATGGCGCGGGAACGGAGCTGGGCTACGAAAGAGGAAAGCATGGGGGTCTTGCCGTTTTAGATATCCAAAATTACCATCGCAACAAGGAAGATGGCCGCTAATAGGGAAAGTCTCAGAAATAGGGGCACCATAAAGCGCAGCCACTTGTCGTAGGGGATACCAGCCAATCCAAGCATCGCCATCAAGATCCCAGAGGTCGGAATAATGGTATTGGAGAGCCCATCGCCGCAGGTGAATGCGAACACCGCAACTTGGCGGGAAAGACCTAAAACATCAGCTAGAGGAGCCATAATGGGCATGGTGACCGCCGCTTGGCCGGAGCCGGAGGGGATGAAGAAGTTTAAAAAGGACTGGAACACAAACATGCCAACGGCCGCAACAATGGTAGAAAAGTTTTGGAGTAGGTTGGCCGCATAAAAAACGATGGTATCGAGTACCTGGGCGTCGTCCAGGACCACTTGAACGCCACGTGCGAATCCGACGACCAGCGCCGCAACGACCATTTCTTCCATTCCTTTTGCCATGGCCGTTGCCGCCTCCGTCAACGAAATGCGCGAGATAGCGATGGCCACGATTCCCATCAACAAAAATCCGCCTCCCATTTCAGGCATCCACCATCCGTACGTTTGGACCGCATATAGAATGAAGCAAAAAATGCCCACACAGGAAAGTAAAATCCAACGGTGTCGGGGCGTAAAGGAATCAATTTGAACGTCTACATCGCCCAGGTCAAACAGATCGTCCGGCATGACGGAGGCGCTTCTATCGGCTTTGACTCGGGCCCCGTAGCGAAGCACGTAGGTCAAAACGACCACCAGTGCGAAGACGAGGAAAATGGCCCGAAACCCTAGCAGGCTATTTAGTGGCAGCTCGGCGATTCCTTGGGCAATATTTACGGTGAAAGGATTGGTAGTCGAAGCCGCAAACCCCGTCTCGGCAGCGACAAAGACGAGTGCTAGTCCAAAGGCTCTATCATACCCAAGCTCTTTTGAAACAATCAAAAACAGGGGCACCAAGGGTATGAACTCTTCTCCCATGCCCAGTGTGGACCCTCCAATGGCTATGGCGGACATCAAAAGGATGATAAGAAGCGTACCTGAATGCCGAAACCGAGTGAGTAAAGAGTGTACGCCGGAAACGATGGCGCCCGTGCGCTGAAGAATTCCAAAAACGCCCCCGACCACAAAAATGAAAAAGATGATATCCGCTGCAGCTTCCATTCCCCGGGGAATCGCGCTTAAAAAGCTTTGCAGACTAACGGGTGATGCAGCCCCCTCCACCGATTCTGAAAGCAGAATGCCACTCGGTGAGTAGTGTTTAGGGGTTTGGGTATAGCTATCGGGGACGATTACGTTTCGCTCGATAGCCCCTACTTGCATGGCGTGGCGCTCATAGGATCCGGAGGGGATGATCCACGTCAACAAGCTTGCGAACAGGATAACGCCGGTTAACAGCGTAAAAACGTGTGGAACTTTGATTCGTGAGAAAAGCTTTTTAGACACGGCTGTTTGGCGTTTGTTGGGGCTCCCGAGAATGGACACCGCGCAACATACCAAATGAACAGGCTAACCAGCAATAAATTCGAGTTGGAGGGGCTCAGAAACAGCACCGTCGACCGTTATTCGGCAACGTGGCTCAGAAACAGCACCGCCGACCGTTATTCGGCAACATGGACAAAATAAGCGCGTGGTTCTCCTACAACTCCGCTCAATCTCATAGCAATTTTCAGGGCATCGGAGGTCATGTAGTCCATTGATTTATCGACATCGGAAATACCGAACATCATGTGGACGTCTGTGGAGTCGCCAACAGGATGAGAGACGAAGAGATCAACCACTCCCATTCGTTCACGGGATCCAATATGGCCGTCAAAAGCCTCTTTCCACTTATTGAAATCCTTGACCCGATGCTGGACAATTAAGCGCTCCGGATAAATCGATGCGTCGACCGGGCTGGAAAATCCCTTATCCAAAACGGCTCGATAGATCTCGCCTACAACCCCGTCGGATTCCATGGTGCGAGCGGTTCCAACGTCGACCAAGTAGGCCTCTGCCGCCTCCGCAGAGGGGGCTTTCAATATGATCCAAACCAATTCGGGCGTGTCTTCACCATACAGAATGGTCTGCACTTCAACTCCGAACTGAGTCCGAAGAGAATCGTGTTTACTAAACCCAGATTGCCAGGTGTCGTAGTCAACCACTTCGTGGCCGAGCACAATGACGACTCCTGATCCCTCGGTGGGAACGGTGAACGCGTGTTCCGTATCGCTAGAAGAACAGGCAGCGATCAAGATGGGAATAACAAGCAGGAAGTTTAGTGGATGGCGTAAAGAGCTAAACATATGAGTGACCCCGTTCCTTTTTCTGGTTCGGTTCACATGGTGATGGAGCCGTCTTTCCGATGATTACGCACAAAACACCGGTGGAATTGTGAGGGATGTACGTACACCGGTGGAGAGGGAAAACCGTTCACCGACCAAGATTGCTAATCATTTTGGATGTTTTCATGTGTTAATGCGGCAACAAATCGCTGTATCTTGCATTATTCTGTCCATTCCCCTATTTGGTCAGGTTTTTATCAGAAGCATTCTACTTCGAACAACCCCATGCGCCGCATCGCCCTTTTCATTTTTGTCCTACTTGTTGGACCAGGCACCATTTCTGTGAACGCCCAAGGTGTGCCCTGTGTGGCGGGCAAACTCACCTCTCCGGCTTCGGGTGAGGTGCATCCATGTAACGCTGTTACCCTTTTGGGCCATGTAAAGGCAGCCGATATGGGGCAAGCCGTTGGTTTAAATGATATGTGGGGTTGGGCTGATCCTGAATCCGATCTAGAAGTGGTTCTGTCGGGCTGGGCAGACGGGATTTCCGTTATCGACGTCACCGACCCTACCAATCCGAAGTATATCGCGCTTATTCCTAAAACCGCCGGTACGAGAGCCAGTGTTTGGCGTGATATTAAGGTGTATAAGAATCACGCATTTATTGTCTCGGAGGCAGCCGGCCACGGGGTTCAAGTCGTTGACTTAACGGCGCTGCGCGGTCATACTGGCGATAGACAAGTCCTGCTTCCTGTAGTGACGTATACCAACGTCAATCGGGCGCACAACATCGTGATCAACGAGGAAACAGGATTTGCTTACGCGGTGGGCACAAGCGGCGGGGAATCGTGTGGGGGTGGACTGCACGCAATTAATATTTCGTCGCCCGAAGCACCAACGTTTGCTGGATGTATTACTGATCTAAGATCACGACTGGGCTATACCCATGATTCTCAATGCGTCGTCTATCATGGTCCCGACACCCATTTTGTCGGAAAAGAGATTTGTTTTTCCTCTAACGAAGATTCGATTTCAATTGTTGATGTTTCTGACAAATTGAATCCGGCCTTTTTGGGGTTAGCGACCTATGCCAACTCCCAGTACGTACATCAGGCCTGGTTGTCTGAAGACCAGAAGTATCTCTTCCAGAACGACGAGCTGGATGAATATCAACATGTCGTTACGCACACCCGAACCATGGTTTGGGACGTTACCGACCTCAATGACCCGGTATTGGCCAAAGAGTTTATCTCGGCCAACACGAGCATCGATCACAACATGTATGTCAAAGGAAATAGGTTGTATCAATCAAATTATATCGACGGGTTGCACGTGCTCGATATTTCCGATCCAACGAATCCAGCCGAAGCGGCTTTCTTTGATACCCATCCACAGACATTTACGAGCGTTTGGGACGGTACCTGGAGCAATTACCCCTACCTAAGGAGTGGCGCTGTAGCCATCGCGAGCGATCCGGACGGCGTGTTTATTATTTGCCTTGCTGGTCAAGTATGCACGAATCAAGCGGTGGATGCGGAATCCGAATTGCAGTTGCCGACGGGCATCACATTGGATCCGGCATACCCCAATCCGTTTAATCCAGCGACAACCGTTCGATATACGCTCGCGGAAGCGACGACTGTCCGGTTGTCCGTGAGCGACGCACTCGGGCGCGAAGTAGCCATCTTGGTCGATTCCCAGCTAGTTCCTGCTGGCTCGCACACGGCAGAGTTTTACGGTTCTAGCCTTCCTTCAGGGACGTATTTGGTTCGTCTTGAAGCCAATGGAATCGTTAAAACTCGGCAGGTCGTGCTGCTGAAGTAACCGAAGGGCAGACGAGCGCGCGTTGTTTAGTTCGGTCCGGTGTATTTGAGAAATCCATCGGCTGGCACATAGGGGTGCTTGGGTTCGAAGGTGTCCCATAGCAGTTTTGAAACGGCCCTTATCAAGGCAGCTCCGGCATTGTCATACTCCCATCGCATGTCCGTCTGGTTGTTCGTTATGATGCAGAAGAGGTAGTCGCCGGATGGGCCATTCACGAGAACGACCTCGGACTTTGAAGCGTTAACGGCCCCCTGTTTTGAAGCGACCTGCACGTAAGGGGGAATTTGGGAGAGGGCCTCGTCATTCCAATAGATCCGAGTCAGAACTCGAACCATTTCTTCGCTCGCCGCAGGGCTAACAGCTTCTCCGTTTCGGATCATTTCCAGTAGTCGAGCCATTTCTCGGGGAGTGGTCTGGCCCCATCCATACCGTTCCCAATCGCCCCGTCGTCCCGGCGTGCGGGAATTCATACGCGTCCCAACAAATCCGTTCGAATCTAGCCACTCGTTGATGGCCACGCCGGTTCCAGCCAGCTCTTGCAACCACAGACTGGCCGTATTGTCACTTAGCGTTATCGATTGTAAGACCATTTGAGATAGGTAGACACTGGCGCTGTCTCGAAACTCGCCGACCAGATCTTCATCCGAGTAGAACAAAGAGTCTTTGTATATGAGTGTTTGTTGATAGTCCAGTTCTCCTTTATCGATACGGTCGAATATTTTCAGCATGATGGGCACTTTGATCATGCTGGCCGTTGGAAACAGAGAATCTGCGCGAATGGCGATCTCCTTGCCTGTACTCAAGTCTTTGACATAGATCCCCGTATCTCCGTCTAACGAATCCAACAAAACGGTGAGTTTGCCTTCGAGTGCATCCATATCCGGGGAAGAGCACCCCGTGAAGAGGACGAGGGCCAATAAGCTGGGTAGAAAAATGCGGCGCATGATGGTGGTTGCGATTTATTTCAGTTTAATGAGGGTGCCGGACTGGAAGCGACCGAGCCAAGTGGCCGTATAAAAATAGACACCAACAGGGATTTTTTCTGCCCTCCAAGCCACTTCGTACGATCCGGCCGCCACCTGTTGGTTGGCGACGGTCGTTATTTCACGCCCATCGATTCCAAAGACCCGAAGCACCAATAGGCCTTCTTCGGGTATGTTGATACCAAAGGTTACTCGATCAGAAAAGGGCATCGGATAGGCCGAGCGTACAGCAAACTCGTGGGGAATTTCATCCGAATAGGTGCTCAGGCTGGCATCGGCAGCCACCACAAATTGAACCGTGAACGAGCCGGAGCCCAATCGTGGATCGGTTGCCGTTATGGCCGCTGTATAGATTCCCGGCCGATCAAAATAGGCGAACAGACTATCGTTTTGGAGACGAATCCATTCGGGCGAATCCGTTGTGAGGCTTAGGGTTAGCGGCTCTCTGTCTGGATCCTCGAAAGCCGAAGTTAGGGAGGCAGTAAAACCCGATTTGACCAGGAGGTGTACCGGCCCAAGCTGTTCGATAGGTAACGGATCGTGGTTTACCGGTACAGGGATCATGGGCACGACCGTCACCAACTCGGTATAGACCGCCAATCCGCCGCGACCATCACGAGCCTCGATTGTTACGACCACGAGCCCAATCGACACTGAAACAAGCGATACGGTGTCGTTCACAAGCGTAAAATCGAGTATGGCAGGGTTCGAAATGGAAACCTGGAAAGTCAGGGGATCTCCGTTGGGATCGATGAACAGTTGCTGCATCCTACGCTCGGCCCGATCGCCCAACGTCAGTGTCGACTCTACTACCATCGATATAAGAAGCACAGGGGCGTCGTTCACAGGCTCTACCGCCGGGTAGTCTACCGTCGTTTGAATAACCAGGGAGGCTGTGGCCCCCTCAGGATCGAAAGCGGAGATCGTAATGGTCCCTTGGCCCGTCTGCTGGGGGATGGGGGTCACGATTAGGGAATCGTTTCGAATCGTAGCGGTGAAAAAGCCAGCGGGCTCGACGGTCCATTCAAAACGGAGGGCCTCGCCCTCGGGGTCGCTAAAAAGAGCCGTAACGCCGGCCAGAACGAACGGATCGTAATTTCCAACCCCGAACCCAATGGGAGAAGGCGTTCCCAACGCTTGGGGCGAGCGGTTGGTCGGGCGAGAATCAAAACTCACACCCTCGCTCCAAGCCGAGGTCCCCGCCGGATTCACCGCTTGTATCCGAGCAAAGAGCCGTTGTCCCCGCTCAAATGGACCTAAAGTGGCGCGGTTAATGGGCACCACATATCGAGAAAGAACGTCACTGAATTCCGAATGGGTTGACACTTCGATTTCAAAAGAAGCAAATCCTTGATAGGGCCATGTGACCTCCAGAAAGTCGCCCGTTAATACAGCGCCGGACGCGAGACTCAACGTTGGCACCGACGGCGCAGCAACGGTTTCTACTCGACCAGAAGCACTATATAAGATGCGCGAGAGGAAATCTTTCCCAACCATATCCGAGTCAAAAGAGGCTGCAGATATGGTAGAAATGATGGTGTTTCCAATTTTGCCCGCAACAACTTCGCCGTCCATCGATAGAAGCACGGTGCCGTCGGGTGGCAGAATGATCGAGACCGGGCGCGCGCCGGAGGCTAGGGCTGCCGAAAACCCCTCCATTTGGCCACGGCCCAAAACGTTTTGCCCAGCGCCCATTCTCGCCTGAAATCGGACGCCAAATGTTGTTTGCATCCAAGATGCGGAAGCCTCTTCGACCGGTTGTTGCCCCATGATGACCAATGCACCTCCACTGCTCGCGTAGGCCGATATCCGATCCATCTCTGCCTGCGTCCGAATCGGGGCTCCATGACGTCCCACGATGACCACGTCGAACGTTTTTAGGTCATCTATTTTTATCTGTCCGCGGGTAAGATCGTCCCACCAGGAGTAACCGAAGCCTAGATCGTCAAAGATTTGTTCGTGCACCTTGGTCTGCGATGCTTGTTCGTAGGTAGTCCAAAAAAGAAAATCGTTGTCGGCATTGAAGGGGACGGAAGAATAGTAGGAGTCAGACAAGAACGTGCTTTCATTTCCGTGGACATCCACAGATCGGATGGCCAGGCGGTAATCGGCTTCCAGCCGAGGCTTGAATTTGGCAGAATACAGGCCATCGCCCTTAAAAACATCTAAATCACGTTCAGCATTACCGGAATCCCGAAGTGGAATGGCGTGTAAGATGACAGACTCGTTGTCCCGATCCAACAGAAGGCCTGTGAGCTCGCGGACGGGACTTCCGTCAAGATATCCTACGCGAATCTCCATCTCCGACCCTTCAGGCGCATAGGCGAGCCCGGGCAGTCTAATTATTGGATTGGGAATGGGGGCCATGTCGTCCGCTCGATCGACACGGATGGAAAGTGTATCCGCAAAAAGGATCTGATCGGTATCCGTGCGAATGGTGTAGGGAAGCAGGGCATCAAACGGGGTATTCGCCGATCCGTCAAACCAAATCGCCGGAATTCGCTTTGAAAGATGGGTGGCATCGAAGGCGGAGAGGGTCCAATCGGGAGATAAGTCAATGACTTGATTGCCGGTCACCCCGGAGAACGGGGAAATACGAGGGTCAAATCGGGTATCCACGAGCAGTTTCAGACCCACCATCTGAGAGGCAACGGTTGTTGAAAAGACGAAAGTTAGGCCGTACACCCCACCAGCCGCCGCGGTTTGCACGGACCGCCCTGCTTCTACTTCGCCGGAGTGTAAAAGGCGAGGGCTTTGCAGCAGGTCAAAACCCACGAAGTCCACGACCGGAAGTACGCTGAAGTCGATCCGATCCTGCTGAAGCGGCAGGTTGACCTCGATGGAGGCAGGGGAAAACCGAAGGATTGGGTCCTCAGGAATGATGGTGTACCTACCAGCCGGTAAATCGGTGAAGTAGTAAACGCCGTCTTTCAACGTTCTAAAATCAACCCATTTGGGGCCCTGCATGTGAACCGTGACATCTTGGACTCCCCGACTTCCGGTCGTTATTTTGCCAGAAACGGATGAGAGGGTTTCTTCTGCAAATATTTCTTTTGCCTCGCCAATCAACAGAGAAAAAAGCTGTTCATCGGTAGTCAAGCTGCTTGGGGCTTGAACCCGAACAGTATACAAGCCGGGCTCCGCGTCAAAAAGCACCTGTTCGACGTTGTCTCGGACATTAATACCGTGTTCAGCTGGCCTAGAAGGGTTGAGGGGGTCTAAAATCCAGGCAAAATGGGTGCCGTCCGGGCCGCTGACCGTCAAATCCAGGTCATGGATTAACTTGATCGTCGGATCGTCCAGCGCCGGATCCCCGATGGTAGCGGCGGGGTCTGTCCATGAAAGGGTTGCTCGAAATCGTTGGTTTTTGGTGATCTGAACCGGCCATTCGAGAACCGTTCCGGCTTCCATTCCGCGCTCGATGACCTGGGCTTCAAAAGGGGCTATTGGCGCCGCAGATCGCGATGCAATTCCCGCTTGATTCAAGTGGAGAGCCGCCCGCTCGGTGTTGAGCTGCCCCCACCCAAATTGATAGTCTGGCCCTGGAGAAGGGCCAGCTTCGTCCGCCGTATGAATGATCAGCCCTTTGATGGTCGAAGCAAGCGGTGGCTTGGCCCCAAATTCCCGTGCAAAGAGCTCTTGGAGCAGCGCCGCGGACCCCGTTACGACCGGGGCGGCCATGGAAGTACCACTGGACGGTCCGTAATCCTCGTTTGAATTCGCTTTTGCGGACATCAATTGGACCCCTGGCGCCACAATGTCTGGCTTAATTCGCCCATCATCCGTTGGGCCCCACCCTGAAAAGGACGTCATTTTTACGTCTTCAGGGGTTTTAACCCCCCATGGGGCACTCTCCGTGGCGCCAATAGTCAGGACGTTTTTGGCCACACCGGCGTCTCCAATGGTGTCATATCCCTGGTCATTGGCGTCCGGTTGCCGAATGTCCGAGCTTATTTTCCACCCATTATCAAACACGTGATGTAGCTCACCGTCCCGAGGACCTTGCAATTCGCGCTCGTTCCCAGCACTTTTAACAATTAGGTAGAACGGGGCGGCGAATGAAATGGCGTCCCAGGTGGCCGAAAGATTGTCGTACCACCCAAAACGAAAATCTTCCCGGCTCGAAATTTTCGGATTCCCCATCCAAGCCCACAAGCCATCGCCATGGAAGTTCGGAGTCCATCCCAGCGGCACTCCGTACGAATGGTTGGAAAGTGTCAGCCCATTGGCAGCCGCCTCGGTCATTTCAACGACATCGTCGATCCAGTTATACGAGTCCACCTGTATTTCGGGGGCCATCCCCCGGACAATGTCCCATTCGCCAGCAGCAGCCATCGTACCCGCCACGTGGGTGGCGTGCGTGGCTCCTGAATTGGTCGTATCCCGTTGGGCTACTCGGCCTTTAAATTCTCGATGGGAGGCCAGCACGTTTCCGGCATCCCACAGCGCCACTTGACGCCCTGCGCCGTTCAACCCAAGACCTGTTCGGCCTCCAGTATTGAGGGAAGTCGTTTTAACGGTAGCGGACGCTCGTCGGTTATGCGTGGTATAGATTAGGGGCCGGCCCCCGATCATTCCAAGAATCTGGGTTTCCGATTCAGAGGAGTCGGTCTTATTCGCGCCACCTTCGCCACTTGCGCCACCTTCGCCACCCTCGCCTACCCCGGTCGAATCCCTGACATCGGATTTCAAAATCGGTAGGAACGCGAGAGAATCGCTTCGATTGAGCGCCGCCGAGTAGGTTAATCCGATCCGTTTGAGGGCTGCGCGATCCGTAACCCCTTGGGCCCGCAGCCCAATAGGCATTCCCGATAGGTATATCAGGAGTGTTAAGAGGGTTATGGGTGAAGCGCGATTCGGCATTTGGTCGATTCGGTTAGGCTTTATCCAGCGAATGGGTTAAAGTTAAGGCTGATCAAAAGCTCGTGGCTTACGTACCAAATGGTCACTTCAGGTTCCTATTTTACGCAGTACGACAAAACGAGGCGGGAGTCCGATACCAACCGGGGTCGGGTTCGGACAGTCCGTAAACCTTTGAATACGAACCGCCAACTTCAAATCACAAGTTAATGCGGTTGGAGCGACCTTTTCACATCGCCCGAAAAACGAATCGATTCATAATGAAACGCGGCTTCTATTTTCTTGCTTTGGTGGTGCTAACAAGCGTGTGTTCTTCATGCAGTGACACCCTAATC
>CALEEY010000072.1 GCA_937877085.1 uncultured Bacteroidota bacterium
ACACACACAAGAGAAATAGAGATAGTTGTCGTCAAACGCCAATCTGAATTCGGTGTTTTGACTCGACGGGGCTCCGTAGGAAGGGTCGTATACGTGCCAAGGAATGGGAGCAATTTCTAACCACGAAGCCTCGTTCACCTTACCATCTAGCGTTATTTCCCCATTCATTCGCTGAATGAGGACGGGGGTCTCGCTACGGTATTTGTGATCCGAAAAGGAAGCGTACTGGCCGAACGCGGGGGTGTAGCCCGCAATGAACATGGCGGCTAAAAGAACAGGGAGCGTCTTATTCAAATGAAGGTTTTGGACAAATCAGAAAAATTCTGTGATAAAAAATTACGGCAGCGTGGCGATGCATTCAACCTCAAAAAGGGCTCCCAAGGCTAAGCCGTCGGCTCCAAATGCGGATCGTGCCGGTTTAGAGCCCGGGAAGTACTGCACATAGACCGCATTGAAGTCGGCCCATTGGCTCATATCATCAATCATGACCAGGCATTTTACCACTCGGTCCATGGAGGAGCCGAATTTTTCGACGGTGTCTTTAACGTTGTTCATGACTTGATGGGCCTGAGCATCAAATCCACCCTCCGGAAACTCACGAGTCCCCGGCATCACCCCAATTTGGCCTGATAAAAAGAGCAGATTACCCACCCGAACAGCCTGAGAAAACGGCGCGTCGGGCAAAGCACTCTCGCTGTTGAGAAACTCAACTTCGGACGCCTGTTGCTTCTCGGATTTAACCGAGGTTTGGTCGCCGTCTGCTCCCGGTTGACAACCAGAAAAAATCAGAATAAGGGCGTAGGCTAAAAGGGTTCGGGCCAAAAGGGTTCTCATGAGATTGCACGTTATTGAGTGGATGCTTGATTCATGTAATCAAGGGTCAGGTTCAACAGGGTTCGAAGACCCAGTTTCATACCCGATTCGTCGATATAGAAGTCCGGCGTGTGGTGGGAGACTTTGACATCTTCCGGAACAGAGCGTGGTTTCCCGCCGACAAAGAGAAACAACCCTGGTACTTCATTGGCAAAAAACGAAAAGTCTTCGGCGCCTGTAATAGCGTCGATTAAAACGACGTTTTCTTTTCCTGCCGTGCGCTCTAGGGTGTCCAGCATTTGATCTGTCAACCCGGGGTCGTTATAGGTAACTGGATAGTGTGAACTGTAGGGGAGTTCGACGAGGGCCGTAGCACCGTTAGACTCCGCCGTGTTGGTAACAATGGTGCGAAAGCGCTGATGGAGTTGCTCTCTCATTTCGGGGTCGAAGGTGCGAATCGTCCCAATCATTTCGAGTTCTTCTGGGATGATATTAGACCTGACACCGCCATGAATGGCGCCAACGGTAACGACAGCAGCGGCCTTGGTTAGCTCTAGGCTCCGACTCACAATGGTTTGAAGATTATTGACGATTTGTGCCGCCGTCACGATGGGGTCAACGCCCAACCACGGGGCCGATCCATGGGCTTGCTTGCCCTTTACCGTGATCCTGAAATCGTCTACGGCAGCCATCATGCCCTTGGGGCGGTATTCCAGTTTGCCCACGTAGGTCCCAGCCGCAATGTGGAGCCCGAAAATTACATCCACACCCTCCATGACGCCCTGTTGAACCATTAACTCAGCGCCGCCTTCTTCGCCTGGTGGAGGGCCTTCTTCTGCAGGTTGGAAAATAAATTTAACGGTACCGTGGAGTTGGTCTCGCATGCCAGCCAAAGCTTCGGCGGCGCCCATGAGCATGGCTACATGGGTGTCGTGCCCACAAGCATGCATAACAGGGACTTCTTCTCCGCGATACAGGCTGGTCACCTCCGATTTAAATGGCAGATCGACTCTTTCCTTAACCGGAAGCGCGTCCATATCGGCCCGAAGAGCCACAGTTGGCCCCGGGAATGCGCCTTTTAAAATCCCAATGACGCCGGTAAACGCAACCTCCGTGGTGACCTCAATTCCAAGGCTGCGCAAATGGTCGGCTACAATTCCAGCGGTTCTAAACTCTCGATTGGACAGTTCAGGATTTTCATGGAAATCGCGCCGCCACTCGATGACCTGGGGCTCGAGAGCGTCTGCAATTTGGTCGACAATATCCTGAGCCCTCAGAGGAGAAGCGAACAGGAAGAGGAAAAAGACTAGAAATGTTTTTCTCATGGGCTTTGGGCAACTTTCTTTTCGGTGTGCCCAAAGAAACCGAGCGCAACGTTCGCAATCAAGGGGCTACTCTATTTAGCCTGTAGTTCCTTCAAGCGTTCCGCTGCAGGACTTCTAGGGTCTAGAGCGACCGCTTTTTCATAAGCCTCTATCGCTGCTGGGACGTGGCCGAGGTTTTCATGCGCGCTGCCCATGCCAAACCAAATGGCTGCCGACTCCGGGAAACGCTCGATATTCATCGTATAAACGACGAGGGCGTCCTCATACTTGCCTTCTTCTGCCAGATTTTCGGCGACGGTGTTGGTCTCTCCCTCCCGAAAATCGTACGCTCCTATATCACTGGAGCTTTCTTTTAATTCATTGAATTTATCGACGGCACCCTGTCCGCCACTTTGGTGAGCCGCAAGAAGCATCTCCTGAGACAACAAACGAGGCTTTGCAGTGCCGCGGTGGCACGTTTTACAGGTAACCACCACCGGTGGGTCGTCTCGGCCGGGGACGTTTGGAAGAAGTTCATTGTTAATGGTGGCCACCATCCGGAGCATGGCTCGCGCCTTGTCTTTATTTGGGTTGGCGTCGCTGGCAAAATCGTTACCTCTACCATCTTCCCGGCGAGCGTGGCAATGCGTGCATCGAACGTCTAAAGCAGCCGCGAATTGACGCATATCGGCCACCAAGGCCTCTCTGGTGGTGTCTTTTGGATAGACTTGCAGATTGGTAGGAGCGCCTTGGCCAAGGGCTTGATCCACAAGTAGGGCGGAAAAACTGCACGTGATGGCAAATGAAAGCAACATCAGCGCATTTGAAACAGTTCGAATTCGCATTACGATTTCCTCAGGACAATTGATTGGATGGAACAGGTTGCGCTGGGTTGCGCGGGGAGGCTGGGTTGGGCTAGGAAGTTGGTTTGCCCACCTTTCCAGGGTGTAAACAGACAGTTAGTCTGCTTTTGCTACTAGAACGGCGGTGCCATAGGCCAACAGTTCGGCAGCGCCCGTCATGACTTGGCTGGTCATGAAACGAACATTAATTACGGCATCTGCACCCTGATTTTCGGCATCTGCCACCATCCGCTGCAACGCTGCGTTACGGGCTTCGGTCAGCATTTCAGTGTATTCTTTAATTTCACCGCCCACAATCATCCGCAGTCCCGCCACGATATCTTTTCCAATATGTTTGGCCCTGATCGTATTCCCACGGGCGATGCCGAGGGCTTTGGTAACCTTATATCCAGGGATAAAATCGGTGTTTACAACAATCATGGTTTTGACGGTTTAGCGGGTATGGATTCAGGACGTTGACCCAGGCTATCAGCAAAAGCGTCTCCATACATATACCACACGGCTGTGAACAAAGACGCGATAATAGGTCCTAAAACAAATCCAATGCCTCCAAAAAGAAAAATTCCACCCAATGTGCTGATCAAGACCATTAGATCGGACATTTTGGTATCGCGTCCCACTAGCCATGGTCGCAACAAATTGTCGATCGTACCGACAACAAGAGCACACCATAGCGTGAAAAGAAGGGCGATCCAAAATGGCCCCTCGGCAAACAGAACAATCGCTGCTGGAATCCAAACGAGGGCTGAACCAATGGCGGGAATGATGGACAAGACCATCATCACGGTCGTCCAAAACGCCCATCCAGGAATGCCTACAACCCAAAAAGCTAATCCAGCCAAAGAACCTTGGATAATAGCGATGACCAAAGATCCCTTCAAAACCGCTTTGGCAACCGAAACTATTTTATCGGTCAACTCTTGCGCGGACTCGGGAGGAAGCGGGATGTAATAAAGGATCTTTTCCAAAATAATTTTTCCATCCCGGATGAAAAAGAACATGGCGTAGATCATGACAAACAGTTGCAGCGTAACGGCGGCGGTTCCACGTGTAAATCCTATGACTCCATTGGCAAGAAATTGCCCAGTTGAGCGTGTAAGTTCACTCAATTTAGCGAGGAGATCGGCCTGTTCCGGTAGGAATTTTGCCAATACGGGATAGGTAGACATCAATTGGTTCCAACTGATAGCATCCACAATTTGCGATTCGATCCATGGCCTAGCCGACTGACTGACATCTATTGCCTGAGAAGCCACGAGGCCAAAAAAGCCAAAGACAGGGATGGCAATGATGAAAACGAATATCAGAAGGGTGAAAGTGGCCGTGTACCCGTGTTTCAAGTTGAGCTTTGAACAGAGGTAACGATGAATCGGCATGACCAAGGCACTGAAAATAGCTGCCAAAAAAAGCGTGATTAAAAAACCGCGCACCATCCACAAAAAGAGGATGGAAATAGAAATTACCAATCCGAATAAAAACCGACGCTGGAAGCGATCTAAATCTGTCAGCATGTGAATAGAAAAGCGAATTGACCAAGTTGTTGACACCGTAAGAATATAGCGCCTTTCACATCATCATTGTCGGAATCTCCGCCTCCTATGGCTATTTTTGGACTAGATTTACTAACGAATTGATCGGAGATCTCCGACTGAGTAAAATCATGCTAGGGACAAATCCTCTTGGCCGTCTTTTCGGCCCGAACCCATTTAGCCTTCTGAAACAGCACATGCGCTTAGCGAAAGAATGTGCGGAGCGGCTACCCGAGCTCTTTGATGCCATTTTGAATGGTAAAAAGGACGAAATTGATCGGCTGAATCGGGAAATTGATCGGCTGGAAAACGAAGCTGATTTGATTCACAAGACGGTGAGACAGCACTTGCCACGGACGTTTATGCTTCCAGTCGATCGGCGAGATTTATTGGACTTGTTGGATATGCAGGATAAGATTGCGAATGTCACGCAAGACATTGCAGGATTGCTAGCCGAGCGGCAAATGGATATTCCGGCCGGAATTCAAGCTCCGTTGATGCCTTTTGTCAGAGAATGCGTTGAGGTGGTTCGCCTTTGCGCCACCATCATGGAAGAAATGGACGAACTGTTGGAAACCGGATTTTCAGGCCCGGAAGCGCGAAAAGTTAGTGAGATGATTGATCAACTCAACGATGCCGAACAGGAATCTGATAATACCGGAGCGGCAGTGTCGAGGGCGTTGTTTGCTCACGAGGCAGAAATAAATCCCGTTTCTGTCATTTTTTGGTATCGACTATTGGAATGGATTGGGGATACTGCAGACTATGCAGAGGCGGTGGGGAATAGACTTCGACTTATGATTGCCGCCCGTTAATCTCAATTTTAAGAACTTCTTCGCAACGCACCCATGGAAATTATTGCACAATATGGCCCCTGGTTTATAGGATTAGCGCTCGTTTTCGGATTGTTTATGACCTGGGGAGTTGGCGCTAACGATTTAGCCAACGCAATGGGCACTTCCGTTGGTGCTAAGGCCTTGACCGTGAAACAGGCCATAGTTATTGCTGCCGTTTTTGAATTCGCCGGGGCGGTGTTAGCGGGAGGCAGCGTTACGAGCACCGTGCGAAGCGGGATTATCAATCCTGCAGGATTAGCTGAAAACCCCGAATTTTTGGTTTATGGAATGTTGGCCTCGCTGTTAGCTGCTGGTTTTTGGTTGATGATGGCTTCATATAAAGGTTGGCCAGTGTCTACAACCCACTCGATCGTAGGAGCACTCGTTGGCTTTGGCATGGTTGGAATTGGCTCTGAAAGCGTCAATTGGGGTCAAGTAGGCTCTATCGTAGCCAGTTGGGTTGTTTCGCCATTAATCGGGGGCATTTTGGCTTTTACGTTGATGCACTCCGTCCGGGCCTTGATTTTAAATCAGGAGGATCCTTTTCAAGCCGCACGAAAATGGGGCCCCTATTACATCTTTTTTGTGGGATTTGTAATCTCCTTAGTTACCATTAAAAAGGGATTGACCCACCTAGATATTGAGATCAGCTCGACAAACAGCTTTTTACTTTCAATTGGGCTGGGTATTCTGACGGCGTTGGCTGGTGGTATCCTTTTAAGGCGCGCCAAAAGGGATTTAGAGGCCGAAAAGGATCAGCGATTTTCAAGTGTCGAAAAGGTTTTCGCCCCCATGATGATTTTTACGGCGTGCGCCATGGCATTTGCGCACGGATCGAATGACGTTGCCAATGGCATTGGTCCCCTCGCAGCTGTCGTGAGCATTGTTGGGTCTGGCGGAGAGATTCTTCAAAAATCGGGGCTACCTCTCTGGGTTCTTTTGGTTGGAGGCGTCGGAATAGTCGCTGGGCTCGCAACCATGGGGTATCGGGTCATGAAAACCATCGGGACAAGAATAACCGAATTGACTCCAACCAGAGGGTTTTGCGCCGAATTAGCCGCTGCATCGACAGTGGTCTTGGCATCTGGCACAGGGCTACCAGTTTCCACGACTCACATTTTGGTAGGGGCCGTTATGGGAGTAGGTATGGCTCGTGGTATCGGGGCGTTGGATATGGGAATGATTCGGAAGATTGTAATGTCTTGGGTAATTACACTACCCATAGCTGGGGTCCTATCTGCCATTTTCTTTTTTGTACTTCGTTTCATTTTTGGGTAGCTCGGTTGACCACATGCGCTCTTTTCTCCGTTTTTTAAGTATTGCCTTCTTGATGAGTGTCCTGGTCCCGGCCAAGGTCATGGCTCAAGAAGTCATTGTCTATGGTGGCAGTGGAAGTGGCCGGGGTGCCGATGAGTTTTTAAAACACGCGTCGCAAATCGATGTGATCTCCCCTCAGGTGTACAAAGTGGACTCGTTGGGAGTGGCTTCGGGCGGGGTTCCAGAACGCCTGCTGCGCGAAGCTCGGGAATCGAATACGCACCTTATGCCGCTCATCATGAATCCGGGGTTTGACCAGCATCACATTCATGGATTGTTGAACAATCCAGATGCCCGAAAGAAAACCATCGATTTCATGGTTAAGGAGGGCGTAGAGAACGGTTTTTGGGGGTGGCAATTCGATTTCGAAAACGTTCATTCATCCGATAGGGACGCTTTCACGGTTTTCTTCCAAGAAGCAGCCCACGCGTTGCACGCGGCAGGTATGACGGCTTCTGTCGCCGTTGTTCCGACAAACGATGTAGCTGAAGAGAAAGGTTTTTCACGCTACATGCAGGACAATTGGCGGGGCAATTTCGATATGGTTGCATTGGCCGAGGCCGGTGATTTTATTTCTTTGATGACATACGCACAGCATGGGGGGCCAACGGCTCCCGGACCCATTGCTGGACTGCCATGGATGAAGGAAATGTTGGAATATGCGCTTTCAATAGGGGTTCCGGTTGAAAAGATATCTTTGGGGCTCCCGTTTTACTCGGGCTATTGGTATCCGGACTATTTTTCGAATGGCACCGCTCGGGTCCGAGGCAACGAAATTCAATTCTCGAAGGCCTCAGAATTGTTGGCCGCGAATAAAGTCGAACCGATTTGGCTAGCTGAGCAAGGCGTCTCCTATGGATTTTGGCAGCAATTCGGTGTTTTTCACTGGGTGTTTTTAGAAAACGCGCGGTCTATGCAGGCCAAACTAGACTTGTTTCACCAGTATCCAGGCCTTCGAGGCGTTTCTATCTGGGTTCTTGGCGCTGAAGATCCTGTTGTTTGGGATGTGATGAAAAACAGTTTGGGTCAATAAGGAGGTCCCATTCGGCGGCGGGCTTTTCGCCCGTTCACTTTTTCAGAGGGCTTGTAGAAACTGGATGATGCGCTCTTCAGACCAGTAAAGACCTCGCTTTTGAAATCCGACATGTCCCCCAAAACGCGGCATTTCTAACGTTACGTTGGGGTTTGAACGTGCCTGTTCGACCGGATAACAACTTTTAGACAAAAACGGGTCGTCAACGGCGTTGACCAGGAGTGTCGGAATACGTATGTCGGGAATAAATTGGTTGGAACTGCAGGATGCCCAATAATCTTCAGCGTCCTTAAACCCGTTCGAATGCGATCCCCTTCAAAAAGAGGCGTTCCCCAATCTGCTTTGGCAAATGTTTGGGAGCCTTTTTTAGCGAGCGCGACTTCGCCCTTCATATCTGTGATGAGTGCGATCCGGTCGCTTTGAGCAAACACATCGCTAACGACCCAACCCAACAGAAGTAGGGTTGCGAAAAATACGTTGGTTAATCTATTGGCGAACATGAGGTAAATACTTGGGATAAGAATGACTTGAGATAACAGGGGATCTAGGTGTCTCAATTACAACGTGGGCCAAGGCAAGTTGGTAAAGGTTGCAGACTATCCCTTTTGCAGCTCGGTCAAAGCTTCCAATACTTCAGCTGAATGAGGATCTGGCTTAACGCCTAAAAATACTTTCGCCACTTTTCCTTCGGGGTCGATTATAAACGTGTTTCTGGCAGAAACAACAGCGCTGCCCGCGCCTCGAATGGAACCGTAAGAGGTAGATACCATGCCTCCTACATCAGCCAGCAACTTGAACTCAAGCCCTTCTTTGGCACAAAACTCAGCGTGGGACTCAGCACTATCTACACTTACGCCGAAAATAACGGCATTTTTCTCGTGGTAGAGTTCTTGGTCACGCTGGAAGTTATGGGCTTCAATCGTACAGCCAGACGTGAAGTCCTTCGGGTAGAAGTAAAGTACAATCCACTGTCCTTCGTAATCAGACAGTTTGACCTCGACTCCTTCGTTGGAGACCAACGAAAACTTCGGCGCTATAGCGCCCACCTTCGGCGGATCGTCGCCAGTATTTATGGTAAGGAACCCAAAAGAAACGAGGCCGAGAACGGCAAGCACGGCGGCAATTTTTAGCATCTTCATGACAATAATGAGATTGGATCGGGGGAGCGATGCATACCCATATTGAAGCATGTCGTTCCGCGTGAAAAGCCGGGCTAAGGGGGGCTAAAGGATGCTTTGTAGACCATGAACCCAAACCGCGTCCTCGCAGCTCAGGCTCCAATGACCACCTCAAACCCCGACTTCGTGGCTCAGACTCAGGCCACGACCGTCCTAACCCTGCCAAACTCCATGCCCTTTCTGGCGCAGACGTTCAGCCAAATAGACTTCTAACTCTTCCGCATCTTTGCGCGATGGAATGGGGTTGTAAGCTTCAAATACGTCCGGTCGTAGACATAGCCCGTATTTTCGGGCATAATTGTTGGATTTATAACCTTTTTTGTGCTGATCGAATCGCTCATCCGGCGTTCGATACGTGCTTCCGACGTAAAAACATGGTTTTAGCGGATTAAGACGCGGATTCGCTTCACGAAACCGTTTTAGGCCGCGCACCGGAGTGTCCAGTTCAATCACGTAAACAGAATAACGACGCATGGCCTAATCACCCGTTCTGAAAATCAGCGATACATTAAGGTCAAACTAAAAGTAGTCATTGGGCGGGGAATGATGAATAAGAAACGAAGCACTAACCCTTCGAAATTACGGACGTAGGAGCCGTTTTTGGTACTATGAGAATCAGTAACATTACATGTCTGTTTCGACACCAAAGATCTTTTTACAACCGGATTCAGTGCGGCTATTTATCGTCATATTTCTTTTTCTAGTGGTTGGCTGGACTTCCGCAGCCGCTCAGGAATCCGCAGCCGCCCAGGAATCGGCAGCTGCCCAGGAATCCGCAGCCGCTCAGGAATCCGCAGCTGCCCAGGATCGTGCTGCACCTCCCGCCAGGCGCCTCAAAATTGGCTTGGTTCTAAGTGGTGGATCCGCCAAAGGGATTGCCCATGTGGGCGTGCTGAAGGTCCTGGAAGAAGAAGGTATTCCGATTGATATCCTTTCCGGCACGAGTATGGGCGCTGTGGCTGGGGGACTTTACTCCATTGGATTCAGCGCAAGTCAACTCGAGGACATTGTGTACGACCCAACCTGGCAAACGACTCTTGGGAACGCCTTTCGAGGCAGAGATCAAAACTTAATGAGTCGGGTGTCTGCCCAAGGAGTTTTGATTGCCCTTCCCACGGAGGGTACGGAGTTTAAAATTCCGAGTGGAGTTATATCCGGCCAGGAAATCATGACCCTGCTTTCAAGTTGGACATGGTCATTTCAGGATGAAGTCGATTTTTCGAAGCTGCCCATTCCTCTCGCTGTAGTCGCGACGGATTTGAAGTCCGGTTTGGCCGTGCCGCTTCAGGGCATGTCTCTGCCCACCGCGCTGCGGGCAAGTATGTCCATTCCAACCCTTTTTGCTCCCGTGGATATTGGCGGGTCCAAATATATAGACGGCGCCCTCTCTAGAAATTTACCCGCCATCGATGCCATTAGGTTGGGGGCGGATGTTTTAATTGGCGTGGATGTAGGAGCTCAAGTTGAGGACCTAAATCTAGACGATCCAACGCTTGTGGATGTCTTAATGCACACGGCGTCGTATCAAGGGTACCAGGCAGATAAAGAGCAACGGGCGCTTTTGGACGTGTTGATTCGCCCCGATATATCGGGGCTGTCCGGTTCCGATTTTGAGGAAGCCGTTGAGTGGGTGGCGCGTGGCGAAGCGGCTGCCCGCGCAGCTATGCCCAGAATTCGGGAACTGCTCGACTCCCTTGGTATTCCCAGAACGTTTAGGCCTCAAAAACTTCGGGTAAATGTACCGAAGTTGGTGGACCAATTGGTCATAACGGCAGGTGCCGATGACGTGTCGTCGCTTGTCGAAAAGAGACTGGGATTGTTTCTGCCGGCCATGCTTAGCCCCAATCAAGTCGCGGAGGCCATTTCAAATGTTTACTCTACCGGCTTGTTCGATCTGGTGACGTATCAAATGCAGGCGACTTCCGACAGCACCCACACATTGACCGTTCTGGCGCAACCGCGCAGAACTCCAGACCGAGTGGGGCTTGGAGTTAGATACGATTCTGAAAATGCAGCCCAAATCTTGTTTTCCTTGGCGCTTCGAAATCGAGTTCATTTTGGATCGATTACGGAATTCAGGGTCAGCGTAGGTAAGCAAAAACAGCTACAAGCCATATACATGACCGCGAACACGGGGGACAAAAAGTTCAATTTGGGATTCGGTCTTGACTACTCGGAAGCTCCGATTCGATTTTTCCTGCCGGACCTGTATGCAAAATCCATTTCCATCGATCCTGAAGTTCCGGTTCTTAGTATTGCTTTGAATGTTTTCAGCGCGAGTATTTTGGCTGGCTATACGCTCGCCCCCAAAACCAAATTAGGTCTTAAGGTCAAAGCAGATCGGGTAAGGGTTCAAAGGGAAATAGCCACGGTCTCGACGGCCCCAGGCGTTTTAGATCCTCTTCCGACTAAGAATAAAGACCACTCCGTGTTTACGACATCTTTTGCTGTTGATAGAGACACTTATGATGACCCATCATTCCCAACAAGCGGTATGCAAATGTCGCTAAGTGGAGGATTAGGCCTTTCTAGTTCTGAGCCGACCATCGCCACGACGGCCAAACACGGAGGTCGAGGTTTCAAGTTTTTCCGATTCGATTCGCAGGGATTTGTACCCGTTATACCCGCCATTTCGGTATTTGCGCGGGCCGCGTTGGGATATGGAACGGGGGAAGCCCTTCCGCTGAGTTATCACACGTTTATTGGTGGCACGAGGCCCTCGACGGTGTTTCCGGGAATATTTTTACCAGTCTACGGCCTCGATTCGCAGGCGCGATTTGGCCGGAAAGCGTATTTGGGAGCCATTGGCGTTCAATGGGAAATGAAAAAGGATGTATTTGGTCGTTTGCTCGTAAACGCGGGTGGAACGTTCGATATTCTAGTCGACAATGAGAAAACCCGGCTTCCAGCAGAGGTGAGCGATTTGCTAGCAGAGCCAGCATCGGTCGGCCTCGGTTTCGAGCTAGGCGTCCGGACTCCGCTTGGACCAGCCACATTCATTTTGAGCTCTCAGGAACTAATGAAGTGGCCTGAGTTGAGCATAAGTGTGGGGTATTCCTTTTAAACTCGTCAAGATGCTCGTATTCAGTCCGGAATTAACACCCAAGCTCATCACCGTCCTTCAAGAAGGATACAGTCGCCGCGATTTCGCCCGCGACGCCATGTCTGGAATCGTGGTGGGTATTGTCGCTCTCCCGCTGGCTATTGCCTTTGCTATTGCCTCAGGAGTTCGCCCGGAGCAGGGACTTTACACGGCGATCATTGCAGGATTCATTATATCCGTTTTTGGAGGTAGCCGCGTTCAAATTGGAGGCCCCACAGGTGCTTTTGTCGTCTTGATCGCCGGCATTGTGGCCGAATTCGGTTACCCAGGCCTGGCCATCGCCACCTTTATGGCCGGTTGTTTTTTGGTGATTTTAGGTATCGCGCGTTTGGGGGATGTGATTCGATTTATTCCCTATCCGGTTACCGTCGGGTTTACGTCAGGAATTGCGCTGATCATTGCATCAGGACAAATATCCGATGCTTTGGGCCTCGACTTGACCAGTGTCCCCGCTTCTTTCGCCGATAAAATGACGGTGTACAGTCAACACATCGCCACTTTTAGCTACGAATCGATCGCGATTTTTCTATTAACCGTGGTGGTCATTAAACTTTGGGCCAAAGTACCCGGCAAGATCCCGGGCATGCTGGTTGCCGTAATTATTACTACGGCCATTGTTCAGGGGTTCAATCTAGATATCGCGACCATTCAGAGCCGTTTTGGAGACGTACCACGTTCCCTTCCCAGCTTTCGCGGCTTCTCGGCGGATTGGAGCATGATACGGTCGTTGGTTTCGCCCGCGATTGCCATTGCTTTGCTCGGTGCCATTGAATCGCTTTTGAGTGCGGTCGTATCGGATGGACAGATTGGTGGCCGACATCGATCTAACGCGGAACTGGTGGCGCAAGGATTGGCCAATATGGCCTCGCCATTGTTTGGTGGCATTCCGGCAACGGGCGCCATTGCCCGAACGGCAACCAACGTTCGCAATGGCGGGCGCAGTCCGATTGCTGGGATCGTTCATTCCATCACGTTATTGTTTATTTTGGTCATAGCGGGAGCGTGGGCTTCAATGATTCCGATGGCCACGCTAGCAGGTATTTTGATTGTAGTAGCCTACAATATGAGCGAATGGCACGCTTTCGTGGGACTCCTAAAAGGCCCCAAAAGCGACGTATTGGTCCTCGTGGCCACGTTTACGCTGACCGTTGCCATCGATTTGGTGGTCGCTATTCAGGTAGGAGTGGTACTTGCGGCGCTCTTGTTTATGCGCCGAATGGCAGACGTGACTCAGATTAAACCTATTCACGATATCGTCCAATATGAATCTGAATTGGCGACGGATACCCTTCCAGAGTTCATTTCAGAAGGGGTTGAGATATTTGAAATCAACGGTTCATTCTGCTTTGGTGCTGCTCGGAAGTTTACCGAGACATTTTTGGCGTCAACCCGAACTGAAAGGGTGGTCATATTGCGCATGAGGCATGTCTTGGCTATGGATGCAACGGGTTTGCATGCCTTAGAAGATGTGGTCGATCGATTCCAAAGAAGTGGGGAAGCCATCATAATTTCAGGTATACATGCACAGCCTTTGGTGGCACTCGAGCGAAGCGGTTTACTGGCGAAAATTGGAGAAGAAAACGTTTTCGACACCTTTCCTGAGGCTGTAGAACGAGCTCATCAACTGGTTTTGAAATTGAAGACTAAAAATTGAGTTGAGGACGTTGAGGCGGGAATCCCCTGCCGTATTTAATCAGGACCCGCAAACAATCCTGATGTTTTGTATCTAAAATTAAAAGTAGGAGGCTCATCAACCGGCAATGGCTAAGAACAGAAATGAGAAACTAATCGAAGTTCTGGGTCCAGTAGACAATCTGGAAAGTTATGTTAAAGCCGACTGGTGGCGGCATCTGTTCAACGCCAACTATTTACGAACCGACGGCGATGTCGTAGAGGATCGAGACCTTACAGATAAGGAAGTAACCATTTTCGAGGGTGCCCTTGGACTTCCAAAGGAAAGCGCCATTCTCGATCTGTGCTGTGGGCAAGGTCGCCATTCGTTAGAACTAGCAAAGCGCGGTTATTCGAATGTTTTTGGTCTTGATCGTTCGCATTATTTGATCGCACGGGCTCGAAAAATCAGCAAAGCCACCGGATACAATGTGGCTTTTAAGGAAGGCGATGCCCGGAAACTACCCTATCACACCGACAAGTTCGATGCGGTCATGATCGCCGGGAATAGTTTTGGCTATTTCGATTCTGTAAAAGACGACCTGACCATTCTGCGGGACATTCTGCGGGTTCTCAAACCGGAAGGAAAACTGTTGATTGAAATCACCGATGGGGATTTCATGCGGCGCAATTTTCAGCCCAGAAGCTGGGAATGGATCGATAAAAACTACTTTGTTTGTCGGGAACGATCCATTTCCGAAGATCAATCACGGCTGGTTTCTCGGGAAGTCATCACGCACATTACCAAAGGGGTAATTGCGGACCAATTTTATGCAGAGCGGCTCTATACCCACGATGACCTTCGCAAGCTGTTGGGCGAAGCGGGCTTTGTCGGGTACACCAATGTCTCCAACGTAACCTCCGAGTCCAAACGCAATCAGGATTTGGGGATGATGGCCGAACGCGTCGTGGTAACGGCTTCGGCGAAAAAGGACTGGTCTTACGTCAAAAAAACAGGTAGAACGACCCATGCGATTGCCGTGATTTTGGGAGATCCGCGCAAGTCCGATGTAATCAAGCCCAATTCAACTTTTGACGAGGACGATCTTTTTACCATTAACTCACTCAAAAAGTCGCTGGCATCCCTTCCAAACTACAAGGTTACGTACTTAGACAACCACGATACCCTGATTCAGGACCTGACCAAACTGAAAGGAAAAATCAGCTTTGTGTTCAATTTATGTGATGAGGGATTCAATAATGAGGCGTCCAAGGAGCTCCACGTAACGGCGCTATTGGAAATGCTTGGTTTTGCCTATTCGGGTGGCACGCCGCAGTGTCTAGCCTATTGTTACGATAAATCCTTGGTAAGGGGCGTGGCCAAAGAAATGGATATTCCCGTTCCGGGCGCATTTTTTATTGAGCCGAATGAAATCCAATTTGTGGGATTTCCGTTGTCGTTCCCTGTTATTGCGAAGCCCAATTCAGGTGATTCCAGCTTTGGGATTACCCAACACAACGTGTGTTATGATTTACAGTCTCTCGAAAGTGCCATTGTCGGAATAAGAAGCAAATTTGGGTATAAAAATCCCATCCTCGTGGAAGAGTATTTGACCGGAAAAGACATCAGCGTAGGCATCATTGGAAACCCCTCGCAAGCCTATACCATCCTTCCGATCATCGAGGAAGACTATTCCATGCTGCCGGAGGGGCTGCCTCACATTTGTGGATATGAAGCTAAGTGGGATCCAACCTCCCCCTATTGGAATATCAAGTCTATTCCAGCCAACTTACCCGAAGATGTTGAGCGGTTTTTAGGCGCTAAATGCTTAAATCTATTTGACCGACTCGGTTGCCGCGACTATGCTCGGTTCGATTGGCGCCTCGATGCCAATGGAACGCCAAGGTTGTTGGAAGTGAATCCGAATCCTGGCTGGTGTTGGGACGGACACTTGGCAAAAATGGCCAAATTGCAGGATATTTCGTACACCCAAATGTTGGAAGCCATTTTGGAAGCTTGCAGAATCCGCGTCGCCTACTGAATTACCTACGTACCCTCTAAACCATTACTCCATGATATTTGCCGCCACGATTCCTTTCCTTAATGAGTTGGTGGCCCTTTTTGTGGTGAGCGTCCTTATTGCCTACGCGTGTTTTCGGCTCAAATTGGTGCCCATTGCAGGTTATTTGATAGCGGGTGTCGTGATCGGGCCTAATGCACTTGGCCTTGTTAAAAACCAAGAACTGGTCGACATTCTAGCTGAAGTGGGGGTTGTTTTGCTCCTCTTTATGATTGGGATGGAGCTAGGGCTAAAAAAGATTCTACGTTCAGGTCGGGCCATTTTTCTGGTGGGTGGACTTCAGGTAGTTTCCAGCATTTTTGTCGTCACGGTCACGCTACTTGCCTTCGGGGTTAGCTGGAAAGTGGGCATTTACACTGGGTGTTTGGTCGCTTTGAGTTCGACGGCCATTGTGCTAGGCTTGCTTTCGGAACGAAAGGAAACGGATACTCCGACCGGACGGCTTTCGTTGGCCATCCTCATTTTCCAGGACTTGGCAATCGTTGGGATGGTTCTAGCTGTGCCTGTGCTAGGCTTGGACGGAGGGTCTTTCACGGAGGTCCTATTAGTCTTTGGACAAGCCTTGGCGCTGATTGCCGTTGTGCTTTTTTTAGCCCGTAAAGTGGTCCCCAAGATTCTAGAAAGAGTCGCTTTTACCCGGCGTCCTGAGCTGTTTTTGCTGACAATCGTGGCCATCTGTTTTGGGACAGCGGCAGCATCCAGTTATGTTGGGATTAGTTTGGCATTGGGAGCCTTTTTGGGCGGATTAGTGGTTAGCGAAAGTCAGTATAGTACGCAGGCCATTAGTGAGATATTACCGCTAAAAACCATTTTCAACGCTGTTTTCTTCGTTTCGGTCGGCATGTTGTTGGATGTCCACTTCCTATCGCAGAACCTGCTCCTCGTTTTGGCGGCGGCCGGCATTGTATTGTTGATAAAAGCGTTCACCACCTTTGGCAGCGTACTGGTCCTTGGCTATCCATCGAGAATAGCCGCCACCGTCGGGTTAGGGTTAGCCCAAATTGGGGAGTTTTCCTTTGTCTTGGAACGTTCTGGAAGATTGGCAGGACTGACGCCTGCAGGCTTGGGCGAGGCGGGAGCTCAAACCTTTTTAGCGGCAACGGTTTTGTTGATGCTGCTCACGCCATTTCAGATGCAAATGGGGACCTGGCTGGGCGCCCGACTGTCCCTCCTCCGATTAAGCCGCAGGAAGCGAACATCGTCCCAACCGGTTAGAGGAGTTCAACGCTCCGAGATCGAAACGGAAGCGCTAAAAAACCATTTAGAAGATCATGTTATCATCATTGGATACGGACCTTCAGGAAGGAGGCTTGTTCAGGTTTTACAAGATCGGGGCATCCCATTTGTGGTAGTCGAGATCGATCCGTTTAGAACGCGCGAAATGTTTGCAGCGGGTATTCCAGCCATCTACGGGGATGCTGCCCGTGCCCACGTGCTAGAGACGGCGGAAATTGCCACCGCCAAACTCTGCGTAATCGTTATGAACGATCCGGGGGTAGTGCCCAGGCTACTTCACCAAGCGCGCCATCTCAATCCAACGCTTCAAATAATTGTTCGAACCCGAAATATCGAGTCTATGGAAGCATTGCAAAAACTAGGGGCCGATATTGTTGTGCCAGAGGAGGTTGAAACGAGCGTTCGAATCTTTTCACACGTCTTGGGAGCCTACATGATACCTCCTGAAGAGGTGGATCGGCAGATCCAAATTATCCGAGAGCAGGACTATGGGATTATGCGTGGCAGTATCCAGGAGGCCCATTTAATGGTTTTGCAGGGTCTGGATGAGGACGGTATGCACACGCGGGTAGTTGCCGTTAGAGCGGCAGCCGACGCCGATGGAAAAACGCTGGAGCAATTGGCTTTACGTAAATCGTTCGGAATTACGGTTCTTGCGGTTCGGCGATCGGGCAAAACCATAGCAAGCCCCGCAGGAAATTTTGTTGTTCATGTCGGGGATCGACTCGTGCTGGTAGGTACAGCGGACCATTTTGCTGAAAGTGCTCATTTGTTTAGGCCCGTTGAACTAAGAGCAGACGAATGGCCCATACCGGAATAACGGTGGTCATTTAATGTTTTTATGGCCCCAAAACTGATTTGGATAGAGGACATCGACCCAGCCAATCCTTCTTTTTGCTATAATTTAGGTAGGTCTGCCTTAGATTACCGCGTCACACATCACAGGAACTATGTCTACATCGAGCATTTCTGCCGCTTCGGATCGAGGGCACGGCTTTGGTACCTTACCCGTATTTCTGGCCGCTATAAGCACCATTTTGGGTGCTGTTATGTTTTTGCGGTTCGGGTACGCAGTGGGCCATGTAGGATGGCTCGGCGCCATTTTAATTATCCTGCTGGGCCACATGGTTACCATACCAACGGCTTTGGCCATTGCTGAAATTGCGACCAATCGAAAAGTAGAGGGCGGGGGTGAGTATTTCATCATTTCCCGGTCATTTGGGACATCCATAGGCAGCGTAATTGGGGTGTCGCTCTATCTCTCCCAGGCGGTTTCGGTAGCGTTTTACATGATTGCCTTTGCAGAAGCCTTTACGCCGCTCACACCATGGTTTGAAAAATCGTTCGGAATCGCCATGGATCCTCGATTTATTTCACTGCCTGGGACGGTTGCTCTCATCATCTTGATGTTAAAAAAAGGGGCTTCGATGGGCGTAAAGGTGCTGTATGTGATTGCGGCAACGCTCGGCATAACCCTTGTCTTGTTTTTTCTGGGCTCCCCAGTAGATGGTTTTGACCCCGCTTCCGCCAGTTTTTCCCGAACAGTACTCGATCCTGACTCCCTGGTCGTGGTGTTTGCCATTGTGTTTCCAGCATTTACGGGGATGACGGCAGGCGTCGGCCTATCAGGAGATTTGGCCAATCCACGAAAGTCTATTCCGCAAGGAACGCTTATTGCCACGATTACCGGCGCTGTTATTTATGTCGCCATCGTTACCAAATTGGCCTTTTCAGCCAGCCCAGAAGATCTTGCCGGCGATCAGCTTATAATGAGTCGAATCGCATTATGGGGACCAATCATCCCGATTGGCCTAGGCGCGGCAACCTTAAGTTCGGCCATCGGGTCCATACTGGTTGCGCCCCGCACGATGCAGGCGCTAGCCACCGATGCCTCGCTTCCAATAGGAAAGGCTAATTCATGGCTTTCTTTAGGAGTTGGTCCGGTAAATGAACCTCGAAACGCTACCATTCTGACGAGTGCCGTCGCCATCTTCATCGTGATTCTGGGCGACGTCAATATTGTGGCCAAACTCATTTCCATGTTCTTTATGGTCACGTACGGTTCGCTTTGCGCCATCAGTTTTCTTGAGAGTTTTGCTGCACGCCCCAGTTACCGACCAAGTTTTCGGTCCCGTTGGTACATCTCTTTGTTTGGCGCCGTTGTCTGCGTGTTTATGATGTTTCAAATGGACCCCATGTACGCGATTTTGTCGCTAATGGTAATGACCGCGCTCTACACGGTCGTGGTTCGCACGCGTGGCGAAGCGGGGCATGACCTGGCCGAAATGTTCGAGGGAGCCATGTCCCAGCTAACCCGCTATCTGCATCTCAAATTGCAGGTTCGCAGCCGGCACGAAAAAGAAAGGGAATGGAGGCCAAGCGTCATTATGGTAAGCTCTCGCACATTTGACAGGCGGGCGCCGCTCGAATTAATGCGCTGGATATGCCATCGTTATGGCTTTGGAACGTATCTACATTATGTGCCCGGTATGTTAAATAAAACGACCCACCGAGAAAGCATAAAAGAACGAGACCGACTGTTGGAAATGGCTGAAAAACAGAATGGTTCTGTGTATATGGATACCATGGTCGCTCCATCAATGCGTTCGGCGCTGGCTCAGAGCCTTCAATTGCCTGGCGTCTCGGGCATCCCGAACAACTCCATTCTGTTTGAGTTTTCAGAGCACGACGGCCCGGAAGTTGTTGAGGAAGTGGTCGAGAGCTCCCTGTTTTCAGTAGCCGCAGACATGTCGCTGTTTGTGCTACGTCATGGAGACAATCATTTTGGCGATAAAAAGTCTATCCATATTTGGCTAACCTGGAACGATAGGGCCAATGCCAACGTGATGATCTTGCTATCCTACATCATGTTAGGACACGAGGATTGGAATGGCGCAGAAATCACAGTTTTCGCGGCATTCCCCAAAGACCAGATCGATATTCAACGCGAGGTAATGGAAGGCTTAATATCCCAAGGGAGACTGCCCATATCCGAAAAGAACATCCAGTTTCTAGCAACAGACGACGAAGAAGCATTCCGGAAGTTGGTCATTAACAAATCTTCGGATGCCGACATGGCGGTTATTGGATTTGACCAATCGGGACTTAAGACTCGTAAAAAAGAGGTCTTCTTGAACCACTCGGAATTGGGCTGTGTGTTGTTTGTTTGCGCTAGCGAAGCCATCGATATCGAGTAACAGTTGGCGCGTTGGCGGGCTGGTTTGCTGGTTCGCGTTCAACGGTGCTATGGCCTTACCAAATAAAAAGAGCTCAACATGAGTATTGAAAAAGCGTTAAGAAGTCGGGCAGGCTCAAAATGCGAACTGTGTGGTGGCGCCGAGAGGCTGTCGGTGTACGAAGTCCCTCCGGTAGAGATGGCAGGTGTGGATTCAAGCGTTCTGCTCTGCGAAATATGCCTATCACAAATAAACGATCCTGATTTAGTGGATGTGCACCACTGGCGTTGTTTAAACGATTCCATGTGGAGCGTGGTACCTGCGGTCCAAATCATGGCTTGGCGGATGTTAACACGTTTGTCTGGTGAAGGATGGCCACAGGGATTGTTGGAAATGATGTATCTGGACGAAGAAACGCTTGCTCTCGCGCGCGCAACGGGCGAGGGCAACAGCGAACTTCAGGCAGCCAAACACACGGACAGCAACGGCGTGGAGCTGTTAGATGGAGATACGGTCACCCTGATTAAGGACTTGAATGTGAAAGGCGGTGGTTTTACGGCCAAGCGGGGTACGGCTGTCCGTAATATTTCCTTAGTTCAAGGCAATTCCGATCACATTGAAGGGAAAGTGAGTGGGCAACAAATAGTCCTTTTGACTAAATACGTGAAGAAATCCAGCTAGCCTTGGGAGGCCTGCCGATGAGGGATTTCAAGTGTGGATCAGAGGATGTGGCGGGAACGGGGAGAGGTGGCGTGATTGAGGGGAGAGGTGGCGTGATTGAGGGGAGAGGTGGCGGGATCAGGGGGGAGGAAAGTTGTTAGAATGAAGACATGTTTTTTTAGAAGGAAACTGGCGTGATTAGGGGAAAACCGTTGTGATTGAGGCGGAAACAACCGTTTTTCGAAGAAAGATTGGCGCGATTGAGCGATAGCTGTCGTGATTTAGGAAGAACTGGCGTGATCAGGGGGAAAATGGCGTGAGTAGCGAAAACCTGGCGCTGTTGGGAGGAAAAATATCGCTGAGAATGTGAAAACATTGTTTTCTGCTCGAAATCTCCCTAACGTTTCTGCATATTCTTCTTGTCATGAATGGCAAGAAAACCCTTCTGTAGTGGTATTATGAAGGTTATGACCAAAGAAAAAGCACCCCGCCCCGAAGGAAACGACGAAAACCACGAGTCGATTACTTCAGATATCGCGTTTCGCGACCTCAATTTAGCGCCAGCGTTATTGTCGGCCATTGAAGAGATTGGTTACGAATCGCCATCGCCCATTCAGGCTCAAGCCATCCCGCATTTATTAGCCGGTTTGGATTTACTTGGCCGCGCCCCGACCGGAACGGGCAAGACGGCAGCATTTGCGCTACCGCTGTTGTCTCGTCTGGATATGAAGAACAACAGTGTTCAAGTGATGGTGCTTGCGCCTACCCGCGAACTTGCTATTCAAGTTTCCGAGGCGTTTCAGCGTTATGCATCGCACATTAAAGGATTCCACGTTCTGCCGATTTATGGTGGTCAAGACTATTCAGGCCAGCTGCGTCAGCTCAGAAGGGGCGTCCACGTGGTGGTTGGAACGCCTGGTCGAGTAATGGACCACATGCGGAAGGGGACGTTAAAGCTAGACAATTTGCAAGCTTTGGTTCTTGACGAAGCCGACGAAATGCTTCGGATGGGATTTATCGATGATGTGGAGTGGATTCTAGAGCAGACGCCTGCACAGCGCCAAATGGCTCTCTTTTCGGCAACTATGCCGAAAGAAATTCAGCGAATCGCGGAGAAATATCTTCGGGATCCACAGCTGATTTCCATCAAAACCAAGACGGCCACCGCAGCGACCATTCGGCAGCGGTATTGGGGAGTCAGTGGTTTGCACAAGCTGGATGCTTTGACGCGGATCCTCGAGGTAGAGCCGTTCGATGCCATGCTGATTTTTGTGCGCACGCGAGTTGCGACCGTTGAGTTGGCCGATCGTCTAGAAGCCCGTGGATATTCCTGCGCTGCTCTAAACGGCGATATGGCGCAGAACCAACGCGAGCAAATGATTGATCGTATCAAAAAAGGTTCGTTAGACATCTTGATTGCTACGGATGTGGCGGCTCGTGGACTGGATGTAGAACGCATTTCTCACGTGTTGAACTACGATATTCCAAACGGAGCAGAAGCCTATATCCACCGAATTGGCCGTACAGGCCGTGCCGGACGAGATGGCGATGCCATTTTATTTGTGGCTCCTCGCGAGCGCAGAATGCTGGCGGTCATTGAAAAAACGACGCGTCAAAAAATCGAGCGTCTCGAGCTTCCGACGGTCGAAATGGTCAGTAACAAACGTATTGCAGACTTTAAGCAAGCGATTAGTGACACTATAGCCAGAGGTGACCTCGAATTTATGCGTGGATTGCTGGAGCAGTACCAGCATGAGCACAACATTCCGGCCATTGAAATAGCGGCTGCCCTTTCCAAAATGGCTATTGGGGATCGTGATCTCGTGATGGCAAAGGAAAAACGGCAGTCAGAACGAAGCGATCGCAGGTCTCGTGACGATGAACGAGGCGGTGGAGACCGCTTTGGCGGCGCCCGCTCCGGCAGTGACAGAGGCGCCAGCGATCGTGGGGAAACCGGACGGGATCGTGGAAATGACGGTCCTCCTCGGGACCGAAGTGATCGAGGAGCCCGTGAGGAGCAAGGAGGCAAAAAATTCGGTGGTGAATCTGGTCCACGGCGCTCTGGGAATCTTCCAAGCCGGGGAATGGAGCGTTATAGAATTGAGGTAGGTTATCAGAATGATGTGAAACCGGGCAACATTGTCGGTGCTATCGCCAATGAAGCCGGCCTCGACTCCCAGTATATCGGTCACATCGATATTCAAGACGATCACACCTTTGTGGATCTTCCACGTGGCATGCCTTTTGAAGTGCTTCTTGAGCTGAAGAAAGCTTGGGTTTGCGGAAAGCAGTTAGATATTGCTCCCGTCGAGCAGCCTCGCCCTAAGAAGTTCAAGGAAGGTGGTACAGAGACGCCGAAAAAGCTGAAAAAGAAAAAGAAGAAAGACGACTAGTCGGGTAAACCCCAGCTACAATGGATTGGAATGCACTTCTTGGGGGTTCGGGCGCGAAAAAGCCACCACCGATGAGTCGGACAAAATCTACTGCCCCTTCGAAGACTCGAAGGGTCCAGATTCAAGTAGGCAGTGTGTCGGCTTTAGTGGTCTTTAAAAAGGTCAAAAACCTTCGGCTCACCATTCGTCCGCCCCAAGGCGATATTCATATCTCAGCTCCCATTCGAATGACACTAGCTCCCATACGAGCCTTTGTCGAGTACCGTATGGATTGGATTGAGCAGCACCAAACGGAAATCCGCTCTCGGACGTATCCGCAGCCCATTCAATATGAATCCGGCGATTCCATCCTTGTGTGGGGACAATCTTACCAGCTCGTCGTGGTCGAAAAGCGCGGTAGAGCCTCCGTCTCATTGACTGATTCAGAGCTCATTTTGACCATTCGTTCCACGGCCACTTCGCTTCATCGGGAAAAAGCGGTGCAAAAATGGCTGCGAGAGGTCTTAAGCGAGGCTATTGAATCCCTCCTTCAGGAATGGGAACCGGTCATGAAGGTGAAATCGCAGTCGTATTCTATTCGGCAAATGAAGACGCGGTGGGGTAGCTGTAACACACGCGCGCATACCATTCGCTTCAATACAGAGCTTGTAAAAAAGCCCATTGAATGCCTCGAATATGTGGTGGTACACGAGCTTGTGCATCTGCTTGAACGATCCCACAATGCCCGTTTCAAGGCATTTATGGATCAGTTTCTGCCTCAGTGGAGACTGATTCAGAAGCGGCTTAACCAGCCATTGTCGGACGGAACGATGGGGCCGGAAAGCGGTGGGAGGGTGGACTAACGGACCCATGAAGGGGTTTTGGCCGGCGAAGAGCTCGAGGAACCAGCTAAGGGCAAGTGGCGCTACAGGGCGCTAGGAACTTTTCATCTACGCCGCCATTCTAACACTCTGGCCTAACAATCCAGCTGGTCTAAAAAAAGCCAGCTAGTCTGGTAATCCAGATGCTCCTCGGCGATTGCGCGTGGGCGTTTAAGCATTTCTTGGCATCCCAGCCACTTGTCCGAAACGTCACTTCCCGAGCTTGCCTTTCTTTTTTCCCCGTAGGAGGCGCGCCCCCACGGATCCTTTGGCCCTCGTCCGGCACTGTTTACCTATTCCGGATTCAACGAGCGCTACCCCTATTTCCCTTATTTTTTGAAACATTTTTCTGATCTAGGACTCATTGAGCCCTTGAATCGTGCCGTGCAAGCCGAAGGCTACACGACACCAACTCCTGTACAGGCTGCGGCCATTCCTCCTGCTCTTCGTGGTATTGACCTGTTGGGCGTTGCCCAAACAGGTACCGGCAAAACGGCTGCTTTTACGCTACCGATTTTGCAACGATTGGATGAAACCAATAGACGCCTAACTCCATTTGCCACCCGTGCCCTCATTTTGACGCCAACTAGAGAGTTGGCTATTCAAATTGGCGATAGCATGGAGACCTACGGCAAATACCTCAATCAACGACACACGGTTGTTTTTGGAGGCGTTGGACAACAACCCCAAGTGTCCAAAATGCGTCGAGGTGTAGATACCCTTATTGCTACTCCTGGTCGTTTGCTCGATCTAATGAATCAAGGCTTTATCCGACTGGACCAAGTAGAAATATTTGTCCTCGATGAAGCAGACCGCATGCTCGACATGGGTTTTATTCGTGACGTTCGCAAAATCGTAGCTAAACTGCCCACAAGAAGGCAGACGCTCCTTTTCTCGGCTACCATGCCGGAGGCGATTGTCTCGTTTGCTGAGGATATTCTTTACCAATACGAACATATTGAGATCAAACCTGAATCCAAGACGGCAGACCGCGTGGGTCAACGGGTTATGTTTGTCGAAAAAGCCAACAAGCAGCGTTTGCTCAACGACTTGTTTGACGATCCAACCATGGACCGCGCTATTGTGTTTACCCGTACCAAGCACGGTGCCAACCGCGTAGCCAAATATCTTGGTCAACACGGTATCGAAGCAGACGCCATCCACGGCAATAAATCGCAGTCGGCGCGTCAGCGTGCCCTCGAAGGATTCCGTGACGGAAACGTCCGTGTTTTAGTCGCTACAGACATCGCTTCCCGCGGAATTGATGTCGACGACGTGTCTCATGTCATTAACTTCGACCTTCCAAACGAACCCGAAAGCTACGTACATCGCATCGGTAGAACGGCTCGCGCCGGCGCCGAAGGGATGGCCTATTCTTTCTGTGATGCGGATGAAATAGATTATTTGTTGGATATCGAAAAGATCATTCAGCAAAAAGTTGAAGTAGATCTGAACCACGATTTTCACGACGACCGCATAGCGCTTATGCATGCCACTCCAAGAAAGGGTGGGAAGTCTGGGCGTTCTTCAGCCGGACAAGGCCGTGGCGGCAACAGAAGCCGAAACAGTAATTCTGGTGGCGGTCGCTCTGGTGGAGGAAACTCAGGCGGCGGCAACTCAAGCGGTGGAAGCTCCAGTGGCTCCTCAAACGGGCGTCGTCGTAGGCGTTAAGGAAAGCCTCGCAGGTCCTGAGTAGCTCCAGGCCAGTAAAGCGCCCCGCCATCGAGGCCGTTAAAACATACTTGCAGGAAAGGTTATAAAGTTAAACAAAATTAGTTTTGTTCTTTTAGCCATTTGTCTGGGGATCGGGTGTTCAAGCCCGGCCCCAGATTACCTGTCCGAATCCCAAAGCGAGATCGATGCCCCAATGGAGTGGTGGCGCGATGCTCGCTTTGGCATGTTTATATATTGGGGTGTGCACGCCTATCCCGCTGGTAAATACCATACGGGCAGTCCGTTCCAAGCGTCGGCGAATGATCTGGAGTATACCATGCGTCCTAGCAAGTACGCTTAAGTGTTCAAGATTACGCAGGATCCAAGTTTGTTGTGACGGACGTCGCCCGTGCACATACCCGTTTTCTAATAAAAGGGGTCCTACTTTGTGGAGCCGGCCATGCGCTTTACGATCCATTTGTTGATGCTCAAAAACAATCCAATCATCAGCGCCCACTGAACCAAAAGGGTCATAAGGCTTCCAGGATCGAAAGGATCAAACCACCGATCGGTTACGGACTGGGACAACCACCAAGCTAGAAGGGTTACGGCGGCCACAGGGATGAAGTATTTGACGATAATAACCCAGGCCTGACCCACGCTCCAATCGCCGTCCTCACCTGAAAGACTCTCGGCACGCATCTTTTCAACGCCGTTCCGAATGACAATGAAGGCTACGAACGCTCCTGAAACCATGAGCGCCACGCCCCAGACAAAATCCTGATTACTTAAGATATTCAGGTTTATGGCTGAGGGGATCCCAAGTAAATAGCTGAATCCAATGACCATCCCAATGGCTTTCGGACGGGACAAACCAGCGTCAATAAACACCCGAGCGGGAAGTTCGAGCTGGGCGATAAGCGACGAAAACCCGGCAAACGTAAGACCAAGGAAAAACATTATAGCCAGAGGGCTGCCTAAAAACATGCGAGCGAACAATTGCGGCATCCATATAAAAGTTAGGCCGGTAGAAGCCGGGCCGCTGTTTCGCATGATTTCCAAGACCTCCAAACGGCTCATTCCCATTTCAGTCTGCAACACGGCGAAAACCGTCGAAAAGACCATCATGGCAGCCATTAACGACACGAAGTTATTACTAACAGCGGTGATCACGGCGCTCTTGACCACGTTGTGCTTTTGGCTCATATAAGCCGCATACGTCAGGAATAATCCCCATCCAGCTCCCGTATCCCAGGCATTTTGAGTCAGGGCTTCAATCCAAATCTTAGGACTTGCTAACTGAGCCCAATCGGGGGTAAAGAGGTAGACAAGGCCTTCCCAGGCTCCGGGCAGCATTAGGGCTCTAACGGTTGCAATTAAAACGATAGCTAATAGCGTAGGGACGAGCACTTTGTTGACCTTTTCAATAGAAGTGACCCCTTTATAGATCGCCAAACCGCCAAGACCCATGGCTATGGCGTGAAATAGCAGTGGCCATCCGCCGCTTTGATAGTCGTTCCAAACGGCCATGGCTTGATCGGTGGACTGAGGTAGGGGCGAAATAACCATCTGAATCAGGTAATAAATGCACCAGCCCACTACTACGGAGTAAAAAAACGTGATCGCTGTCGCAACAAAGGCCACAAAAGCGCCCATCCAAGCAAAACGATCCCCACCTTCCTTGATGAACGTACTAACTACGCCCACTCGGTTACGCCGTCCCCATACATATTCGATCATGATGAGGGGAATACTCCATGCAAAAAGGAACACCAACCAAGCGATTAAAAATGCTCCCGCACCGTCATCCCCGCCATTTTGAGCGGCAATTCGGGGGAATCTCCAAATATTTCCAGTTCCAACGGCAATCCCGAGTACGCTCATAAAGAAGCCCCATCGGGAGGAAAAGCGGGCAGTTACGCTCGAGTCCATTGTGTTTGACATGAATCGGTTTGGGAAAGTGGATAGCGACGGCAAAGAATTTCTGAATCCCGACAGAAATACGTTTTATTCACTAGAATACAAAGCGAAGGAAGCCACAAATGTGGACGGATCAAAAAAAAAGTATCTTTTGGAAGCGAGTCGACTCGCAATAAACATATAGCCCGCCGCCAGCACAGTATCTGTGCTGGCGGCGGGCTATATCGCAAAGCGAAGGGGCGGGGTGGAACACGCGTAGGCTGCCTGTAACACGTCTCTTGCCCGAATCAATGCTGTTGGCGGACCGAGCTAATCGTTGTCGTCGTCGTCATCGTCATCGCTTGTAGCCGAGGTCGAAGTCGAGTCAGAAACAGTCGATTCAGCTCCGTTCCCTAAGCTAGGGGTCGCATATGCCGAACCAGCGCCATGTTCGTAGACCAATTCGCCACCTGATTTACCTGTTTGGTACGCAACAAATACGACGGCTAAGGAAGCCGCAACCGTCAGGTATCTGGCCATGTTGCCCCATTTGTTGGGAAGGAATCCACCCAATGAAATGGCCAAGGTAATTCCCGCGAGAATCGCGAAGAGTTCGGCATTTTCTTCATGGTCATGAATAGCATCTCGAGAGACAACTTCTTCTACTTTGTCTTCCTCGGCTCCCCCGGTGTTTTTAGCGACGAGCGTTCCGGCGAACACCATCACTGCCAAAACGGCAATCGGAATCCAGGTGTTTATGGCGGATGAACCCCTTTTGATAAAGATCAGCGCAAGGACTGCCATGAGGGGAAAAATAATAGCTAGAGCCACTGGGAAATGGACAATGGCAGGATGTAGTGGATCAGGAAGCATGTTTTTTACCAATTGTTAATCGAGGAGTCCTTATTGAATATGGTTCGTTAGAACTCGATTAAATGTACACCCTTGTCAATCGTTGGGTATCCGTCATATGACGGACAAAGCTTCCATATTCACGTTTATTGTCATAAAAAGACGATCATGTTCAAGCGGACGAGCCTTCCTTCCACCAATTCTTTGTTGGCCATTTTCTTGTTACTGCTAAGCTGTGCATCCATTTTGGATTTGGCTTTAGAAGACCAAGAGGACCTAACCTTTGCTCACATGATGGTAGAAGGATCGATCTTTGGAATTAGCCTAACCGCATTTTTTCTTTTGAGTAACCGGATAAAAACTGTTCAATCAGAAGTCAACGTGGTGTCTCGCCAATTGAATGAAATAACCGAGCAAGCCGGGCTTTGGAAAAAGCGAGCCGGCGCATTTGTTGAAGGCTTGGGAAGAGAAATCGAGCTACAGTTTAGGGAATGGGGTCTAACTCCGATGGAGCAAGAAGTCGCGCTTTTGCTGCTCAAAGGATTCAGCCTTCAAGAAATCGCCCAGATTTATGAGCGAAGTGAGCGCACCATCAGGCAACATGCGGGAGTTGTCTATCAAAAATCAAATCTTAGTGGTCGGGCTGAACTATCGGCGTTTTTCTTGGAAGACCTCCTCGTTTCCGAAACGAAGTAGTTCGCCAGGGTTGAGATAGTTGCAGAGGTCGCCATGGTCTATCCGACGCTACCCGCCAGCTTTTTTAACGGTGTGTCCCGCATCCGTCAATATTTTGACCAGCCGATCCCGTTGATCGCCTTGGATTTCAACTATCCGCCCTTTGACCGTTCCGCCGACTCCACACTGCGCCTTTAATTGACTGGCAATCTTTTTTAGGGCATCCTCGCTTCCTGGGAGTCCTGAGATTACGGTAACGCCGCTACCTCTCCGGCCCTTGGTTTCGCGACCTACGCGAACCACTCCATCATTGGGATAAAAAGACATTAGTCGGGATAGATTTGTACGAAGAGGGATGAATGCTAGAAGGTACGTCTTCCTTCAAACCAACATCCATCGTACCAACTACAAACGTTTCAGGTTCACACTTATGATTGTCAACTTAATTTTCGATTCCAAATAGACTGGGAATCCGTCTTCGAGGGCAAAGCGTATCCTCACGGTTGCGTCATTTTCGATAATTTTAGCATAATGGCGAAGGGTGGCGCAAACACTATGCATGGTAGCACCAGACACATGTTTTTCCCAGGCTAGTGCAAAAAACTCAGCCTGAAGAAGAGAGCAACCCTCATTTTCAACCACGACGAGCGGAATTCATTCACGTGGCTTAGGTTGCTTAGGCACGCGCGCTTTGGCCGGTGAATCGATTCTTTTGGTGGAGGACGAAATCGCCTTAGGGCAAATGCTTGGAGACCTTTTGAAACAGAAAGGATAGGCCGTTACAGTCATGAGATCTCCCTCGGCTGCATTGGCCCCAGAAAATCTTCATTTTCTGGGGAAGCCCTTCACTGCACAAGAATTAGGCATTGCTGTCCGGAACTGCTTGGATAGCTGATGCCTGTAAGTGGCTTTAATAGTTGCCTTCTCCGTTTTTTCGGTGCCCTTAATTGGCCACAGAAAAATTTATCGTTGCCACTTCGTTTTCCCACATCACCGCTAAAGTGCCGCCTTCTGGTGTCATATCAACAAACGAAATGGTGAGTTGGTCAACAGAAACTATGTTTTGTGAGCGCACCATAGGGGCCCGAAGCACATCCATTTCCATCTGGTACTCGTAGGCGCCCCAGATGCCTTCTTCTGTCGAACTGCCGCTACTTTTGGCTTTATGATTGGACAAAATGAACGTCCAAGCGTCTTCTTTTAAATCGATAAAAAGAGAATATTCACCTGCTGCAACGCGGTGGCCTGCAATATTCAGGTCACGTTCCGTTGTGAACCGGGTGGATTTATTGGCTCCAACTCGCCAGACAGGAATGCCGCCCGACACCGCCACGCCATACGATTCACCAGCGCCAAATAT
This sequence comes from uncultured Bacteroidota bacterium, assembly GCA_937877085.1. Classification (GTDB taxonomy): domain Bacteria; phylum Bacteroidota; class Rhodothermia; order Rhodothermales; family UBA10348; genus UBA10348. The sequence continues at coordinate 30,433 of CALEEY010000072.1, forward strand.
TTGCTTTCTGCCACGTAGGATGGGGCGTCCATAATCAACAACTACCCAGCTTCCACCTGTATAATCACCGTCTGTGAAGGTCCCTCCGATTTGAGTAGCGGCTTCACCCCTTGGGGAGGAAATACGGTCTTGTGCCGAAACGGCTTGGGGACATAACAAGAGACCTAGGAGTAAGAGAGAAAAGTAGATGCGCATAATTCCGATAATGTTGGTGAATTCCCCTTGACGCGTTGCTCGCATTTCGGTTCTCTTATGTTCGCGACGAATAAATGATTATATTCCATTTAGCTTGTAATGACGTGTAATAACAAGTTGTGGTTTTACTCACTTAACCCAAAAACTGAAGACATGCAGAACGCCCATTGGAATAAAAAAATCGCAGTTATCTTCGTGTTTTCGTTGTTTTGGATTGGCAATGCCGGTGGCCAAAACAACGCTAGCGGCCAAAACAACGCTAGCGGCCAAAACAACGCTAGCGGCCAAAACAGGGCCAGTGGCCAAAACAGCGAAAATAATCTGCACTTTCTGGTCCAAGCTGAAGATCTTGTCGGTCAAACGGAAAATAATCCTGTCGTTTTTCTTCACGTCTCGGCCGATGTCAACAATTACCTAGAGAATCACATCGAGGGCGCCCGCTTTTTGGACCTAAATCGAATCGCGTACAACGGAAAAGACGTTATGCGGGATTTGCCGATTGTCGACTCGCTGCTAGTCGCTTTTCACTCCGTGGGCATTAATGATGGGGACCGAGTCATCCTCTATGGCGATTCCAATGGCATGTCTGCAACCCGGGCATTCTTTGCCCTAGACTATCTGGGATTTACTTCCATGGCGCTCCTAGATGGAGGGCTCGCGTCTTGGACTACTGCTGGTGGCGCCGTTGCGAAGGAGGCACCAACCGAGTACCCGAAGGGCTCCTTTCATGCCGCCTCGCAATCCGAAAAGTTTGTAACGGCCGAAGAGGTTTCCAGGCGACTATCTTCCAGTTTGCTCATTGATGCCCGATCCGAAGCCGAATTCACCGGGGAAACGCCAGGGAATACCATTTTGAGGGGGGGCCACATACCTGGAGCCCTATCCATCGACTCCGCTCGGAACCTTCAAGCCAATGGAAAGCTACTTCCAATAGATCAGCTCGAAGCGATGTATGCAGACGCTGCCGGAGAACACACCATTGTGTATTGCCGCACCGGAATGAAAGCCTCGAATTCTTATTTTGTTGCTAGATTGCTCGGGATTGATGTTTCGTTGTACGACGGTTCGTTTTTTGATTGGAGTAATCTGACTGAGTTTCCGGTACAGAAAGGGAAATAGAGGCAGACGCTCGTAGGTTTCCTTCGGATTCAATAAGGCAAGAAGCCTTCTAAGCACTGATGCGAAGAGTTTCCAATTGCCCACATCCCATGACGCAAGAAAAGGACGGGCACTACTCACACCTATGGTATTCTGCCAAATTGAGGCTATTTTGTTCATATTGACGATTCACTTGATGCCCAACAGAGGCTCCTCCGATATATGTCCAAATTTGTAGCGTTAACCCTAGGTGCTCTCGCTCTCGCCGTTTTTACCTTCGTGGGGAATCCGGCCTTTGCGCAAACCCGAACCTTTTCCGAGGCGCCACAAATTCTATTGGGTCTACGGACAGATCGGTCCGCTTCGCTCGCGTTTGCCGATATCGATAAAGATGGCGATCTGGATGTCTTGGTGGCTAATGGTAGGCACTGGCCGGCTCAAAATGAGGTGTTTATTAATAACGGCAAGGGCCGCTTTATGGAGAGTTATCCCTTCGCTTTGGAAAGCCGAACAACGTATACCGTGCCCATGGCAGATTTGGATGGCGATGGGGATTTAGATGCCATAGAAGCCAATGATTTGACGCAAAACCGTGTTTATCTGAACGACGGAATGGGACGGTTTAACGAAATAGCACCGCTAGGACCTGAAGTGGAATCCACTCGAAGCGTGAGCATTGCCGATCTAAATGGAGACGGCAAGCCAGACGCCCTCGTAACCAACCGAGGCATGGAAAACGGCATTTACCTCGGAAATGGGGACGGCACTTTCGGCGCCAAAATACCGTTTGGAACGAGCGATGATTCCACTATTTCGGTGGCGGTAGAGGATATCGACTTAGATGGCAAACCCGATCTTGTTTTGGCAAATCGCGATGGTGGTGCCAATTTCATCTATTTAAATGACGAGAAACTCAGCTTTTCACGCTCCATTCCTTACGGTAGCGGAATGGACGAGACGCGCTCGACGGTCGTAGGGGACCTAAATGCCGATGGACATCTCGACCTCGTGACCGCGAATATTGGCGAGGCGAACGGTATCTATTTCGGCAACGGAAAAGGCGACTTCAGTCAAGGGATTACGTTTGGAGCGAAAGACGGCGAGAGTTACGACGCCCTGTTGGTCGATTTAGACAAAGACGGGGATCTTGACATTGTAATTGCCAATGTGGGCTCGCAAAATGCCGTTTATTTCAATGACGGAACCGGTCGCAATTTTGTAGAAGTACTATTCGGCGGTGCCCAAGATCAGACCTACGGCATAGCAGTTGGCGATGTGAACGGAGATGGCTTTCCTGATATCGGCGTCGCGAATTCCGATGGCCTAAACGGGATTCACCTCAACCAAGCTGCGCGCCGTTAACCGCTTGCGCCGTTAACTCCTTGCGCCGCTTCAGGTCACCGATTTTCCAACTCGTGCCCGTTTTAGATCGCCTGGCGGTCTATTTGACTATGATCGTTTCCAGGTGAACCGGCGTTATTACCTGGGTTTGTGGGGATATGGCGGCGGCGGCCTCGATAAAAGGCTTAATATTTCGATCGATTCCCGACTGTTGGGAATAGCCATAGGGCAGACGGAAATTATCCCAATGGGATGGAATGACCACCGCTGGATACCCAGTAACCTTTAGCAGCCGCTCGTCATATTTGTACAGACCCAGTCTCGATCCGTTGATTCCCGCTAGCAGCACATCTGGGTGAATTCCCTCTAGTTCACGCTCGACAAAGTTCATGGAGCCCATGGTCAAGACGTCGTGATTTTCGAACCTAGCTAAAAACATCAACGAGCCGCCCTCTATAAACTGGTTGATGAGCAGAGGTGCTTTTAGAGGAGTGTTTTCGTCAAATCGTCTGGTGTCGAAATAGTGCTTTTCCTCCAGAGCGGAATGAATGGACGGTACGACGCGCACGGAAAAGCCCTCAAACTGATAGTCCTCGCCGCCCCCAACAGCGTACAACTGCTCTTCGGGAATACCATATGCGCGCAGAATGGACATGGTCGTCTCCGTCCCAATGACCTTGGCACCGGTTTTCCGGGCGATATAGGGCACGTCTCCAAGGTGGTCAAAGTGTCCGTGATGCACCAGGATGAAATCGGCCTTTTTGATTATGCTATCGATTAAAACGGTGTCAGAAACGGCCACTGCGTCGCGCGCATAGTCCGGACGATGGTCTTCGGGGTCGCCTCCTCCGCCATATTTTAGGCGAGAGATATACGGATCGATAAGGACGGTCACATTCCCATCGTTAATTTCCCAACCAGCCGTTCCGAGGTACTTCATGAGGAGCGGTTGACGGGCTTCGCTGGAAACGGCCCGCGCGTCCGAATCGTCGGTGACCTCAACAATCATTTCTATTTCGATGGACTGTCCCCGGGGCAATGATGCCATGCCGACTGCGGAGCGTGCGTGGCGGCCCCGTTCTCCAAAGACCTCGACAATCAGATCTGAAAAACCATTGATAACGGCAGGTTGATCGCCAAAACTGGGGTCTGAATTGACCATTCCTAGTACTTTCACCACCCGCACGACCCGGTTCAGATTGCCGAGCATGTTTTTGAGGACCGCGAGTTGATTGATGGCCGTTTGGCGCGCGCCTTTATACCCCTCTTCAATCGTGACATCGGCGCCCACTTTTCCATGCAATTCACTCCCATCGGCGAATTTGGCGCCTTTTCCGGCCGTAAAGATCAAATTACCCGTCCTTACCCCATTAACGTAGTTGGCTACAGGGCTTTGAGGATTTGGGAGCGTAATGCCCAGTTCGACCAGGCGAGCCTCCGGGTCAAAAATGGCTTCATTTTGGGCGGCTTCATGCTGGGCGGCACCATTTTGAGCAAAAACAGTACTTGGCGCGCCCAAAAGGAAAAGCCCGGTGGCGAATAGAAAAACGCTTTTTAACTGCCTGAACATGGTCAAATATCTTTTGGTTTACTCACGAGGGGCAGGAAGATATCCCGCATTCGAGGGAACGAGCCGGCGCTTTTACCTAGCCTTTGGGCTCGGAAACTTTAAGCCGTCCGCCAGACTCCAGATGCTCATATAAAAAGGTCGTAAGGAGCTCTCTCAGGTGCCGACTGGTGCCCGGCCCTTCATAAATACCGTGCGACCGATTCGGATACGACATCATTTGGAACGGAAGGTTGTTTTCAATCAGTTTGTTGATGAGCCTTTCGGTGCCTTGGTAATGCACATTGTCGTCCCCAGTGCCGTGAACAATCAAGAGATTGCCTTTCAAATGCTCGGCATAGTTGATGGGCGATCCTTGACGATACCCTTCCGCATTATCCTGAGGAAGTCCCATATACCGCTCTTGATAAATGGTGTCGTACAGCCGCTGATCCGGAACGGGCGCCACCGACATCCCTACGTGGTAGAGGTCCGGATACCTAAACATCATGTTCAGTGTCATGGAACCGCCACCGCTCCAGCCCCAAATGCCGATGCGACTGGAGTCAACGTAAGACCAGGTGCTGATTTTCTTGAGCGCGGCAGCCTGGTCAATGGATGCTAGGGTGCCAATATTACCGTAAATACTCTTACGCCATGCGCGGCCGCGAGGAGCAGGTGTCCCACGGTTGTCGATACTGATAACCAGATATCCCTGTTCGGCAATCATGTGATGCCAGAGCATCTGATCGCCACCATATTGATCCATGACCGTCTGATTCCAGGGTTCACCATAGACAAAAAACAGCACCGGATATTTATTTTTTGGGTCAAAATGCGATGGTTTGATCATCCAGCCATCCAGCGTAACCCCTTCGCCCACATCGAGCTTAAAGAAGGATGATTCGCCCAAGGTCAAAGCATTGATAGTGGCCTTCAGTTCGGCATTGTCGACTAGGTTTTTGACGACCTTGTGATCGGGTAGGGAAACGAGATTGATCGTAGTGGGAGTTCGAAAACCGGAGTGGGAGTGAATAGCCCACTTGGCATCGGCCGAAACTTGATAAGCATTCCAACCCGACTGGGTTGCCGGCGTCAACCGTACCGGCGCTCCACCTTTAATGGGAACGCGGTACAGGTAGCGCTGACCTGCATCATCAAACGAACCCGTGAAGTAGAGCCAACCGCCCTCGATGTCGATCCGAACAATACTTACGATGTCATACTCTCCATCCGTAATCAACGTCATTTTGCCTGTGTGGCGATCGACCAGGTAGGCGTGCCTCCAGCCATCGCGTTCGCTAACCCACGTAAATTGTTGGCTATCGTCGGTCCAAATCAGGTCGTCTACGGTTTCGAGCCACGCATCGTCGTGGTCTGTCATGAGCGTACGGCTAGCCCCCGTCTTCGCATTCGCCATGCGAACTTCATTGGTGTTCTGTAGGCGGTTCATGTGCTGAATGATCAACTCTTCGGAGTTATCCGCCCAGTCCATTCGAGGTAAATAATGATTTCTGTGGTCGTCATTGTCCACCACCCAAGTTGTCTCACCGCCGTCGGCTGAAACCACACCAATTCGAATAGCCGAGTTGGTTGTACCCGCTTTCGGGTACTGGACAGGAATTACCTTGGAATAGATCGAGTCCGTGTTGTTGATCATCAAGAACTCTCCGATTCCCTCCGCATCGAGTTGCCAGTAAGCAATCTTTTTACTGTCAGGGCTCCATCTGAAGGCGTCGCGCAGGTAGAATTCCTCCTCGTTTACCCAATCCGTAGTACCGTTTATGGTGGTCCTTGAGCCGTCGTGCGTGAGTTGGGTGATGGCACCGCCAGCCAAAGCCTCTACATAAATGTTGTTTTCGGTGACGTAAGAGGCTTTTTCCCCGTCGGGGGATATTTTGGCAAACATGAGAGTCGACGGAGTGGCAAACGCCCCTATCTGCTGGAGATGACGGGTGCTTCTATCCAGAATCCAGTAGTCTCCGCGCGTATTATCACGCCAAACGCGCGCCGTATTGGTGAAAATAACGGCTTTGGTTCCATCTGGCGACCACGAATAGTTGTCAATGGACAACGGCTCGGTCGATCCAGCCGGAATGAGATCGGCGGCGGATACCATGACTTCTCGACTTCCAGTTGCTGGATTGTACCTAACAATATCTTGTCCGCTTGAGCGAGCACTTGAGGCTTCCACCGTAGTGTATCCCGATCCGTCCTCGAGCCAACGCGCCGGCCCGAACCCCTCGCTTGCAAAATCGGAAGAACTGAAAAGTCGTTCAAGCGTGAGCTTCGAAGCATCTGATTTTTGGGCCAGCGCATTTGAGGCAATCAGAAGAAAACACAGGCTGAGAAATAGGGCTCGTTTCATTTTGTTTTTGAAGGGATCAGGAGTGTTCGAGCAGAAAGATCTGTGAGAGTGTAAGTACAACTAGTCGGCGTCACATTTTAGTAAAAAACCATCAAAGATTTTGAGATTATTGTTATTTAAAGGAAGGGACATCCTCAAATTGGAAGCCGATACCTACTCTTTTATCAGGTTGATCGATGCGTCTGCAAACCGTTGGCCCATAAGGAGATAGCCGTTTACGGACATGTGCAGATCGTTTTCAATTTCTAGTCCTTGCTGGTTCAGACCATCGTTCAGGTCGTCCGTGTCAATCCAAGCTCCTTTTGGATAGCTTTCAGCCGTTTGAACGAGGACGTCTCGAATCATAGTCCAGTGGGGATATTGATCATTGTCCATACCGAAATCGGATAGACGTCCAATCACCAAATGAATGTCGTCGCGGCCAAGGTCCTGTTTTAACTGATCCATAACTCCGAGTAGGCTCTCTGCGTATACCGCGCCGTTCGATTCGCGGGCGTCTCGTTCTCCTTGCATCCACACAAATGTGACAGTAGAAAAGGAACGACCTGCGACAACTGAATCTACCTTAGCCATCATGTGGTCGTAGAGATCTCCGATGGCAACAGGTTCACTACCTTCAGCCAATTTCCAGTTCTTGTACCACCGCCGGATGGGTTGTCCTCCCCACGCGTCCTTAACAACCACCACATTTTCTGCCCCAAATTCGGCCTGGACAGCCGGAATAAATGAATCTTCTGGATTCAATTGCTCCATGTTGGATTGGCCAGAAAGGATAAACAGATGGGTACTTGGGTCCTTCCCGCAGGCTAGTGCCAGAAAAGAGAGGATAAATAGATAGCTAATTGACTTCATCGTGTCTCGTCGAAAAAGGGTGGGGAATGCCTTTAATAAGGCATATCTCACCGAATATCAAAACATTCGGTCGGATAAATCTCGGCGTTTTGCACTTATCGCGGGTCAGGTCATAGTGTGCACTGCCATTTAATCTGAGACATTGGATGCTGAAAGTTTCAAAATAATTTCTATGTTGCGCCAAAAGGTTGCGATCCAGACATTCGATAGTGTAGATTTTGTACGGATCTGACCTTCAATTGATGGTCCATTTTCACCCTCCTTCACCCATCCCGATAATCACGATGAATACTGAGCGGCGACTTTTTTACGGCAGCTGTTTCGCACTAATCACCACTGCACTTTCGTTCAGTATCAGGGCAGGTATTCTCGGTCAACTCGGAGCGGAATTAAGTTTCAGCGCTGAACAGTTGGGCTGGATCAATTCGATGTGGTTTCTGGGATTCCCCATTTCCATGGTAATCGGTGGATTGGTCTACCACACGGTCGGCCCACGGAAGATTATGCAGTTCGCGTTTTTTGCGCACGCGGTTGGTATTGTTATGACCATCTATTCGGGCAGCTTCATCGGCCTTTTGGTTTCGACCCTACTGATCGGCTTAGGCAACGGATGCACCGAGGCTGCCTGTAATCCGATGATCGCCGACACGTATGAAGGTGTGAGGATGAGCAAGATGTTGAATCGCTTCCATATGTGGTTTCCTGGTGGAATCGTGATTGGCAGTCTCATTTCCAAGTTTATGACAGACGCGAGCTTCAGTTGGGAGGCCCAGATTTGGGTTATCCTGATTCCAACGCTCATTTACGCCTGGCTTTTCTGGGGCCAGAAATTTCCTGAAGCGAAAGTGGAAGAAGCTACCCAGGTTTCCAAGAATTTCCAGGCCATGCTTTCTCCGATGTTTCTGTTCATCTTTGCCTGCATGGCGTTGACCGCTATTACTGAGTTTGGTCCGCAGCAGTGGGTTGGCCTCATTCTTTCAAGCAGCGGGGCACAGCCTATGCTCATTCTGGCACTCGTTACAGGACTTATGGCGGTCGCAAGGTATTTCGGCGGCGACGCCGTTGGCAAATTCAGTCTAACCGGCGTCCTTTTGGGTTCAGCTGTTTTGGCAACCATCGGGGTTTATCTGTTCAGTACCCAAACGGGCGCCATGGCTTACGTAGCTGCAATTGTCTACGCTCTCGGAATCGCGTACTTCTGGCCAAACATGATTGGATTTGTAGCAAACAAGATCCCCCAAAGTGGGGCTCTTGGCATGTCGATCGTCGGAGCGGTCGGTATGTTTTCCTCCTCCATATTCCAGCCTATTATCGGTGGCTGGATTGATGAAGACCGAGGTGCAGCAGCAGCTACGGGACTTACCGGGGACGCGTTGGAACTCGTTGCAGGGCAAGCGACTTTGGGAACCATGGTCATCTTCCCGGCCATTCTAGTGGTCTTGTTTACGATTCTTCATTTCTGGGTCAGAAAGCAAGAGGCAACGGCCTGATCTGGCAACAAGACGATCTGGTTCATGAAAAATCTTGAGGTCCGACTCATCGCCGATGAGTACGTGGAGTCCATCGCTGGATGGCGCCGAAGCTCTCATGATGATAAGTTTATGGCCTTAAGAAGGCTCTGTTGGGCCTTATTTCAACAACTGGCCACTTCCTAGGCAGTGTATCGTCGATTATGACTCTGGGTAAGAATAATTTACGACCGCACCTACGTTCTCACTGAACCACAACTATCATGATACATCGCCGCACGTTTATTCAGCAGCTGGCCGCCGCAGGCGTTGCTGTCACCATTCCAGGAGTATGGGGCTGTGGGTCGGCGATGGGCGCGGGAAAACGACCCAATTTTGTGGTTTTTTTGGCGGACGATCTTGGCTATGGTGATTTGGCCTCATACGGCAATGAAATCATACAGACCCCACATATCGATCGTCTCGCGAATCAAGGGATGCGATTCACGGATTTTCACTCCGCTGGCACGGTTTGCTCTCCTTCGCGTGCTGGGTTGCTTACAGGTCGAAACCCGTATCGCTCCGGCTTTTACTACATCGCCGGAAGCGGCATGCATCTTAAGCGCGACGAGATTACTGTTGCTTCGCTTTTGGCGGCGAACGGATATGATACTTGTTTCGTTGGCAAATGGCACCTGAGTCGATTTGACCAGCAGTCCAGCACACTGCCTACCCCGGGCGACCACGGCTTTGATCACTGGTTCGCTACCGCAGTAAACGCCTTCGAAGGCCCTGAAAACCCTACAACGTTCTTCCGGAACGGTGAGAGGGTGGGCGAAGTGGATGGTTGGTATTGCGATGTAATCGTCGAAGAAGCTCTCACTTGGCTGCGCAATCGTCCCGATCAAGACAAACCGTACTTTTTATACCTGTGCAGCCACGAGCCGCACACACCGCTTGACCCTCCAGATTCGTACGCGGATGCCTACGATTCTGCCCGTGTGGACAGTCTTGAGCGATTGGCGAAATACGGGGGAGTAGATCGCCCGGATTACGACATCAGACCGCTCAAGAAATATTACTACGGAACAGTGACCCAGCTCGACAACGCTTTTGGCAACTTGATGACGGGCATCGATGCGCTGGGTGAGGAGGACAACACGCTCGTGATGTTCACGAGTGACAACGGGCCGGAATCTCCCGTAAATTTTGAAGAGTCCCGCGGCGAGTGGGATGACGTTTCTCGCGACCGCTCGTTTGGGACCCCAGGTCAATGGAGAGGAATGAAGCGTTTTCCCTACGAAGGGGGCCACCGCGTGCCGGGAATTGTCCGATGGGTCGGGAAGATTGAGTCGGGAACGGTGAACGAATCACTCATTAACGGAACTGATTTCCTTCCCACTATGCTGGAGCTTGCCGGCGTGGCATTGCCAACCGATCGCGCGCTGGATGGCGTGAGCTTGGACATCGCTGCAGGCGAAGTGCATGGAGTG
>CALEEY010000073.1 GCA_937877085.1 uncultured Bacteroidota bacterium
CGCCGCTTAAGAAGCCGCGTAGAAACCGAAACGATTCCGATTGTTTTTCTTTCAGCCAAAGGCGAAGAAGACGACCAGGTTCGTGGATTAATGCTGGGCGCCGATGCTTATTTGACCAAGCCGGTATCTCCGCAAGTGATTGTGGCCCACGTCAAAGCCGTGCTTCGCCGTGCAGGTATTGAAGAAAGCCGGACACTCACCGTTCGCAACTTGACCATCTATGAGGATGAATACAGAGCATCCCTCGAAGGAAAAGATCTTGGACTGACGCTTACGGAATTTGAGTTAGTGCGCTACTTGGTACGCCATCCTCGGAAGGCGTTTACTCGTCAGCAGCTATTGGAGACCATTTGGAAAGACGCCATGATGGTCACTGAGCGCACAGTAGATGCTCACATCAAAAACCTTCGTGAAAAGCTTGGCTCATTCGCTCAGCATATCCAAACCGTACGCGGTGTTGGATACCGTTTTGTCGAGGAAGAAAGCACCGGCGAAGAATAAGAGACCTCTCTAGGGCTATCGCATGATTTCACGTCTCGTCGACCGGATATTCCCATCGCGTGCGTCGACACAAACGTGGATGATTCTGACATTCGTATTTTTTGTCGGAATCGCTGTCGTTGCCGTTGGTTTGTATATCACCTTCGCTTTAAAAAACGAAGTCCAGATTGCGTACCAGCAAACGATGTTTCAACAAGCTACGCGGGTTTCAGGTATTCTGGAAGATGAGTCCTCCAACGTCAATCGCATCATTCAAATGCGGACCATGGAGCGAATGGCCGATATCCAGATCGATGTGGTAATCAACGATTCCCTTATTTTGGGCACGGAAGGGGTTAAATATGACAAAAACGACTCCCTGTTTGATGCCCCAGAAATGCGGTTTTCAGGTGGAGTCGATGTCAACTACGCAGAGCGAAGCGAGGGAGGGCAGCATCTTTTTTTCATCGCGATGAAGCAACCCGCGTCTGGAACGATTGTTCGGATCAGTCAACCCAGGCCCATTCTCTACCGACTCATTCGCCGACTGCAATTTACGATGGTCGCCGCCATGGTTATGGCGCTCCTCCTAGCTGTATTTGGAAGTTGGATTGCCGCTCAACGCGTTACCGAGCCGCTTCAAGCGATTCGTAATGTGGCCAAAAGCATAAGTGAAGGCCGGTTTGAAGAACAAATAGTAGTTGAATCGCGAGCGGCGGAATTTCAGGATTTAGCAAAAAGCTTAAACCTGATGTCGGGTACGTTCAAAGTTAAGATCGATGAACTGGAGCGAATGGCTCATCTTCAAAATGAGTTTATTGGAAACGTCTCCCACGAAGTAAGGAATCCCATCTTTGCAGTCGGTGGGTACCTTGAAGCCTTAGCATCAGCCAGCCTTTCCGACGATCAGCGTCGTTTTTACGCCGAAAAAGGGCTTAACAACCTAGAAAGGCTTAATAATTTGTTTAACGATCTAATCGAAATTGCTCGACTTGAGTACCGCGAAGACCTGATAAAGCCCAAAGTCTTTGAGCTTTCTGAGCTGTTAAACGACGTGTACGAAGTCCTTCGCGAAAAGGCAGCGGAAAAAAACATCCATCTAGAAGTTGAAAATCCTGAAGCATTTGTGCGCGCAGACCGGGCTCGCATACGACAGGTTTTGATCAATTTAATTGATAATGCTATTGCCTATTCCGACTCTGGAACCGTGCGATGTAGGTATCGCCGGCACTTGGGAAAAGTACGCATTGAAGTTGTAGATAATGGTCGCGGAATCCCCGAAGAGCATCTGGAACGCATTTTCGAGCGCTTTCATAGGGTCGATCCGGATCGATCTAGAAAAAGCGGTGGTACGGGCCTCGGCTTGAGTATTGTCAAGCAAATATTGGCAGCCCATGGAGAGGCTGTTCATGTCGAAAGCACGGTAGGCCGGGGAACGCGATTTTGGTTTGAGCTCGATTTTGAGAACTCTCTTACGGATGAATTAGAAGCGTAGCATGTTATCTACGTGCG
>CALEEY010000074.1 GCA_937877085.1 uncultured Bacteroidota bacterium
GATGCTTCATTGAGCGACGAAGACTTTTATGTTTTCGTTCCCTATTCGGACACCCGCCGAGACGACAAGGGACTGGTATACCCCATGATCCATACTCCCGATGGATTGGAAATTCGAGAGGTTAGAATCGATCCCATTGGACTCCGATACTACGATATTCGGAATGACTGATTCTGCAAAGCTTACGTACGTCGAAATGCCTGAGGGTATTTTCACTTCCGATGGCATTTGGTACCACACCACCGTTAAGGACCTTGTAACATTCGCTCCCGTCATTATCGAGAAGATGGGACTCGAGTCGCTCTTTCAAAAGGCAGGCGATTGGAGTCGACTCCCTGTTACACTTACGGTCTGGACGCTTCCGTGCTTGTTGCTCGTATTTGGACCCCTACCGGCAGCTATCGGTTCGGTTTTGGTGTATGGGGTGATGTCCATTCTAGCGCCGAACGTAGTTTTGTACTCGCTTATTGCACCCATCCGATTCATGAACCATCCAATTGCTCAGGGTCTCTTGTTTGTGATGGTATTGAGTTTTTTTGCCAGTTCTGGTCAGTTTTCATCCCTTGGAATCGGATTGATCGGATTTGTACTGCTTAGGTGGCAGGTCATTACGGCCATTTTTGATTTCGTTGGAAAGAAAATGAACCTATCTTCTGCAAAGACACCCATTCATGATCGGATCCTAAAGAGTGTTTTAGTAAGTGCCAGCCGGAAATACGGCGCACCTCTTACTGAGCTTGATCGTATGGAGAAGCGCATGATTGAAATCATGACCTACCACAAACAAAAAAAGTAGGATTTTCCCGGACATTCCAATCTTTTGGTTGGGGTATATTCGTTCGCGGAATGATCTGCGATTAACGACTCTTATCAATCGGTTGGACGCTATCCAAATCCTTCAAGACGATCATATTAGCATCGCTGACTCTGGCGCTGAACTCAAGGGCCGACTGCGTTCGTCCCTCATCCACCATCTTGAATTGCAGGAAGGGGGCGCACCACGTTTGGTCCGCATTGAGATGCCTATTCCAAACGTCGATCCGTTAAAATGGCTCAACGCGCAAAAGAATTTCGAGCGTTTGTATTGGAGGGGCCGGCATGCCGACGATCGCGTTGCCATGTGTGGAGTTGCCAAAGTGCTCTCCGGTAACACGAGTCCCGATTACGCTGAATTGGCACAGGAAATCGACGATTTTTTGGAGCGTCCGGGCGCCGAATTTAGGCTGTATGGGGGGATGCGATTTGATCTCAACCGAAAAACGGACCGCGACTGGTTTGGCTTTCCTGCTTGGAGATTTGTGCTTCCTCGATTTGAATTACACCGAAGGGGGCAACGAACGCTTCTGTGTTGCAACCTGGTTTTTCCAGAAGATCAGGCGTTGGCAGAAAATTTGTTGGATCAAGTAGATGACCTTGTATTTCCAGTTCATTTTTCCTCGGATAAGGTACCCGTTCCACATTCTAGGGTCGAAAACCCGAGTTTTGAAGGATGGAAGTCACAAGTTGGTTGGTCACTGGACGCTTTTGACCGAGATGTCCTTCAAAAAGTGGTGTTGGCTCGACGCGTAGACTTTTCTTTTTCAGAACCCGTAGAACCCGTCGAGTTGCTCAATGTGCTTCAGGAGGCCACTCCCAATTGTTTTCACTTTCTGTTTGAATCAGAACATGGCTCATTTTTAGGAGCAACGCCCGAGCGGCTGTTTTTTAGACGCGGGAGGGAGGTATTCAGCGAAGCCGTTGCTGGCACTCGCCCCCGCGGCCATACCTCGGACGACGACCAAGCCTACTGTGCCTCCTTATTGGCTAGTGAAAAAGATCAGCGTGAACACGCATTTGTTCGCGATCGCATTCGAAATGTCCTTACGGACGTTTGCCAATCGGTGGCGGTCGATGAAGTCGCATCAGAAATGCGGCTGGCTGGAGGTCGGCACCTCTATTCACGGCTTTCCGGCACCCTGCAAGCAGGGATTACGGATTTACAATTGTTGCAGCTCTTGCATCCGACCCCGGCCGTTGGTGGTGAACCCACCGACATTGCGCTCCATGCCATTGACTCACTGGAGGATTTCGATCGAGGGTGGTATGCGGGTCCGATCGGATGGTTGGGACGAGATTCAGCGGAATTCGCGGTAGCCCTTCGATGCGGGGTTGTGCACGACAAAAAGCTTTCACTCTTTTCCGGGGCTGGGCTTGTTAAAGGCTCCGATCCGGGATCGGAATGGCTTGAAATAGAACAAAAAATTACAGATTTCACAAAAATCCTTGGCCTTGCAGTCAAAAGCTCCAAATAGAAATCGATTCTGGGCTGACCTGATCGTCGAAGAGTTGGTGCGAAACGGAGTTACGACTTTTTTTGCATCGCCTGGTTCGAGATCAACGCCCTTAATTACCGCCGTTTACGATCATCCAAAGTGCCACCTTACCATGCATTTTGATGAACGGGGGAGTGCGTTTCTGGCACTCGGATTTGGCAAGGCCACCGGAAAGCCGGCTGTGTGGATTACGACCTCAGGTACGGCCGTTGCGAATGGCTTGCCGGCTGTAATTGAGGCCGATTTGGAAGGTACGCCCATGATTCTATTGACGGCAGACCGCCCGCCCGAGCTTAGGGATACCGACGCAAACCAGGCCATCCACCAAGACCATATTTTTGGCCGGTCCGTGCGTTGGTTTTTTGATTTGCCAGCTCCCACAGATGCGATTGATGCTACCTTTGTATTATCGACGGTGGACCAGGCCATTAATCGATCCATATCGGGGCCCGTGCACCTAAATTGCATGTTTCGAGAGCCCTTAGCTCCGACCGAACAGGCCTATTCTCCCATTCGAACGGCTCGATTTGAACAATGGGAATCAGGAAAGACCCCCTTCACGTCCTATGTGACGAATAGGACCGCGCACGAGAACATTTCGGATGCGAATGGAAGGATGGGGTCGTTTTTAGAGTCTGTGGCCTCATCTTCGACACGGGTTTTACTTGTACTCGGTCGACTTTCAGGAGATGGAAAGGCCATTTCAGCAGCAGCGGAGGCCATTAGTAAGCGGATTGGAGCTGTTTTTACGGTTGATATTAGCTCTCAAGCCCGATTGGGATCGGACACGCACCTAGGCTCGAATGGCCACGGAATTGCCCATGTCGATATCCTTCTATCGAGCGATGAAGCTCGAGGCCTCCGCCCTGATTGCATTATCCAATTTGGCGCAACTCCGCTTTCCAAGCAATTATTGCGACTCCTCTCGGATGCTCAGGCGGCCACCTACGTTGTAGTGGACCACCGCAACCGCCGAATAGACCCCTCCCACATCGTCACAGATCGCATCGAAGCGGACCCTGTTAAACTATTGATGGAGTGGGCTGGGATGGAGCCCACAGCCGCATCAGCGCCCGCGACTGGGTCAGCGCCCAGAGCCGGATCGGAGCCGCAGCCCGTCTTCGATGATGTGGAGGCTATGTTGAATCTGCCGGAGAGAAAAGAGAGTAGATTTCAATGGCAAAAGGCTTGGTCCACCTTAAAACTAAAGACAATTCCTTGGCTTGACCAGGATGTTTTGAGTCACGGCCTCACGGAACAGGCCGTTGCCACCGTGCTTAGTCGGCTCATTCCTGGGGACTGTGCCTTGACGCTCGGTTCGAGTAACCCCGTGAGGCATATGGATTCGTTCGGCAGATCAGATGGGGCTCATGTCCCTATTTTGACCAACAGAGGAGCCAGCGGCATCGATGGAACCATTGCATCCGCCATTGGATTTGCTGCAGGCTTCAACCGACGCCCGGTGGTTTTTCTCGGAGATCTGGCGCTCTTATATGACCTTAACTCGCTGGCCCTTTGCAAGGCGGCTGGGGCGGTTATCGTGGTCATAAACAACGATGGTGGCGGGATATTTTCTTACTTACCCGTTCACCAAACGACCCATCTTTTCGAGCCACTGTTTGGAACGCCCCATGGATTTGGTTTCAGCGCAGCCGCGACCATGTTCCATCTACATTATGCGAACCCCACGTCTATTTCAGCATTGGAATCTGGACTGGTCGAGGCATTTTCGATTCAGGGAGGCTCGATTATCGAAATCGTAACCGATCGAGACGAAAATTTAACCGAAGCTAGGAGATTGAGCGCTGCACTGCGTCAACGCATATCGTCGGAAGGCGAAATCGGGACTTCGTAGGCTTTCGCAAAACAAGGCGAAAGGAAAACAAGGCGAAAGGAAAACAAGGCGAAAGGAAAACAAGCGAAACGGTATCAACGCCAAAAGGTATCCGAGTCAAACGGTATTAAAGCCAAACGGGAATCATGAAAATACGCATCCACGAACAGCATCTTCGCTTTCGGCTGGCCGAATCAGAGGTTGTGGAATTACTGAAATCGGGCTTTTTCTCCGAAAACATTGCCATTGGCGGCTCCATCTTGGGGTTTTCTATTTATTTAGTTGAAAACCCGACGCATCCGCTTAATTCATCCGGCCAAAAAGAAGTAACGGGCTCTCCTTCCGTACAGCTGGTCGGCTCGCACACCCGCCTAGAGATTCCGCGGATGTGGACAGCAGGCTGGCAGACCAACGACGTTGTAGGTTTTGAATTCGAAATTCCTCCATCGGCACAGCCCAAAAGCGACCGTCTAACCGTGATTATTGAAAAGGATTACCCTTGTGCGCACACCAAAGAAGGGAAAGCGCTATTCGGTACGCCTGTGAAAATGAAAACAGGACTCCCATGGGCAGAGGACCGCGATCTTGAGTAATTTGGGTACATCCGGCCGGTCGCCAGCAAACCTGCCCCTCACCAACGTGTCGGACGCCGATCAGACACCCTCCGGGTTAACCGTTACGTGGTTTTCGCCCCGTACATCGGACCAAACACCCGTTCTATTTATACACGGATTTATGGGCCGCGCGTCGGAATGGGAGGTTCTTGCTTCCAAATTGGTCGCGCCGACACTTGGAATTGACTTGCCAGGCCATGGGTCATCCCCCGTTTTATTAGAAGAGGGGCCGTGGTTTGCCGCGACGTGTTTGCTATTGGAGAAAACGCTGATCGCCCTGGAGATTCCCATAGTAGACATAGTCGGCTATTCGTTGGGTGGTCGGGTAGCCAGTCATTTTGCGAAGCGTTTTCCTTCAAAGGTGCGAAAAATAGTGCTTGAATCAAGCCACCCCGGACTTACAGACCCAACCCAACGTGCGGCTCGGTTGGAAAGTGATAAAAAGTGGGCCGACCAAATAGAAAAAGATTGGCCCCACGTGCTAGATCGGTGGTATGAACAGCCTGTTTTTGAATCGTTACGTCGGCATCCGGGGCTGCAACTGGCACGGAATAGAAAAAATGATCCCTTCAAGCTTGCGAGGGCCATTGAGGGGTTTTCGCTTGGACATCAGTCCTCGCACTGGCACCTAGATCATCCAGCCTTATTTATGACGGGCGCATGGGATCAAAAATATCGAGCAATCGGAACGGAATGGAGTCAAGTCTCGCCTCAGATTCAACTTTTTATCGTTGAATGCGC
Source organism: uncultured Bacteroidota bacterium (assembly GCA_937877085.1). Lineage (GTDB taxonomy): Bacteria > Bacteroidota > Rhodothermia > Rhodothermales > UBA10348 > UBA10348. The sequence continues at coordinate 5,502 of CALEEY010000074.1, forward strand.
CGGACATAATATCCATCTAGAACAGCCGGAAGCTTATCTTGCGGCAATCGCTCGATTTTTGGAACTGGACCTCTCTTAATTTCATGTCAATTGTAGATTGGAAGCTCGCCGGGGAATTCGTAGACATTCGCTACGAAAAAGCCGAAGGAATTGCTAAAATAACCATCAACCGTCCAGAGGTTCGAAATGCTTTTCGGCCGTTGACGGTCACCGAAATGCGTTCCGCGCTTCAAGACGCTCGGGATGACCATCACATCGGAGTCATTATTCTGACGGGCGAAGGGCCCGATGCATTTTGTTCGGGAGGAGATCAGCGCATCCGTGGGGATGCCGGCTATAAAGAAGAGGGCACAGGCGTTATGCGCCTAAATGTGCTTGATTTTCAAAGAGAAATAAGGACGTGCCCCAAACCAATTATCGCCATGGTTGCCGGATGGGCCGTTGGTGGGGGACATGTTTTGCATGTGATGTGCGATCTCACCATTGCCGCCGAGAATGCCCAATTTATGCAAACGGGCCCCAGAGTAGGCTCATTCGATGGCGGATTCGGGGCTAGTTATTTGGCGCGAATCATTGGACAAAAGAAAGCCCGGGAAATCTGGTTTCTCTGCCGCCCATACAATGCCGAGCAAGCCCTACAAATGGGATTGGTGAATACGGTGGTGCCTTTGGATCAGTTGGAAGCGGAAACCATTCAGTGGTGCCGCGAGATTCTGGCCAATTCACAAATGGCCATTCGATGCTTAAAGTCGGCTCTTAATGCTGACTGCGACGGACAGGCGGGTCTTCAGGAACTGGCCGGCAATGCCACCCTCCTTTTTTACATGAGTGAAGAGGGCCAGGAGGGCAGAAATGCCTACAATGAAAAGAGAAAACCAGATTATGGCCAGTTTCCATACCGGCCATAAACTATGGCAACGCGCGCAGCCGTCTGGTGGGAAGCCGCTCGTCCAAAAACACTTTGGGCAGCCGTAAGTCCGGTTTTTATCGGTATTGCCTTGGCTTTTAATGCCAACGAACTGCACGTGCTTTCCGCTGCTTTGGCTCTGACCGGGGCCATATTGATTCAAATTGGAACCAATTATTACAACGATCTTGCCGACTTTCAAAAAGGAGCTGATTCCGTAGATCGACAAGGACCGCGGCGCATGGTTCAGGCCGGAATGGTTACAGAATCAGAAATGAGGAGGGCAACCGTCCTCGTGTTTGGGTTGGCGGTGCTATCGGGTGTGTATTTGATGGTGCGTGGTGGCTGGCCCATCGTGGGGATTGGTGTCAGTTCGATTTTGTTCGGATTGGCCTATACGGGCGGCCGGTTTTCACTCGCTTATCTAGGCATCGCGGACGGTTTTGTGTTGATATTTTTTGGTCCCGTAGCGGTAGCCGGGACCTATTTTGTCCAAACGCTTTCTTGGTCGCCCGTGGTTTGGATCGCGGGATTAGCCCCCGGATTCTTGGCGGTTTCCATATTGTTGGTAAACAACATTCGGGATCGAGCTCAGGATTCGATTGCTGGGAAAAAAACCCTCATTGTACGGTTGGGGAGGGCCTTTGGACAGGCCTTATATGCATTTTGCATTCTGGCAGCATGTGCTGTTACGATTGTTTTGTGGCAGGTATACGAGGCCCCCGTTTGGATCTTGCTTTCTCTTTTGGCTGTACCCTTGATGCTGAAAACCTTTCTTCAATTGCGCTCCATACCCGAGGCCAAAAGTCCATCGCTTAATCCCGTGTTGGCCATGACGGCTCGCAATCTACTGGTGTTTTCTATTCTATTTTCGTTGGGCTGGATTCTCGGTGCACTGGGTTGAAGCTTCGATTTTTTGAATATCGCGTCCCCTTCATACATCCGATTCGGATCGGTGGATCGATTCAATCCGAAAGAAAAGGGTTATACCTCTTGGCCACAGACGAAGACGGCGTTTCTGGTTGGGGCGAAGTTGCCCCGTTAGATGGATACGGTCCCGATACGTTTAGCGAAGTCTGCGATCTCATGACCGGGCCGATAGCGCACTATTCCCCTTCCTTGCGATTTGGATTGGACTGTGCTCAGCGTGAGATTCAAGCCAAGCACCGAGGCATATCTTTTCGCGAAACGATAGGCCCGGCGGTCCGTCCGGTCATTCAAAGTGCTCTCCTGGTTGGAGCGGAGCCAACGACGGCTCGTTTTGTCAAAACCAAAGTTGGTAGCGCGCGTGTCGATGACGACGTCAATCGAGTATTGGGCATACTTTCGGCCTTACCCGCTTCTGGACGCCTTCGCTTGGACGCCAACGGGATATGGTCAAAAGCAGATGCGTTTTCATTTGCCGAACGGCTGCGAGAAGAAGGGGGACCGTTGTTCGACAAAATCGAATTCATTGAAGAGCCTTGGAGTGGCTGTTTCGACAGTGACCCGTCGGACCCTTATCCCATTCCGACAGGAATCGACGAGAGTTTCAATCCGGATGTGCCTTCGTGGCTCCGGGCAGACGTCGTGCTCATAAAACCGGCGCTTTTTGGTTCGATTGGAGAGTTTTTACAGGCCAAAAACCAAGCTGAACGAGCCGGAAAGCGATTGGTAGTGGCTTCGGCATTTGAAACTTCGCTTGGAATGAGCGCAATTGTGGCCCTCTCAAGCACGTTTGATGGAGGCGCAGAAGGGTTCGGAACCCACAAATATTTGGTTTCAGATCCGTCGGATATGGAGGGATTTAGTGGGTTAGAACAGGAATCCTTCGAAAAGACGCCCGAAACGGAGCCTTTCCATTGGCTG
>CALEEY010000075.1 GCA_937877085.1 uncultured Bacteroidota bacterium
TGTACGGTTCGGTCATTTTTCGATGCCAATTTGATGCTGGCGGGTCACAATCCGCCATTTGATTTGTATGATCCTAAAATGCCGATTTACACCAATGCAAGAATGCTTCAGCCGGCAAAAATCAATAGTGCCGATATCGAGCATGCCATTATTGGAGAAGCGAGTGTCATTGGAAGGTCTTCGATTACTAATTCTGTGATTGGAATTCGGTCCTACATTGGCGACAACGTCGTCATAAAGGACTCCATATTAATGGGAGCTGATTATTTCCGTTGGCATAATTTGGAGGATCGTGAGACCGTAGAAGGGCCAGAGCGTCCTGGAATTGAAGACGGTACCGTTATCAAAAGAGCTATCATTGACAGAAACGTTAGTATTGGGAAGAACTGTGTGATCACGAATGCTGAAGGTCTCGACCACAAAGATGGTCCTAACTATCACATTCGAGATGGGATTGTTGTGGTTCCCAAAAACGCGAGCATTCCTGACGGGACTATTATATAACGTGTACTAGAGAGCCATTATCCTAGGCTTAATAGATGTTTTTAAACTGATTGGAACGGAATTCAAGTTTTATGTTGAGATTGTCGGTTAGGAGGCTCGTTGGATTCATATTCGTGGGGTGCATGTTGTGCGGTGAGTGCTTCGGCCAGGTAGAAACGGATTCGCTCGAATCATACTCGTTGCCGGAAATGGTCGTTAGGGGAGAAATCCGAAACCCCGACTATTCGCAACGCCTATTTCGCGTGCGCCTTTCAACGCTCGCGCGACAGGATAAAGCAGACATTGCCGGCGTTTTGAACCAATTACCTTCGGCGCATTTGCAGACAAATTCGAGAGGCGAGACGCTCGTTTATATCCGCGCTGCGGGCGAACGACAGGTGGCCATTTTTCTCGATGGGGCTCCGCTAAATATTGGCTGGGACAATCGAATTGATCTGAGCATGATACCGGCTAATGTGCTGGGCGGCATGACATTGGAGCGCGGAGCTGTAAGTTCTGCTTATGGTCCTAATGTGTCGGGAGGAGCCATAAATTTGCATAGTCGATCCATCAATCAGCAATCCGTTATTCGTGAAGGGACCCTGCAACTAGGAGATCCCGCCTCTTGGCAAACTCGCGTTTTGGCTGCGAGCAGAAAAAGGAATACGTCTTTACTCATTGGAGGAAACCTAACCAAGTCAGACGGTTTCCGAGTCCCTGATTCCGCCGACCTTCCATTCGGTCAAAAAAGCAATATTCGAACGAATACGGACCGAGAGTCTTCGGTGATATATGGTCGGTTGGACCGAGAAGGTGGGTTGGGTTCGGTTGGAATGACCCTTTTTCACATGTCTTCCGAAAAGGGAGTTGCTCCAGAAGGGCATATCGACCCAACGGTTGAAAGCGTCAGGTACTGGCGTTACCCTGTATGGCGCAACTCAATGGTCATTGTTAATGCGGTGAAAAAAAATTGGCCCGTACATTTATTTACAACGATATGGGCCTCTCGATTCCAGCAGGAAATTGACCAATTTGAAGATGAAAGCTTTCAACAGGTAGCCGTCAAACAGAAGGATTTCGATCTTTCCGGTGGCCTAAGGGCGGTCGCGGAATGGAAGAGGGCAAACACTTCGTTTCGTGGTATCGGGTATCTATCCAGTACCACCCATGATCAAGTGGATGTTGAGGTAAGCCCTTCAGGCGCCGTACCGGGCCCCACCCAGTTGTACAGCAATGTGCTTTATTCAGTTGGAGCTGAGGTGTCACGGCCTCATACATTGGGCGGCAAATGGGTTGTGGGTGCTTCTGTGGATGGCATGCGGACGCCAACGACCTACGACAAGCCAAGTCATCCTCCAATCACAGCTTGGAGTGCAAATTTTGAAACCAACATTAGCCTGTCAGATAACTCCCAACTCCTCGTCAATGCCGGTAGTAAGCCACGTTTTCCTACCCTTAGAGAGCTTTATGGGGTGGCACTAAATCGTTATATCTTGAACGAAGATCTAAAAAGCGAAAGATCTTGGATGTCAGAAGTCGGGTACGTTTTAGCTAATTCGACCTTTTCTGTTCAAATCACGGGCTTTGTGGTTCGGACGAAAGACACGATTGACCAACGAAATGTCGTGGTGGACGGTAAAACCAAACGTCAGCGCATAAATCTGGATGGGTCTAGCGTTTCGGGCATTGAATTATCAGGAGCCCTGAGGTTGACCGACCGAATAGCTTTGGACGGGCACGGTACCTGGATGCATCCCCGACTAATAAAGGGAAAAACCACCGGTCATCTGACCGAGAAGCCGGAAGCGTTAATGACGGTTAACGGAGAACTGGCCTTGACGTCATCTACTCGGTTTATGACTACCATGACCTACGTTGGAAAGGCCTACGGGCTGGGACTGGACAATGAATTTGTGGTCCTTCCAACCTCTTTTGAGCTGAATATGAGATTGTCTCAATCATTCTATTTCCAACGCAATGGACTCTTTTTGGAAGCATTTGCTGGAGCAGATAATATTTTTGACGCCTTAACACTTCCACAGCTGGGCTTACCTGCGCCAGGAAGGAGTCTGAGATTTGGGCTTAATTTGTCGTACTGATTACAGTGTAACTGTAGGCCCTTGCCTTCTCGTCAAACATCCGTTTTGCATCGGCCCATGTGGCACGGAAAAAATCCGATCTGCGATAGGCCTCCAAAGCCTCCAAGTCTTTCCATTTGCTAAGCGTCGTGACGCAATTAGGAGTCACCACATCTCCCAAAAGTGAGAGTTCTAAGCAACCAGGGGAGCTTCGAATTATTTCCATAGAAGCCGTATACAATTTGGTAAAGGCTTCGACTTGGGATGGAATAATGGATAGTTGAACAATGCGAACGATCATGATCCTAGGTCATTTTGGGTGATTTGAGCTTGTTCTCCAGCGAAAAGTGCAAAATCTGGAGAATTCGAGGCATATATAATGGCTCGACTACTGTTGATAAGGACAGGGCCTGAACCCGCAGCGCTCATTACTTCAGCTGCAGATCCGCCCTGCGACCCTACACCAGGTATTAAAAAAGGCGCATTTGGCAGTGTTAATCGCAGGTGGGCTAGACTACTGACATCCGTTGCACCAACTACAAAACCGGTATCGCCGGGCTTGTCACTTCCCCAACGCGTTACCGACTGTGCAACATGTTGATACAGCGTTTCGGTACCCACATTAAGCAGTTGAAAGTCGTTTCCTCCTGGATTTGAGGTCCTCGCCAGAACAAAGCTACAGGTGCCCGGATATTCCAGAAAAGGAGTTATAGAATCTTCTCCCATGTAGGGACTAAGGGTAATGCTGTCAAAGCCAAGATCTTCAAACACCGATTGAGCATAAAACTGGGCAGAATTTCCGATATCGCCGCGCTTGGCATCCGCTATAGTGATAGAATCTTTGGGAATGGATGCTAAAACGGCTCGCATCACAGACATTCCCCGATCGCCTAGGGCTTCAAAGAAGGCGAAATTGATCTTAAACGCGACCGCAAAGGGGGATGTGGCTTCAACGATGGCGATACAAAAACGCTCGACGGCCTCTTCGAGAGCGTATTGAGAAAGCAAATGTTTTGGGATTTTCTTTGGGTCCGGATCGAGCCCGACACACAGAACGGAAGATTTCTGAGCCCTTAGTGAAGACAATTTATCCCGAAATGTAACATTCACGAGTTTTTTAATCAGAGGTGGATAGGTCGAAAAAGTGCTCCAATATACCGATGGGAGAGGGTCTTATGCACGTCTAGGTTAACACTGTTCACCAAAGAGGGGCTTTCGACCTTTGGACGGTGGAACCGCCTGCCTTTTAGGCGATAAATACCTTATTATCGTGCAAAAGGCACCCTTCCAAGACTTTCAAGTAAGGCTCCGACTACTATGGCTATCGATTCTTTAAAACTAAAAAACGTCTCTGTTCAAGACCGAAAAATGATCGCCGACATCGAAGTTATGATGGGGCCCGAACCAGAGACCATGGGATTTGCCAAAAACTTGTTTTGGGGTCGTTTTAGAAACGATTTGATCTTTCCATTTCCATTGGAATCGAAAGAAGAGCGCGCCAAGTGCAATGCTCTGTTGGTCGTATTGGAAGAGTATCTAAGAGATGAGCATCCATCTATCGAAATCGATCAAGAGCAATACATTCCGGAATGGGTCGTTCAAAAACTATTTGACCTTGGCGTGATGGGAATGACGGTTCCCGAAGAGTATGGCGGACTCGGACTGGGAATAACGAGCTACAACAGGGTGCTCGCGATGATTGGAGCCTACTGTGGGTCGACCTCCGTGATGGTATCTGCCCACCAATCGATAGGGTGTAAGGCCATCATGCTTTTCGGAAACGAAGCCCAAAAGAAGGAATATCTTCCCAAAGTAGCCCGGAAGTATCTATCTGCATTTTGCCTTTCGGAGCCTCAAGTGGGCTCAGATGCGGCCGGCCAGGAAACCCGTTGTGTATTGAGCGAAGATGGAAGCCACTACATTTTGAACGGCGAGAAAAAATGGAGTACCTCGGGCGCCATGAGCGGTATGTATACCGTCATGACGAAGCAAGAAATTGACGGAAAGGACAAGGTCACCGCACTTATTTGCACTCCGGATATGGAGGGCATTGACATTTTTGAAAAAAATCGTTCGAAAACGGGAATACGAGGCACGTGGCAAGCACGGATCCGGTTTACCAATGTTCGAGTCCCTAAAGAAAACCTCCTACATAAAGAAGGCCGGGGCTTGATCGTTGCGCTGACCTGTTTGAATTACGGAAGATGTACGCTGTCCGCTGGGATTGCTGGAGCCGCCGCAAGAGCCGCTGACCAAGCGACCAAATGGGTTCAAACTCGCTATCAATTTGAGCGCCCGCTGGCCGAATTTGAACTGGTGCAACAGCGAATTGCACGCATGTATTCTTATTCCTACGCCATGGATTCGCTTCTTTACATGATGACCGGAATGTTAGATCGGGGTGATAGCGATATCATGGTAGAGACGGCCATTACAAAGGTTTTCAGCTCCCAAATTGGGTGGGAAGTGGTCGATGATGCCCTAGAGATCATGGGTGGGGAAGGGTATATGACGGAAAACGAGTTGGAAAGACTTTGGCGTGATAGCCGCATTCATCGCATCGTGGAGGGATCGAATGAAGTGATGCAGCCATTCGTATTTGGATACGGAGGGAAACAACTTGCCGAGCAAATGATGGGTATTCAGCAGGCATTTGCGTGGGATGGGGATGAGTCGTTTGGGCAAAACCTAGGGCGGGTCCTTTCCAACGCGATAAACCCGCGCGTAGTAAAGAGAGCTATTCCTCTAGCCATTGAGCTATTTCTGGGATACGTACCGTCTGCGCCAGACATCACTCCTAAAAACAAGGAATTAGAACCATTCACCCGTCGGTTGACCAAGCTTATTCAGCAACATGCGCACTTGTTCAAAATGGCCTCTAAGTGGCATAAAGAACAGATTGTGACCCGTCAAGCGGTCCAAGCCCGCCTAGCAGATAGCGCTACATTTATTTTTGCCCTATCGGCGATGGTTTCCCGAATCGATTCCCAAATATCGTCCAAAGACGAATCGCTCGAAAGGGACCGGGTTTACTTTGAACATGCATTTGATCTCTTGGAGCTGCGGATCCGCCAACAGCAGGCCGAACTGAGAGAAAATGCCGATGAAAGCATGTTAAAAGCAGCTAAAGTGGCCAGGGCGTATAACGATACCTTGCCAAACGCTGAGTTTTACATTCACGAGTCGTCACCATCCTCAAAGGGCACAGGAAAAGCCATCAACACGGCCCATATCCCTCAATTCCCTGGGGATCTGTCCTCCATTGAATCGATTCTCGAAAGCCAGGTCTACGCCGAAATGAGTGTGTCTGAGCCGAAATAAGATCTCAGGGCTTCCGGAATGGCTATGGAGCCGTCCGACTTTTGATTGTTTTCCAACAACGCTGCCACGATTCTAGGTAGCGCTAGGCCGCTTCCGTTCAACGTATGGATGATTTGTGGTTTAGCATCGGTTTTGGAGCGATACCTTATTTTCATCCGTCGGGCTTGAAACGTTTCAAAATTTGAGATCGATGAAACTTCAAGCCACCGCTCTTGCCCGGCGCTCCAAACCTCTAAGTCATATTTCTTAGACTGGGTAAAGCCCATATCGCCGGTGCACATTAATAGCCTTCTGTAGGGAAGTCCAAGCTTTTGAAGCAGCCCTTCGGCATGCGCACGAAGCTCTTCCAGCGCCTGATAACTATCCTCTGGCCGTACAAAGTGTACCAATTCAATTTTGTCAAACTGATGAAGTCTGTTTAATCCCCGGACGTCTTTGCCATAGGAACCAGCTTCTCGTCGAAAACACGGCGTATAAGCACAGTATTTGATGGGCAAATCACTTTCTAAGAGGATTTCATCTCTGTGGTAATTCGTAACAGGGACTTCAGCGGTCGGAATAAGATATAGGCCGTCTCTGACGGCTTCATACATCAGGTCTTCTTTGTCCGGCAACTGGCCGGTACCCCGAGCGGAATCTTCGTTTACGACTAAAGGAGCGCCCATTTCTACATATCCATTTTCAACCGCTTGATCTAGAAAGAAGTTGATCAAGGCTCGTTGGAACCGCGCTCCAGCACCCTTATAAAACGGAAAACCCGCGCCCGACACTTTGGACCCACGATCGAAATCAACCAAATCGTGCCGCTCAAGGAGCTCCCAATGGGGTAACGGGGCAAAGGTAAACGCGGGGAATGGTCCGTGTTCGAATGCCACCACATTATCCGATGGTAACTTTCCTAAGGGGACCGATGGATGTGGAACGTTTGGAATTTCAAGTAGCGTGTTTTCTAGCGACTCCGCGGCTATTCGCTGGCTGTCTTCCAAATCTTTCAACGCAACCTTGAGCCTTCCACTCTCGGCGATGGCAGCCTGCGCCTGGTCTTTAAGACCAAGCTTCATCCATTCGCCTATTTTCTTGGCCTCTGCGTTTGCGGCTGTTTGCACTTCTTGGAGTTCGGTGGTGGTTTTTCTCCACAACTCGTCCAGTTCAAGCACTTTGTCAACCAAGGTAGGAGAACCGGTTGCCTTATTGATGATAGCGTTCCTTACGGTATCGGCGTTTTCGCGAATGAATTGCAGATCAAGCATGTAGAAGCAGGGTTTGTTGGGCTTTCAAGGTACGAAGACTAATACAGAAGGGGACGAAGGTCGTTTAGAAAAACGTGTGATTCGTGCGCTAGGACCACCGCGTGATTCGCGCAGGGTGCTTAGGAGGAAAAACGGGAGCGTTCTTCTTCCTTTACCATCTCCAAAATCGAATCACGCACCGTGTGAGGGGAGTACCCGAGTTCAGATTCTGCCTTCAGGATAATAAATCCGGATCTGGAGGGCCGCACGGCAGCCTGAGAAAATGACGAGGCATCTGCAGGCAAAATCAAGGAGGAGTCTAAGTCCAACGTTTTGGCAATTTCGAGGGCAAACTCATAAATAGAGAAAAACTCCCTACCTGAGATGTGATAGACACCTTGTTTAGAAAATCGGACCATCTTTTCAATTCCTGTGGCCAAGTCCGCCGCATACGTAGGAGTTCTCCACTGATCGGTCACAATGTTGACCGATTTACCAGCCTCCAAATGATCCCTTAGCCACCAGACAAAATTATTTCGCTGGAGATTTTCAGCAACTCCGTACACCAATACCGTCCGGACAATCGACCATTTGTCCATTCCGGCTCCACGGGCATAATTTTCGCCGGCCAGTTTGGAGCGGCCATAATAGGAAAGAGGGCTAGGTCGGGCCGATTCTTTATAGGGTCCGCTTTGCCCGTCGAAAACAAAATCAGTGGAGACTTGAACTAGGCGAGTACCTCGCGCAAGGCAACATTTGGCCAACGTTTCGACAGCCAGCGCATTCACTTGCCAACATGCTTCCCGTTTACTTTCGCATTCGTCGACCTGAGTCATTGCGGCGCAATTGATTACCACATCTGGGGCAAAATCTACAAAGATTCTGGACACTTCTTCCGAATCGGAAACATCTAGGGGCATATAGCCACAAGATCCGCCAGAAAACCGCGGCGTCTCATCGCGCCCGGTCGCGAGTAGGTCATACTCGGGATGGCGACCCATAAGTCGAACAAGGTGCTGGCCTAGCAAGCCATTGGCACCGGTTATTAGTACTCGCTGAAACAACAAGAAATTGTGATAATTGGGAAAGAGAAAGCCGGGTAACGGCGTTCCTCCATCACGGTTTCAAAAATCAATCCGGATACCCGTAGCAGCTTCCATTCGGCCATCCATATTTGGCATGAGATAAAGTCTGGGCATTCCCTGGAGGAATATTTCATAGGGTCCTTTTTTAAACGACACTCCAACGGTACCCGAAATCCCCCAGAACGGATCCTGATCCCTCCATCCAGCTGTTAGTCCAGGGCCAATGAACAACTTGAGAGGGGAATCTTGAATGAACCCTTCTCTCAAAACGTGGGCTGACCAAAGCACGTTATCGTCAAAATTAGTGGTAAGATTTACGTCCACGCTAGGCGTGGTCTGGAGTAAGCGCTCTTCGAGATCCAAATATCTTATTTTAGCGGTCAAACCGCTTATGCGGCCTACTAAAACGCCCACACTGTACTGCCTGTGAGGTTTAATCTCCACCGTTTGCGCTACTACCGATACGGGAGAAAGAACAAGAATTGCAACTCCCAACACGATGACGGCAGTCACGCAGCCTTTCTTGGCCATATTATTCAGTTAAATGGGAATTTCTGACTGAAGTGAGATAGGCCTGAAAATCGACAATTTGTTCAGGAGTCAACCGGCCCGCCATATACAATCTGAATTCACGGCGTCTCAAGGCTTGTTCAAACCGCTCAAACTCAGTGTCGGATTGTGGAATAATGGCAGGAACAGGAGTGGGCTTTCCATCAGGTCCAATGGCTACAAAGGTAAAAAAGGCACTGTTACAGCGTCTTTTTTGGCCTGTTCGAGGATTTTCAGCATCAACATTTATTTCGATCTCCATGGACGTTCGAAATGCTCTATTAACCTGGCTTTGAAGCGTCACAATCTCCGATTGATGGATAGGGGAATGGAATTCCACATTATCTACCGAAGCGGTCACGCACACGCCTCCTGAGTGCCGTTGAGAGGAGATCGCAGCGCAAATATCCATCCAATGAAGAAGACGGCCACCCATTAGATTGCCAAGACCATTCGTATCGTTTGGCAATACCAATTCACTCATTATGGTATGGGAATGGGAGACGGGTTTTCCCTGATCGGTGCTCATTTATGTTTTCTGTTTCTTTTTCTTGGCGGCCGGGAATAGGATGTTATTCAAGATTAACCGGTAGCCGGGAGAGTGTTTGTGTAGGCTTAGGTCGGTCGGTTCATCTCCCACAAAGTGTTGGTAGTCCTCAGGGTCGTGGCCGCCATAAAAGGTAAACGTGCCTTCTCCAAACGTACCGTTGAGGTATCGAACTTCGCCGCGACCAGGAGCTTCGGCTAAAATGACGACATTGGGCTTCACAAATTTCTTTATAAAATTAGTGGTCTGGCCTATAAAACCTTTAATAGTTGGGACGTGGTTTTGAGTCAGCATGGTCGGTACCTGATCGTATTTGGCACTGAACTCAAATAAGGTAAAGTAGTCGACGGCAGGGTTTCTCAACTGAGGTGGTGGCGGACCCGAGTCAATATCCGAATGTTCGTATTCACGAGCGTTGAAAATGGGACGAAAGTCAGTAAATGCAAATGTCTCTGTAAAATCTAACTGTGACATGGCATCCGGATCGATGGGATCGCCATCGTATTCTACCGGCACGATGTCGGTCACATGCGCGGCAAGCGCAATATCAAATGTGTCGGCGCCAGAACACATCGCAAAAAGGAAACCACCACCCCCTACGTATTCCTTAATAATCTCAACGACTCGCAGCTTGAGTTCGCTCACTTTGCGGAAACCACGACCTCGAGCCGCAATTTCAGCCTGTCGTTGTTGTTCGATGTACCACGGCGTTGATCGATAGTTAAAAAACTTGCCGTATTGGCCCGTAAAATCTTCGTGGTGCAAATGTACCCAGTCAAAATCTTCAAGGGCCCCGTCGAGTACATCGTCGTCATAAATCATTTCATACGGGACTTCAGCATAGGTTAGCGCAAGAAGGACTGCATCGTCCCACGGAAGCGTTTGTTGAGGGGCGTAGACCGCAATCCGTGGCGGTTTTTCCAGCCGCACGACACTTGTATTGCTGGCGTCGCTCTCAACCGAAGAAATGATGGACGCGGTCTGAGCACCGCTTAATGATTCATACGAAACCCCTCGGACTCGAAGCTCGGCTTCTAATTCCGGCGTTTTAGTGGCCAAGAACGATCCGCCACGGTAGTTTAGGAGCCAATCCACGTCAATTTTGTGCTCTAAGGCCCAAAAAGTCGCCCCGTAAGCTTTCAAATGATCGCTCTGGGAGTTGTCCATAGGGATTAAAACATCCTGAGCCTCGGCACGGCCGTAAAGCGTTAACCCGAGCAATAAAACACAAAGTGTCCTCGTCATCATACCTCGTCCCCTCGCAATCGCCTTATTTGCTCTCGTGCCGCTGTAATTAATAACGACCCCGGATACTCCCTCAGAATTCTCTCAAAGGTAGCAATGGCGGCGGCGTTATCTCCGAGTACCCGATATTGGACCGTAGCCGCGCCAAATAAACTTCGATCGGCCAAAAAACTGCCGGGGTGCAACAACGGAAGCTCCAAATAGGCCTGGATGGCCAATTCTGGTTGTCCAGTTTTGCTCAAAAGCTCCGCCCGGTCGAATAGCATATCGTCGGCTAACGGGTGGGAGCCAAACTCAGCCAGCAGGTCGTCCAACTGATGAAGGGCCGTACTCCACTGCCGTTGCCTAGTAAGTAATTTTGAGCGCGCAAATCCCCTTAAGGGTACGTCAAGAGAATCGGGCCCTCGGTTTTCAATCAGCATGACTTTCATCGCAATAGCGTCGTTTGCCACGTCTGTCGACGTGTTTTCTTGCATCGCCTCGGTAAATCCCTGAGCGGTTTCAAATTCTCCCTTATAGAAATGGAGCATCGCGAGTTCATATCGAGACAAGTCGGCCAATTCGCCTGTCCTAAGACGGGTAAGCAGCCTAGAAAATTCCAGCTTGGCGTCCTCCAGTCTGTTTTCCATGACCGCTAATCGTCCAAGATCGTAAGCAGCTTCATCTGCAACTACCGTTTGGGGGTATCGACCAATGACTTCAGTTAGAACGGTATAGGCTGATGTATAATCGTAAAACACATCCTGATGAAGTAAACCTATGCGCCGCAACACATCTGGGAACATTGGATGCTGAGGATAATCAATCAAAAATCGCTGATACGTATCCAGTGCCTCATCAAAATGGTTGCGGGCTAGCCTTTTTCCAGATTCGTCAAATACGGTTTCGCCTAAGGTTTCCGCCCATTTTTCTTGCATAAGGCCCAGTCCGCGCAAGGCATCGGCGGCTGACGGGCCGAGAGGATACCGACGCAAGACCTCGTCATAGGCTTCTAAGGCTACGTCATATGCCCCTCCATCGCTAGCGACACCCGCAAAAGCGAATAGCATTTTGCCCTCTTCACGTTCTAAACGGTCAATGGCGCGGTAGACATCCAAAGCTGGTCGAAATTGATCATTTTCTACTAGTAACCATGCTAAAAACTCTCTGTAAGCCCGATTTAGGGGTTCAGCAGCGACTCCCGCTTGAACGATTGCAATGCTTTTTTCACGAGACTCAGGGGTCGTCAGGAACGGTCCCATTTGGCTGCGAACGTAATTCAGTTGGTTTTGATTGACATTGAGGAGGTCCAAATACTCAACAGCTGCTTTGTCATGTTGAGAAGTCAGATTATATAACTGGGCTAAATCGGTCTGGAACAAAGCTTTGTTGCCCAAGAACGTTCGGCCGGCCTCAAGTATTTCAATTGAGAAATCAAAAAGACGAACCTGCATCAAGGAACGATACACCAACAGATAGACCGACGATGAGCTTGGATTGGAGTCAATGGCGGATTTCCAAGTCTGCCGTGCGGTTGCTTCGTCGCCCTTTAAAAACTGAAGGCGGGCCTTATCGGCTACATAAATGGTTGGGGATGACTCTTGGGAGATCTTCTTATTTACGAGGTCTATCGCGGCATCGTAGCGTTTGACGCTTTCGTAGGCCTCACGTAGGCGCTCAAAGAACACGTGCGTCTGCGGGCTGTCATTATACAGGCCTTCCAAAAGGGCAATTGCTCGTTGATACTGAGCCGCTCTCATAAACGACTCTGCGAGCTGAAAACGCCCTACCTGGGAACTGTCTACCGACTGAGCTTGTGCTGGAAGGCAAAAAAGGACTCCCAAAGTGAATCCTAAAACGCATCCCACAGTCCAACTTTTAATATTCATGAGATAACTAACTAGGCTAGAGCCTATTAAGGTCCACTTTGAAAGATCGTTCTGTACTTTCCCTTAAGAGCGCTTTAATATCGCGGGTGCACCCCGTAAGTTTCAGGTACACCTGTTAATACGTGAATCCAGCCTAAACCGAGAGAATCTGCTGAATCCGAGCAACTGACCAATCGAGCAAACGAGCAAATGAGCGATCAAACCAATGACGGCCCCAACCGACGAATGATTTCCCCGACAGAAAAAATCCGTGTAGCCATTCTCGGATCGACAGGGTCCATTGGAACCCAGACGTTAGAAATTGCGCGCCAGTTTCCCGACCGAATCGATGTGGTAGCCCTTACAGCAGGTAAAAACGTAGCACTACTTGAGCAACAGGCCGCTGAATTTAAGCCAGAATGTGTGGTCATTGGGTCAGAAGAGGCGGGGAAAGGTGCTGGGGGGCGATTCGCCTGTCCGGTATTCGTGGGAGAGGATGCCTTAATTAGGGCCGCCACATGGGATCGTGTGGACGTGGTGGTCACAGCTCTGGTCGGATCAATTGGATTATTGTCCACGGTAGCCGCCATAAAAACAGGGTGTCGCATTGCTTTGGCCAATAAAGAAACCATGGTCATTGCTGGGGACTTAATCGGCGACCTTGTAGATGCTTTCCATGCTGAGATTGTCCCCGTGGACAGTGAGCATTCAGCCATTTATCAATGCCTGCTAGGGGAGCGTACCTCCGATGTGTCCAAACTCATTCTCACGGCTTCGGGTGGACCTTTCAGAGAAAGACCGTTGCATTCTTTTGGCTCCATCTCTCTATCGGAAGCACTTTCTCACCCAAATTGGACCATGGGGCCCAAAATAACGATTGATTCTGCGACCATGATGAATAAGGGGCTTGAAGTGATTGAAGCGAGATGGCTTTTTAAGCTCCCCGTGGAAAAAATTGAGGTCGTCATTCATCCTCAGTCTATCGTTCACTCCATGGTCGAGTTTGTGGATGGTTCCTCCAAAGCTCAGATGGGACCACCAGACATGAAGGTTCCTATTCAGTTTGCCCTCTCCTCGCCAGCCAGGTGGCCATCTTCCCATCCGGTCGTTTCTTGGAAGGACAATCATCAATTGACATTTTCGACTCCTGACCCTATGCGGTACCCCGGACTAGCGCTCGCGTTTGAGGCCCTCAAAGTTGGTGGCGGTATGCCAGCTGTCTTGAATGCGAGTAACGAAGTAGCGGTCGATCTATTTTTGAAAAACAAGATTTCGTACCAAGCCATTCCCTCGTTGGTGAAGGCCGTTATGAATCGTGGAATTGAAAGTCACGAATACTCTATCGATGCCAGAATGGATGTCGATAAGCGGGCAAGGCGCTTGGCAGAGGAACTAGCAGGTACGACTAGCCATTAGAGCGCCTTAATACTTTGGTTTGTGACGATCGATTAGATAGAATCCCTGTTAAGCGCGATAAATGGATACAATACTTAATTTTCTCCCATACGTAGGCTGGGTTTTACTGGCTATCATGATACTCGTGCTGGTACATGAGATGGGCCATTTTCTGTTTGCTCGGCTTTTTGGCATGCGAGTTGATAAGTTTTCGGTCGGATTCCCTCCAAAGATTATTGGTAAGAAAATTGGGGAAACCGAATACGTTTTGGGATTACTTCCGCTAGGTGGGTATGTAAAAATCGTCGGAATGGTTGACGAAAGTATGGATACCGAACACCTAACCGAAGAAGTCCAACCCTGGGAATTCAGAGCCAAGCCTGTTTGGCAGCGCATGTTAGTCATGGTTGGTGGGGTGATGTTCAACATTATTCTGGCAGCGATCATATTTATTTCGCTAACCGCGATATATGGCAAATCGTATAAGCCAGCCATTGGCGGTGTAAAAGTTGAGGAATCCTCGGTTGCCTATACCATGGGTCTTCGTACAGGAGATATGATTGTCGCAGTGAACGGGAAACCAATTGATCCCATCGCAGGCTTAGGCGGAGTTCAAGAGCTATTGCTCGCCGATCCTATGACCATTGACGTGGAGCGCGAAGGTGCCAACTTTCGTTTTGAAGGGCCATCTGACATCATGACGCAGCTCAATCAGAATAAGGGGGGATTTGGCGTCGAATTTGATCCGCCTATCGTTGGATACGTAAATCCAGATTCTCCCGCAGCATTAGCAGGCCTCGTTGCCGGAGATCGATTGATGGCCATTGGGGATTCAATGGTGACCTTTTACAAGGATTTAACTGGTTATATCCAAGCGGCCGAAGGTCAGGAGATGAACCTCCGATTTTTTAGGCCCGACTCTGTGACGCAGCCCGTCTCTAGCGCTTTGACGGTGGTCGCAGATTCCCTTCAATCCATTGGGGGCACGACGTACGATGTCCAATTGGCGGCCAAGGGTTCAACCGGGAAGTATTTGATTGGTATCACTCAGGTTTTTCATACAGAGGAATATGGGTTTTTTCAGTCGATCGGTGTTGGTGTGTCGGAAACTTGGCTGCAGACACGGCTTGTGGCATCGAGTCTAAAACGAATCTTTGTGGGGCAGGACAATTTTCGACAAAATATTGGGGGCCCGGTCATGATAGCCAAGGTCACCAAGGAGGCGGCAGATATGGGAGCGCCTTTCTTTTGGAATATCGTGGCCATGTTATCGATTACCCTCGCCATCATAAATATTCTGCCCATCCCAGCGCTGGATGGCGGCCACTTGGTCTTTTTGCTCTACGAAGCGATTGTCCGCAAAGAACCCTCTCTTAAGCTCCGCATGGCGCTTCAGCAGGTGGGTATGTTTGTCCTACTTGCCTTTATGGTTTTTGTCATATTTAACGATTTTCTCAAGCTTTGAGTCCGTCCAAACTTCGTCCGGAGTTGGTCGAGTTGAAAGATAGAGGCCCATTACCGGAACATATTGCCGTCATTATGGATGGCAACGGCCGTTGGGCTAAACAGCGCGGTAAGAACCGCGTTTATGGACACAAACAGGGTGTTCATTCCGTCCGAGATATTACTGAGTCGTGCGCCCAATTAGGGGTGAAGTTTTTAACTTTGTATACGTTTTCGACTGAAAATTGGAACAGGCCTGCGTTGGAAGTGGATGCGTTGATGCATTTGTTGATTCGCGCCTTGAGAAAAGAAGCCGAAACGTTTCGTAAGAACGACATAAGACTCCGAACCATCGGCGACGTTTACGCACTTCCCGTGGCGTGCCAAAAGGAACTGCTGGAGCTAATAGACGAAACGTCTGGGAATAGTCGGATGACGCTGACGCTGGCTTTGTCCTATAGCGGGAGATGGGAATTGATCGATGCGATTAAATCTATGGGAGAGGAGCTAGTCAGCGGAAATATGCAAGTTTCAGATATCAATGAAAGCGTTCTCACCTCTCACATGTCGTCCTCTTTTTTGCCCGACCCTGATTTGTTAATCAGAACGGGAGGCGAAACGCGGGTATCTAATTTTTTACTTTGGCAGATAGCTTATTCCGAACTCTATTTCTCAGGGGTATACTGGCCAGACTTTCGCCAACCCCATCTGGTCAGTGCTATTAAGGACTTTCAAGACCGCGAACGCCGATTCGGCCGGGTCCAGGAACCCATCTAACCATGCTTCGAATGCAATAAAACTGAAAACCCTTCGTTAGCAGGGTATGATCTATTGGCCTTAGCAAAAGGAAACACCATCCACCGTGTAGCCGTTCATTCGCTCCGGTGGAGATTATTTTCGCCGCTTCATGTCTAAAAAGACTTTTTATGAGCTTTAGAGCCTTATTTATATTTTTGTGTTTACTGAATTTTGTCGGCGAAATAGCTGCTCAAACACCGCCTCCCAATGCGGCGGAGAGTAGAGGGCCCTTAGGAGCGCCCGAAATCGTCGAAATTCTTGGGATCTCCGTAGAAGGAACCTCAGACGAGTACACAAACAGTTTTATTCAGCAGTCTTCGCGACTAACGATTGGTCAGAAGCTTACGCTGCCTGGCGATCCCGTCCTTGGAGATGCCATTCGCTCGATCTATCGGCTGAGCACCTATGAAGACGTTCAAATTCTCCAGGAAAGAAGAGTAGGTAACGGCATCTATCTGGTCATAAAGGTGCGCGAAGTTCCAAAACTCAGGGAATACACATTCACTGGGGTCAAAAAAGGAAACGCAAAAGATCTCCAAAAAGAAGTTCCATTGGTCACGCGGGGGCCAATGCATGAAAATTCGATTGCCAGATCCGTACAAGTAGTGAAGGAGTTTTACGCGAAAAAGGGATATCCTCTTACTTCGGTGGAAGTGAAACGCGAAAATCACGAAGACAATACGGTTTCGTTAGAGTTTCAGATTGATCGTGGAAAGAAAGCCCGCGTTCGTGAAATAACGGTGGTAGGCAACGAGGGATTAGACGACTCCGAAATCATTAAAGCCATGAAAACGAAACCCAAAGTTGGGTGGAAATTCTGGCGAAGCGGCAAGTTGGACCAAGCCGAGTACGATAAGGACATGGCTCGGGTCCTCGAACGTTATAATGAAAAAGGATATTACGATGCTGAGGTGGTTAGCGACTCTGTCTACGTAGTTGGCGCGGAATCTGGAAATCCGTCCATCGCCATTGACATTGAGGTGCGGGAGGGTCCGCAGTACCACATCAGGAATATTACCTGGGAAGGGAATACCCTTTTCCCAGAAGACATGTTAAATCAGCGACTTGGTTTTGTAAAAGGGCAAACCTATAACGCCAAACAACTCCAGGAAAACCTCTACGGTTCTGGAAAGGACAATGACGTTTCGAGTTTGTATTACAATTCTGGGTATATGCGTTTTGGGGTACAGCCTGAAATTACCGTACATGGAGATAGTCTAGACCTCAATTTTGAAGTCTTTGAAGGTGACGTTTACGAAATAGGGACGGTTGAAATTGCCGGAAACGTCAAAACCAATGACCATGTGGTTCGTCGTGAATTGACGACTATTCCAGGGAATACGTTTAGCCGAAGCCAGATTCAAGAATCGATTAGAAGGCTCATGCAGCTGAACTATTTCACCCAAGAGTCGCTCGCGGGTGGTCCCGGCATTGATATTCAGGAAGAGTCAAAGACCGTTGATTTGAAGTATAATCTGGAAGAAACGGGTACCGATCAGCTCGAACTGTCCGGCACGTGGGGGAGATTCGGATTGATTCTTCAGCTACGATTTAATTTCAACAACTTTTCTGCTCAGAATCTACTTAAGGGCGATGCATGGAAGCCGTTGCCTGCTGGAGATGGTCAACGGCTATCAGTGGGTATTCAAACGAACGGCCGTCGATATCAACAGTATTCGCTTTCGTACACAGAGCCTTGGTTCAAGGGTAAACCTCGACCTGTCGGATTTTCAACCTCTTTTTCCCGGATTTCAGGCCTTGCCGTGCTGGATGACCGAGGAGGGGAGCTTTTGACGTTTTCTCAAAGCGTTTTCTTTGAGCAGCGCCTGAAAAAACCGGATCCTTGGTTTAGTTTCTCCTCAACCGTCGGGTATCAGTTTTACAACAATAAGGATTGGATTTCGACGCTACCTTTTGGGGTAAGCCAACAAATCACGTTTCGGGAGGCCTTAACTCGAAATAATACCAATCATCCATTATTCCCTAGCATCGGTTCGAAGTTTTCATTTTCTGTTGAAATTGCGCCTCCTATTGGAGACCTGATTCAATATCATAAATGGAGGCTCTCCAATTCGTGGAACACACCTCTTTCAAACAAGATTTCTTTTGGATTTGCAGCGGATTATGGCTACATCGGCTCTTTGGACAATAGAGAGGTGGCATTTGAACGCTTCATCGTAGGTGGATCACCGTTTGAAACGCAAGGATTCTATTCCTTCTTTGGAAAGGATATTGTGTATATGAGAGGGTATCCGTTGG
>CALEEY010000076.1 GCA_937877085.1 uncultured Bacteroidota bacterium
TATTACCGCATGCCGCACATGGCCATGCGCGACGGGGACTACACTCTTCTCGCGTGGCTTCCGACGAAAGACCCGGATCAGCTCATCATGGATTGGCTGAAAACCAGCGAGCTAGACCGATTCACCCTTTTTAATCTTTCGACAGACCCGGCTCAAGCCGTTGATCTTTCCACCAAGGAGCCCGAACGCCTGGCCCACATGAGCGGACAGATGCGTTCATTTTGGACTGAAATTAAGGATGACAGTCCGTATTGGGACACCTGGAAAATGAAGTAGTGGCCCCCGGCGCCCTCAGGTGCCCTCAAGAGCCCTCAACCGGTGCCCTTAATTGCCACCCTTAATCGCCGCCCTCAAGCGTCCTTGGCATCTTCGCCCCCGACGCTGTAAGCCACGCTTGGAGGTTTGCTTTCATTTCGGCGGCTCTTTCAGGCATTTCTCCCGCAAGGTTGGTCGTTTCAGACAAATCGTTGACGACGTCATAGAGCTCCACCTCGTCTTTGTCGTAAAAATGAATGAGCTTGTAGTCGCCCTGCCGAATGGCGCTTCCCAGCCGGTTTTCACCATGAAAAGCGTAGTTAGGATAGTGGAAGTAAATGGCTTCCCTTTCCATCTCTCCCGTGTGGCGAAGGACAGGAAGGATGCTTTCGCCATCTAGCGGTACGCCAGGCGTAGGTTCGAGCCCTGCGACATCAAGGATAGTGGCAAAGAAGTCCGTACTGATAACCGGTTCCCCGGACACCACTCCGGCCTCGATCTGTCCCGTCCATCTCACGAAAAGGGGTACCCTGATTCCACCTTCGTAAAGATGCCCCTTTACGCCGTGAAGCGGTGCGAGGTCGGTCACACCGCCGTACCCACCATTGTCGGAGGTGAAAATGACCAAGGTTTCTTCGGCAAGATTCAATTCGTCCAGCTTTGCCAGCACCCGACCTATGGCGTCGTCCATTGCTTCGATCATCGCAGCGTACCGAGTGCTCGACTCGATGCCATCGCCATAATCTTCGAATCCAGGGCGATTGGCGTACTTGTCCACTAGGTCCTTAGGGGCTTGCATCGGCCAGTGGACCGTGTACGGCCAAAGCGCGACGAAAAATGGCTCATCCTGATGCTCTTCAATGAACCCCATTGCTTCATCGGCCAGCCGAAATGGCAGGTACTCACCCTCTTTCCGGTCCTTTATTTCTGGGTTGCGGTAGGGGTCAAAGAAACTGGGTGGGCCCCCGAAGCTCAGTCCGCCCACGTTGACATCGAACCCTTGATGTTGCGGCCTCCGGCTCGGTTCATCCTTATCCAAATCACCGTCGAGACCAGAAAGATGCCACTTTCCAAAAAAGCCTGTCGTGTATCCGCCTTCCTTGAGTTTTTCGGCAAGCGTCACATAGTCCAGATCGAGATAATTGATCATTTCAGCGGCCCTGAGCGTGGCTCCGGCTGGCTGAAATCGGTCCTGATTCCCCGACACGTGGTTGGTGATGGCTAGTCTGGCGGGCGACATGCCGGTCATAATCGCAGCACGCGTCGGCGAGCAAACCGGAGCGGCCGCATAACTATCCGTAAAACGCATGCCTTGGGATGCGAAGTGATCCAACATCGGCGTTTCTAATTTCTCGTTTCCCTGGATATGTAAATCCGTCCACCCCAGGTCGTCGATCATGATCATCACCACATTCGGACGCCTTGCTGGTTCTTCAACTTGCCCATTGCCACTGCATCCAGAAACGATGATCAGGGCGAGCACGGTGGCGAAAAGTGGTTTCATGGTGGGAGACTGAATAATTTTGAATTAAGCGTAAGGTAATTCATCAGGGCGAAAGTGCAATCCTGCTCTTGCTGATGGTGTTTGGGTTCAGCTGTTTTCTATCTTGACTTGTTGAATGGCGTCTCGTTTCAAAAGGTCTGCAAAAAATTATCAATTGACGTGAGATTTTAATAGCATACCGACGTGACCATGAGGTCGTCCACTTTCAAGTGGCCCACTTCTTATTGACCCACTTCTTATTGACCAACTAGTCGGAAGGCACATTAAAATGCTCCCAAGCACCCGCTCACTCCATTTCTTCAGGAATATTCTCGCCGTTCTTACGACGTCTGTAATGTTGCTGTCGTTATCACCTCGATCCGAGGTGTTGGCTCAATCAACCGACGGGGGCGCGTACTCCGAGAGTCCGTTCCGAACGCTTGATCTTCGTGCGCCTAATTCGGTGAGAAACGCGTCCGGAAGGCCTGGAAATGGATTTTGGCAACAGGAGGTCGACTACGTGATTCACGCTACACTGAATCCGGAAAATCAAGAGCTCATTGGCCGAGAATCTATTCGGTATGTCAACCACTCTCCCGACGACCTGTCTTATTTTTGGCTGCATCTAGAGCAAAATGCATGTCAGGCGAATAGTGTCAGCAACAGTCTAAAACAACCTCCTCTGGTGTTCCTTGGTGCCATTTTTGACTTTTCGTGTCAAGGATTTATTGGCGGTCATACGCTCGAAAGTGTGACCCTCGGGGGGCAGAATCTGAGGTACACTATTTTCGGCACCACGATGCGAATCGACCTTGAGGAGCCCCTTGCTTCCGGCGGCGAAATCACATTTGAGATCGCTTGGCGCTTTACTATACCGCCTTACGGGCTCGCCCGAATGGGTCGAGACGGGACGCTTTATGAAATGGCGCAGTGGTTTCCGCGACTGGCCGTATATGACGATGTACGGGGTTGGAATTCGGAGCCCTACATCGGAGCCGGCGAATTTTATCTGGAGTATGGGGACTATGATGTGACCCTTACGCTGCCTTCGGAATACATCGTCGCTGCGACGGGCGATCTACAGAATCCGGACGAGGTTCTGACGGGTGATCAGCGTCGACGCCTGCAACGCGCTATGACGGAATCTGCCCCGGTTGCCATCATCACTCAATCAGAAGCAGGCGATCCGTCTAAAACGCGGCCATTATCCACAGCGCCCGGCGCGTCCAGCGGCACGCTAGACTGGCGCTTCACCGCAGAGACCGTTCGGGATTTTGCCTTTGCCGCGAGCCCTGACTTCCGCTGGGATGCAACGAGTTGGGAGGGCGTCCGGATCGAAGCGCTTTACCGGGACGGAGCCGCTAACTGGGAAGAGGCCATTTTGATGGCGCGCGAGTCCATCAAATACTTCAGCGAGCAGTGGTACCCCTATCCGTATTCACATGCTACGACCATCGAAGGACCGATTGAAGGAATGGAGTATCCGATGCTCACTTTTGTGCCCGCCATGGATGCCCCGGAAGACCTGCACTGGGTTGTGGCACACGAGTTTGGACACGAGTGGTTTCCAATGCTGGTAGGGTCTAACGAACGATTCTACCCCTGGATGGATGAAGGATTTAACACATTCATCGATCTAGAGGGCGCCGCACGATATTTTGAAGGAACGGATTACGGTAAATCAATCGAGTGGAATCCGCTTGCGATCTACGCAGAAAATGCAATTGCCTCAGAAGAGCAACCGATGATTTTGAGAGCTGCCGAGCAATCGAATCTGTTCTGGACGGCCTACCAAAAGCCGGCCCTCATGCTCCAGCTTCTAAGGCACGAAGTGCTTGGACCCGAACGGTTCGATTTTGCGTTCAGAGGCTACATCGAGGCCTGGGCAAACAAACACCCGACGCCCACTGATTTTTTCCGCTTCATGAAAGATGCCTCGGGCATGGATCTCGATTTCTATTGGAGGCAGTGGGTAATGACTGCCGCAAGACTGGATCAGGCGGTGGTTTCAGTATCTGGTGTCAGCTCAGAAGGGAGGAGTGAGATTATTCTCGCTAACAACGAAGCGATGGTTATGCCGGTTGAGATGAAAATCGATTTCGAAGATGGTACCCACACCACGCTTAACTTTCCGGTAGAAATGTGGAATCAAGGGCCCCGGTTCACGTACAATCTTCTAGATCCTCGCCAAGTTATCCGCCTGACTCTGGATCCTAGGCAGCGATACCCTGACGACGATAGGTCGAACAATACGTGGATACGGTAAAGTTGTCGACGTAAATCTTGATAGCAGACAATGCTATCAAGATTTCGGTTACTGAACTGGAGGTCTTCCGGTCAATAGGAGCTCTAGAAGAAGGGAGTAGTCATTTAGGTCAGCGGCTCGTAGCGCTGAAATGTACGCTTGTCTGGCACTGGTCTTGTGGTCAAGATCGGTATTTTTCCATTTGAACGGTGGCCTATTGTTTTGTCGAAGGATCGTGTCAGCCCACAGTCTAGAATGGCGTCCATTTCCGTTGGGAAAAGGGTGAATGAGGACCAAACGATGATGCAATCTAGCGGCCGCTTCATCAACAGAATATGTTTTGTTTTCTATCCAATACTTAGCGTCTTGCATTAGAATTCGTACTTCCGTTGAAATAGTAGCCCAAGGAACGCCAATATTTTTATCCGACTTTCTGTACAATCCAGCCCATTTCCACGTTCGATCAAACATTCGAAGATGGAGTTCTCTCAGCTTGGAATCATTTACAATGGAATCACGCACTGTGAGTGACCATTTTGCGGCAAAAAGAATGTTCTCTTGCTCCCAGGTATTGAGTTGATCCCGAGTCTGTATATGCTGCGGCAATAAATCTGCAGCTTCCTCAAGATCAATGGGCGTTGCACCGTCTGGATCGTTGTCAAACATTCCAAAATCCTCTTCCGGGCGAACGCAGCATCTCCTCGGCCATTTCTAAGACCTGACGCTTTTTCTCTGTGTCAGAAACCCCCTGCATTTCTAGGTCCATTGAATCAGATACTTGATCAACGAGAATAGTCGCCTTGGCAACGGCCTGATCCGACAAAACCTGACCCAGCGATGTTTTTGGCACGAGCGCATAGACTAATCGGCAGTTTAAACCTTCGGCAAGTTTGTTGAGGGAATCTAGTTGGACCGTTCCTTTTGCTTCAGAAGATTCGATACTCGCTACGCTTGTTTTGGACAGCTCGGTTCGAACGGCCAATTGTCTAATGGACATACCGAGTGCTTGTCGAATAGTCCTTACCCAACCTTGTTCGGGTGCTGAACACTGACCAAGCCCCCTCAGGTCATTAAGGGTATCGTCTAATTGCCTTATTCTTAGTTTCTCGAGCCGATTCATAGTATTTACGACCTATTAAAATAGAACGAATAATATAATATACGTACAAATATAATAGTATACAATACAAACAATTGGACTATTTAAATAGACCATAACAGTTCTGGCACAAAAAAGAGGACGGAAAGGGGGTTGAATTCCTCTCGGATTGGTAGCTAAAACGCAAAAGTCCCCGCAC
>CALEEY010000077.1 GCA_937877085.1 uncultured Bacteroidota bacterium
TATGGATGGTGCGACGCTCAACCTGACGTTCAATCCAGATCCGGGCCAACAGATAAAACCAAATGATACCCTTATCGTAATGGGCAGTAACGAAATGATTAGTCGCTTGAAAAAAGAAGGCTGTACGGCTCAGTAACTCATTTTAATACTCAACTCAATTCGATCTGCTATGAATAGGATCCTGTATTTAACGCTTTTTTTCGCTGGTCTTTTAACGGCCATTCCAGCTAAGGCTCAGTTCTACCTTAATCAAGGAGAATTGGCGGAATTAATGCACGAATGCACGCCGGAGTTAGAACGACTCCCAGTGGTTAATTACGACTATAAGGTCCTTTACAGTTCTCGAAACAATAGCGTTTTGGCGCGAACAACCTTTTATAAGGTGATAGGAGAAGGTGATGTAAAAAAAGGACGCAATCGGGCGCTCTTGGTTGCTTTGTTAAACAGGAAGCTGATGGATCAAATGCAAGTGGGAGACACCTTGGTCGTTCCGGATAAATGGGATCTAGACTTCTGTGCCTACTCCCCGTTTCCCAGATTCTACGCGGGAGGACTTGCTTTCGACAAGCTGTTCATCATCGACAAATCGATTCAGGCTTGGGCGGCATATGAAAGCGGCCGTTTGGCTCGTTGGGGAATTGTTAATACCGGCGATGCCAAGCATCGCACGCCAAACGGCCGATTTAACTTTAACTGGAAAGCGGAATACCGTGTGTCCTCTCATTCCCCACCAGGAGAACCTTGGGAAATGTATTGGTTATTCAACTTTGTCGAAGAACGAGGGATTCACGTCCATCAATATCCCTTCCCCAGTGGCGGCCCCATGAGTCATGGGTGTGTTCGGCTGGTGGATGATGATGCCATTTGGATTTACAACTGGGCGGACGGATGGCAAAAGGGGGCATCAGGATTCAAATCGAGCATGGGCACGATATCTAAGCCTGGAACTACAGTATTGGTTATTGGCAACGATCCTCCGGGGAATCCTACCACCTTCTCCAAAAAGGGACGAACGCCAGAGTTGTTGCCGGTAAACTTGCCGGGACATCCCTTTGACGTACCTGCGGGTGGCCCTCAGCAACAATTCTTCGACAGAATCCGCCGCATGTAGGCTAATCTTTGGGATATCGACTGGAGAGCGCCATGCGAATGGCCACCACTTCGGCCTTAATGGATAACCGAGAATAACCTCGCAAACCGAGGCAACATGGCGTCTTTGTCCCAAGAAAAATACACCATAAGGGCCTTTCCTACCACGTGATCCATGGGTACAAATCCCCAAAAACGACTATCCTCTGAATTATCTCGGTTATCTCCCATCACGAAAAAATAGTCCTGCTCAAAGGTATAAGACGTGGCTGGTTGTCCATCAATAATGAATCCACCGTCGGCCGCAACGGAGGCTGTGTGACCTTCGTAGCGCGTGATAACGACGAAATATTCCTCCCAACTCTTAGGGGTTAATTCAACCGTTACGCCTTCTTTCGGGATGGTTAATTCACCAAAATTATCGGGTGTCCATCCGCGACCTGGAGGGTACATAGCCTGATCGTATACCGAGTTCAACGGAGCTACGGCTGCTTCCACCCGGTCTACCCAAGGCCACGTAGCAATGACTTCTGCCGCCTGGGGAGTCGCTACCAACTGCACTACACTCTGGTCCTGACCTTGAATTACGTCATTAATGCCAAGCTCTTCCAGCGCTGATCGATTGAGCTGGACTCTGGGATCAGTCTTATAAACTAGCCAGTACTGTTGCATGGTGTCCATCATTTTTTGGCTCTCACCATCAACAATTACGGTCTTGTTAACAACAGAAACTGTTTCGCCAGGCAAACCAACTACGCGTTTTATGTAGTGCATTCTGCGCTCAATGACATCAACATCGTCTTTTGGCCAATTAAAGACGATAGCGTCTCCCCTTTTTACCTTTGAAAAACCAGGGATTCGGCCAAACGGAAAGGTGAGTCCTTTGAGGTATATCGAGGTGAACGGAATACCCAACGTCATGGGAGTCCGCGTGCCGTAGTGAACCTTGGACACAAATAGATAGTCCCCTACCAGAAGACTTTTCTCCATGGAGGGAGTCGGTATGCGGAAAAGGTCAAAGAAAAGCGTCCGTAGAATGACCATTACCACCACGGCAAAGATCATAGCATCGAGCCACTCGCGTATTTTACCCTTCGCAGGAGCAGCCGTCGGTTCCCCTGCACCACTTTTCGTTTTGCGCTCAGACTTCTTGCGCTCTCTTTCTTCCTTTCTAATGTCGGCTCGGCTTTTTCCCACTACTACTCCGGTACTATTTGTCTGTGTTTCGATCTGAAAGGTACGACGTTGAAGGCCTTCCCATGCTCAGATTTGGGCGTTGAATACGCTTATTAAAAAAAGTTGCTCCATCAAATCCCGTTACGTACCACGAACGTTGATCAAAGTTGTAGTAGTAATCGATGAATTGCTTACGGTCGGGCTTGCTGATCAGTTGCTCCATGATGGCCGATTTAATGTTGTCAAGCTTGGTGCGGAACTTCATTTCAGCCGCCAAAACAATGCCCCGATCCCAAGGTCCGTTAACGTCTAATATGATGACGGGTATGGTTCCATTGACTAGAAACCAATATTCAAACTGAACAATATCTTCCCGGCGAAGGGAATCAGGGTATCCTGACTCTGCTAACGTTTTCGTAGGCGATCCGAAATGAAATTCAAGCCTTCCGCGAATATCGGCTGTTTTCATGGTATCCGCCGGGGAGCGAGACGAACTACCGACAAACGCCCAGTCGACTTCTACAAACAACTGATCGTAGGCTACCGCTTCCAACTTGGAAATAAGCCTAACAGACGAGACCGTAAAGGTTTCAAGAGGCTCAGGAAGCGAAGCCATGAGCGCATTCCAACTCATCTCTTCAAGCTTGGAGCTTATCAAAAATGCCTTGGTGTCCAAGAACGCAAGCGGTCGGTATTCCAACGTGAGCTGTCCACCGCGTGCACTATCCGCTGCAATTTGTCGGGTTCTGGCGTGCATATAATACGTCAATAGATCAGACGTGCTTTGACTCTGAGCCACTGCCGACAAGGGGACTAAGCTGAAAAAAAAAGAGAAAAGACAGAACCAAGAGGCCTTTAAGCCAGAGCGCAAACAAGTGAAGTTTTGCAAAGCGCGCATCTGCGTTAATCTTCCATAGATAAGACAGCCAAAAACGCTTCTTGTGGTATCTCTACGCTGCCAACCTGTTTCATTCGTTTTTTCCCTTTTTTCTGTTTCTCCAACAGCTTTCGCTTCCGGGAAATATCGCCTCCATAACATTTTGCCGTTACGTCCTTCCTCAGGGCTTTGACCGTTTCCCGGGAAATAATGCGAGCTCCAACGGCCGCCTGAAGCGCGACGTCAAACATTTGCCTTGGAATGAGCTCGCGAAGCTTTTTGACAAGCTTTTTGCCCATGTCGTAAGCCTTGTCTCGATGGACAATAGTCGATAGGGCATCCACTGGATCTGAATTGATCATTACGTCCAATTTGACCAGATGACTCACCCGATAATCCAAATAGTCGTAGTCCAGGGAGGCATATCCACGACTAATACTTTTCAATTTGTCGTAAAAATCAAAAACGATTTCTGCCAAGGGCAAATGGTACACCAGACTCACTCGTTCGGTATCCAAATACTGCGTATTGATATAGGTCCCTCGCCGTTCTTGACAAAGCTGCATCAGATTACCGATGTATTCGGTCGGCGTAATAATCTCAGCTTTTACGTACGGCTCATGAATGTCTTTAATACGCCCCAATGGTGGCAGGTTGGTGGGGTTTTCAACCGTGACCCAGGAATCGTCCGTACAATGAACATTGTACTTTACGTTTGGAACAGTTGTGATGATGTCCAACCCGAACTCCCGATCTAAGCGCTCTTGAACAATCTCCATGTGGAGAAGTCCTAAAAAGCCCACCCTGAAGCCAAATCCAAGCGCGACTGAAGTTTCTGGCTCGAATGTTAACGCGGCATCGTTCAATCGCAATTTGTCTAGCGAGGATCGTAAATCTTCAAATTCCTCGGAATTGGTCGGATAAACCCCCGAAAACACCATGGGCTTGGACTCTCTAAAACCTTCGATGGCCTTCTCCGTCGGATTGGATTGAGAAGTAATGGTGTCCCCGACCTGCGTGTCTTTTACGTCTTTAATCGATCCAATGATGTACCCTACCTCCCCAGCATACAGGGTGTCTACCGGTTCCATGCTTAGTCGCAAATGGCCAACTTCTTCGGCATCACACTTCTTTGCGGTAGCCATAAACAGGATGCCATCGCCCTTTTTAAGCGTGCCCTCGAAGACACGAGCGTATACAATAGATCCACGGTAGGAGTTAAAAATAGAATCAAAAATGAGGGCCTTGAGTGGTGCGCTACGATCCCCAGAAGGTGCGGGGATTCGTCGGACAATCGTTTCTAAGAGTTCATGAACACCCAAGCCTGTCTTAGCACTGATTCGGCCAATCTCTTCGGCCGGCTCGCCAATCAAATTCTCGATGGTTTGAGCTACTTGTTCGACATTGGCCCCGGGCAGATCGACTTTATTTAGAACGGGGATGATTTCTAAATTCAATTCCATTGCCAAAAGCAGGTTGGAAATGGTTTGGGCTTCTATCCCTTGTGCAGCATCCACGACCAAGATAGCCCCTTCACAAGCCTCCAAAGCTCGAGAGACTTCATAGGTAAAGTCCACATGCCCAGGTGTATCGATTAAGTTGAGTATATACGATTCGCCATCTTCTGCCTTGTAACTCATCCGAATAGCATGGCTTTTAATGGTAATACCCCGTTCTCTTTCGAGGTCCATAGAATCGAGGACTTGCGCTTGTAATTGCCGCTTGTTCAGGGTCCCGGTCAATTCAAGCAGGCGATCCGCAAGCGTACTCTTACCGTGATCGATATGTGCTATAATGCAGAAGTTTCTGATTCTGCTTTGTTCTATGGCCATGCAAAGGGGGTAATAACGGATCGAAAAAGAGAGGTCGTATAATA
>CALEEY010000078.1 GCA_937877085.1 uncultured Bacteroidota bacterium
CTGATCCTTTGTTAAAAGACGATGTCGTATCCATCCTAAATCCGGGCATCTTGGAGATACACGACTACATAGCCGATGTGGTTCGCGATGTAGTCACTAGGTATAAGGTAGATGGGATCCATTTTGATGATTATTTCTATCCATATCCATCGTATAACATTACCAATGAAGATGAAAATCTGTATTTGGCTAGTCCCAGAGGGCATTTAACGCTTCCTGATTGGCGAAGGGACAACATCAATCGATTTATATCGACGGTAGCAGCCAAAATCAGAACGACCAATCCATCGGTAAAATTTGGTGTAAGCCCGTTCGCCATATGGAAAAGCGGTGTTCCCCAAGGGATTGTAGGCCTTTCGTCCTATGACGTAATTTTTGCTGACCCGACGGCATGGTTGGAGCAGGGGACCGTGGATTATATGGCCCCCCAGCTATATTGGGTATTTGGTGGCGCTCAGGACTTCGGAAAGTTGGCGGATTGGTGGGTCTCTAAATCAAATGGTCGACACATTTATACGGGTCAAGCGGTCTACAGAACGGAAGCCGCATTCAGCACTCCAGAATCGCGATACAAAGCAACCGAAATTCCTCTTCAGATAGATTTTGGCCGAGCGACGGCCGGCATTCAGGGCAGCATACACTTTCGAGCGGCCAATTTGAGTCCATCTGCCGATAACCTAGGGCTCACGGCAGCTCTCACAGGTAGTATTTATGCCCAGAAGGCGTTCACACCTTTCATGACGTACACCGATACAGGGTCGCCCGATCGTCCTGACAATCTGACAGCGACGCAAAATGCGAGTAACGTATTTCTGCGTTGGGATCCACCGTTGACCGGTTTTGCCTATGCCAACAAATTTGGTGTGTATCGTGTGCGATCGGACGTTAGTGTTCCTAATTCGCTCGACATGACCAATGACTCTGCCAATTTAATTGCCATTTCTTGGGAGCCCGAATACACCGATACAGCTTCGCTGGCGGCAGGGGGGAGGTATTTTTACGCCGTCACGGGCGTCACTCCTAACTCGATTGAAGGGATTGAATCGAACCTAGTAAATGTGGTGGCCATTAACACAGCCACCGAAAATGTACCGGAGTCGCCCTTGCTGTCACTAAGTGCCTATCCAAATCCTGCTTCGAAGTACGTTACAGTCGAATTGAAACTGGCGAATGCGACCTCGCTACACGTCGAAGCGTTTGACGTCCTCGGGCGCATGGTCGGCGAAATTAGTAACGGATCGACCGCACAGACGGGGGGCATCTTTCAAATGAGATGGGATCTAACCACGGCCAACGGGACCCCTTTAATGCCGGGCACCTATTTCATCGTAGCGAGAACGGAAAATCAAACGCTTACCAAAACCGTCGTGATTGCCCGTTAGTGGCGCGTAGATTAGATCATGAGCCGGTCTTTTAACACCTTCGATCGCTCCCGGCTGGCTATAACTTCGTGGCTACCCGTTAGAATCAGCTTGTAACGCCCGCTAAACCAAGGGATTAGCTCTTTAATATGTTTGAATTGGACAATCGCTGAACGATGGATTCGCATAAACGAATCTGGGTGAAGAAGGGCTCCCAGCTGGTCTAACGTGTAACTGACAATGTGCTGCCGGATTTTAGGTCTTGGCCCCGTCGGATCCTTCTCGAGAATATGGACTCTCGTGATACCTTCACTAATTTCAATAGACACTACGCGCTCAATGGGGATGATCAATATGCGATCCCTAAAAGGAATGGAAAGCTGTTCCAGGTACTGTGCAGGCCCCTGATGAGGAGCATCTAATTCTGCCGCAGCATTCGGTTTCGTTGCATGATCGGAACTCTTTTCAATGGCACGAGCATCTACCCAATCCAAAAGGCGGGCTAGATTTTCTAGGGCCTTGGGGGCGGGAGCTTTTCCCACAACGCGCCCCAGAGCCGTGTTTAAGCGATCTATTGGAATTGGTTTGAGCAAATAGTCGACAGCATTGGCTTCAAATGCACGAATGGCATACTCGTCAAAAGCGGTTGTAAATATGACAGCTGGTCGATTCTCTGGGCTCAAGCGGTCAAGGACTTCAAATCCGTCGTAACCGGGCATTTGAATATCTAAAAACAGCACATCCACCGGATGGTCGGTCAATACTCGAATAGCGTCGACTCCGTCTTTGGCTTCAGCTACAATGTTTAATTCGTCCGCGTAAGCACTCTCTAGCAGCAGCTTTCGAAGGCGCTTTCTGGCAGGAGCTTCGTCATCGGCAATTACGATATTCAACATGCATTTAACACTTTAAGTGGTTCTAAAAACGGGTACGATAACCGTAACCGTGGTTCCGGAATCCGGATCGCTTTTGAAGTTCATTAAATCATCTCGGCCGTACAGCTTAACGAGTCGTTCGTATACATTTGTAAGACCAATTCCAAAAAATGTGAGTCCCGAAGCTGGTGCGTTTTCGTTGCCGAACAGTTCAGGAATCCCGACGCCGGAGTCAATAATAGTTATTTTTGCGGCGTCTGATAAGGAATTGTCCGGGGTCGTAGCGCCTGCTCGGGCAC
>CALEEY010000079.1 GCA_937877085.1 uncultured Bacteroidota bacterium
TTGCTTGGCTTGGCTTGGCTTGGCTTGGCTTGCTTGGCTTGGCTTGGCTTGCTTGGCTTGGCTTGGCGGGGCCTGATGGGCCCTGTCGCTTGTTGGGCTCCGGAGCCCGTTGGGCCCCTTGCTCGACTCCCCTATATACGGGCTATGGCCAAATTTCGCTAACCTGAATTTTAGGAGGCCGAATTGAAATAATATTGTTCGTTTTTGGTCCGGTAGGTGGCTGTGAGGGGGGTGGCGGTTGGCGGTGGCTATGGGTGGTGTGGTGTTAGGTGGGTGGTGTTAGGTGAGTGGTGAATGTTGTGTAGGATGTTCCAAAGAACAAATGGCGCGATTCGGTCATGAACTCGAGGGAACTCTGATTAGAGGTCTAAAAGGAGGCTTTTTAGGCCGTTATAGGCCATTTCTGGGTGGTTTCAAGCTCTGGTCGTCTGAAGAACATCTCAGGGAATGGCGCAATAGTGACATTGATGACGCGATAGTAAGATTGTTGTCGCGAATAGAGCCTTTGTTGGCGCGACGACCGGGTTTTTGGCATAATATCAGCCTCGTCTGCGATGGGTGTTTCCCTCGTCTGCGCTGGGTGTTTCCTTTATCTGCGGTCTTGGTGAATGGCAGGGAATAGCGCCAAAATGGATTAAACCGCGACACAAGGGGACCTATCGCGCCTTAAAAACGACTGATGGCGCCAAAAATCTGGACATTGCGCCACGCCGAAAGCAAATAAATGCCGCTGGAATAGCGAATTAATGCCACTGGAGAAGCAAATGAAGGTTTTTGAATAGTATTGCGCCACTTGCTTCTGTTTCAATCTACCATCACTCCAAGAATGGTGTTGGCGCCACCGATCGGAGGGTAAAGAGAATGGACGTGGGTCAAATCACCCTTCAAAAAAACGCCACTAATTCGATAAACTGGTAAAAATTTGTTTTCACAAGACATCTTTATTTGTCAATGCGGACGGTGCGGAAGCTATTTGGGGTGGGGTAGGGTGGCCTGTTAGGCGTTCGATGGCGGGGTGACATTTTCTTGTGAGGCAAGATGAGTCGGTACGAATATTTGACGTTGGTCACACGATCAGCAAGAATCCTGAAACGACCGGCAGGACTAGCTGAGTTGGTTGGAAACGGTTACTTTCAGAACCGTGAGTACGCTCACTTGCTGTAAATCTCCAAACTGCGCTAAATGCAAAGTATAGAACAATGTGACGTTGTGGTCGTGGGTGCTGGCGCGGCTGGCTTGATGGCGGCCATTTGGGCTGGTCGAACGCACCCTGGGCGGTCAATAGTCCTGCTGGATGGTGCAAGAAAGATCGGGGCCAAAATTTTGGTTGCCGGTGGCGGTCGGTGCAACGTCACGCACTTTGAAGTTGACCCAAAAAAGTACGCCGGCTCCACCAAATCTGCGATATCGAAGGTATTAAGGCGTTTTGACGTCCCGGAAACCACGCAGTTTTTCAGCGAACTAGGTGTGGATCTGAAGCGCGAGGAAACCGGAAAATTGTTTCCAACTACCGACAGCGCAAGGGATGTTGTCGATGCGTTGCTAAGGGCTGTAGAGGAAGCGAATATTCGTATCCAATTTCCACGTCGAGTTGAATCTGTTGGCAGTACCTCAACTGGCTTTTTTGTCGAGGGGCCGTGGGGGCGAATGGAATGCGGACAGCTTGTTCTTGCGACGGGAGGCAAAAGTCTTCCTAAGTCGGGCTCCGACGGGAAGGGATTTGATTTTGTTCGCTCTTTCGGACATCACGTGACAGAGACGTTTCCGGCTTTGGTGCCGCTAAATTTGCCAAAGAGTGATCCCATTTGCCAATTGAGTGGAATCACGTTGCCAACCACCATACGCCTTCACTCCAGCACAGGAAAACACATCATCGAATTTACGAATTCAACATTGTGTACTCATTTTGGCCTTTCCGGGCCGTCTGTCTTAGATATCAGTCGCTACTATTTAGATTCCAAGTCCAAAGATTCTGGGGCCTATCTGTCGATTAACTGGCTCCCTAGCAAAACCAGGAACGATCTCGATCTAGAAATCCAGGCGCTCGGGCATAGATCGGTACGTAAGTACCTCCGACACTGCTCACTTGCAGAGCGATTGGTCAACATGCTGTTCACCTATTGCGACCTCGACTTAGAAGTCATGGGAGACCAGCTTCAGCGAACCGAGCGTCGGAAACTCGTGCAAGCTGCTACCGAAATGCGCCTGAATATTACGGGTAATCGCGGTTACACGTTTGCGGAAGTGACTGCCGGGGGAGTGCCTTTAAACGAACTTAATGTGGATCGCATGGAATCTCGTAATTGCCCAGGATTGTATCTATGCGGCGAAGTCTGTGATGTAGACGGACCCATTGGCGGTTTCAATTTTCAATGGGCGTGGGCCAGCGGCTACGTCGTGGGGACGTCGCTCAGGTAAAGGTAACCCCGGCACTTAGCGCACCTCCGTACTCACCACATTGCCGTCGATAATCACCCCAATGGCATGCGTGGTGTATTCGAATGGATCTCCGTCGTAAAGGGCGATATCTGCGTCCTTGCCGACTTCAAGGGAGCCAATCCGATGGTCCACACCCAAGAGTCGAGCGGCATCGATCGTGATGGAAGCAAGTGCCTCGCTAAACGAGAGGCCGTTGGCGGCC
>CALEEY010000080.1 GCA_937877085.1 uncultured Bacteroidota bacterium
TCCTATATTGGCTAATGTCTTAATTGAAGCTGTGGTTGGGGGCGCTCTTAGATCGTTCGAAATAACGCATATTTGGGCGACGGAGAAAGATCTTGTTACAAGGCGTGTACAGTTTTTGGACTACCCGCTTATCCGGTACAAACTGGAGATTCCGGAAGAGTTTCGAGCTCGAATCTTCACCAAGTTTGCTGTGGAAACAGACGATCTGGCTCATGCACCGCGGTGGTATAATACGTTGACCAACAACTGTACAAGTTCACTGATTCGGTATGTAAATGAGGACCAACCTGGAGCGATCCCCCTCCACTACAGCTACGTTTTTACCGGCAAAGCCGACGAGTATCTAAAGAAACTGTCCTATTTGGATCCGACCTATTCGCTTCCTATTACTAGGGAGTATCTTTCGTCGCATTCCGTTCGTTGAAGTGGTCCAGTCCACAGCGATGCTAACGGACATTTTTTAACATTCGACCCTGCTGAGCACCTACATTGGAGGGTGCCCATTTCTCAATACAAGCCGAGACCACCGATGAAAAAGAAGGATAAATCTTCACACGAATCCTCCCGCAGATCCTTCATTAAAAAGTCCGCGGTGGGTGCCGCTGCGGCTTTTATCGTCCCTAGGCATGTCCTAGGAGGAATCGGGTACACCGCCCCGAGCGATCAGTTGGTCCTTGCCGCTATCGGAGCAGGAGGGAAGGGAGCGAGCGATATCCGGAATGCCTCGGTTGGGGGACGGGAACGCGTTGTGGCCCTTTGTGATGTGGACTTTTCTGGTTCGGCCGCCAGCTCGGTTAAATTATTTCCAGACGCAAAGCTGTATGCAGATTACCGCATCATGCTGGATAAGGAAAAAGACATCGATGCCGTTACCATCTCAATCCCCGATCACGGGCACGGCCCCGCCGCTTCTCGGGCCATGGACCGGGGGCTGCACGTTTATGTACAGAAACCCTTGACCCATAACATCCGTGAAGCACGTCATCTTACGGAAAAGGCTCGGGAGAAGAGAGTAGTCACTCAGATGGGGAACCAAGGCGGCTCCAATCCACTGTTGAACATGGTCCAAGGTTGGGTAGATTCAGGCGTACTGGGTAAGATTTCGAAGATTCAGGTTTGGACGAACCGTCCGGTCTGGCCACAAGGTGGCTTGATGCAGGCGCCCGACCTGAGCAAGAAACCAGCCGCTCTGGATTGGAATTTGTGGCTTGGCGCAGCTCCAAATCGGGAATACACGCCCGATTTGCATCCGTTCAGTTGGAGAGGATGGTGGGATTACGGAACAGGAGCGCTTGGCGATATGGGTTGCCACCTTATAGATATTCCGTTTAGGACGCTTAATCTGAAATATCCACTGGATGCTGAGTGTAGTGTGGGTACGGTATACTCCCAAATGTGGACCCCTGATTACAGTCCTGAAGGATGCCCAGCTTCCTCCTTTGTAACGTTGCATTACGCTGCAACAGATAAGAGCAAGTCTCCGATCGAAATGACTTGGAGCGATGGTGGAATCAAACCGTCGCACCCGGACATCATTCCTGCTGACCAGGATATTGGTGGACCAGGTAGTGCCAACGGCGTCTTGATTATCGGCGAGAAGGGTCTTATTTCGACCAACGTGAACGACAGTTCGCCCATTATGCCGAAACTGTATCTCAACGACGGGACCACTGATTTTGGACCCGAAACGGAGCCCAACGACGAGCCTGAATACGGACATCAGCGCAAATGGGTAGATGCTTGTAAAGCTGGATTTGGCAGCGCCGAGCACCGCGGTCTCACGTCCTCTTTCGATTACGCCGGCCCCATGACCGAAACCGTATTGATGGGCAACCTGGCCATTCGTAGCTACATGCTCCGTAGAGAAACTAGCGACGGTGGTATGGATTATTACGCCCGCAAAAAGCTGTTGTGGGACGGAGAAAACATGCGCGTTACCAACGTAGAGGAAGCCAATCAATTTGTCGGCAGAACCTATCGCGATGGATTTGGCTTGTAAACAGGAGGGGTGTTACCGTTTGTAGTACTTCATCGCTTCAGGAATATCCGATTCAATTTCCCGAATTCGATTGCTGTCGGATGGATGGGTACTTAAAAATTCCGGTGGGCTTTGTCCCCCTCCTTGCGACATCCGTTGCCAGAAACTAATGGCTCCGTGTGGATCGTATCCTGCCATGGCCATAAATACGAGTCCAAGATGGTCTGCTTCACTTTCCTGTAGGCGGCTGTTCGGCAGAATGGCTCCAATTTGAGCCCCAGCACCGAATAGTGACATCCAGACGTTTTGAGTTTGCTGGTTTTCCTGCTGAAGGGCGGCGGCGAGCGTCTGCCCACCCAGCTGGGTAAGCAGTGCCTGGCTCATGCGCTCATTGCTGTGCTTGGCCACCGCGTGGGCAATCTCGTGTCCCAAAACGACAGCCAGACCAGTTTCGTCGAGCGTAATAGGCAGAATTCCAGAATACACCACTACTTTCCCACCCGGCATACACCAAGCATTGGCCTGTTTGTCTTCAATAAGATTGAACTCCCATTGAAAACCGGCAAGTTCGTTGGACATCCCATTCTGGGCGAAATAGGTCACAACAGCGTTTTTTATGTTGTTGCCCACTCGATTTACCATGTTCTTCTGCCCGGCGTCCCGACTCAGCGCATGTTCGCTTAGAAACTGATTGTACTGAGCAAAGCTGGTTGAAATCATGTCCGCATCGGACACGAGCGAAAGCTGACGTCTTCCGGTCAGCGGCACCAGGCTGCACGACTGTAAAAGCAGCATCGCACACACAACGCCTAAAATTCGGACTTGTAGCTTATTCATTATTCAATCGTGTTAAGGATGGCATGGTCAAGAAACGACGCTCAATTCGTGCGTTTTGGTATGGTAGGTGAGTCGTTGGAAATAACTATTTCGACACGACGGTTTTGTTGGCGGCCTGCCCATGGTCCGTTGGTTGCCTTCGGGAAGGACTCGCCATACCCCTTGGTTTGGATACGAGCATCACTAATTCCAAGAGAAATGAGAGCTAACCTAACAGGATGCCTACAAGCTCACCTTGCGACCATTTACAACGTCGAGGATCAGTAGAATGACACCGATAACCAGTAGTATGTGGAGCAAACCACCCATCGTATAGGAGGTGACCATGCCTAGAATCCACAAAATGAGTACAATGCCGATGATTGTGCGAAACATAACTTTTCCCTGTAATTGTCTTTGAATGACGAGCGAGACCGCTTTGAACACTTGATGCGACAAAGCTGCGGTTGCGAATACAAGATGGGCGCCCCGGCCCCAGAATGAAATAGCCCAAAAGGATCAAAATGGGATCCATCGAAGGGACTAGGCCGGGGAGTAGGTGTTTATAGGGCATGGAGGGGAAACAGCCCGAAACGATTGATTTCGACACTAATCTTGATTGTCGATCTATAATTGTCTCTTCAGACTATCCAAGATTGACCCAGATGGACAAGCTTTGTGATTCGGCGGCCGTCCACTTGAAGTACTTCAACGAACCGTTTTGCCGCCTAGTCCACCTGACACACAATTGATTCTTCCATGTCCACTCGCCGCCAGTTTCTGCGCCACGCCGCCCTCGCACTGCCGCCCGATCTGGAAAAGTTAGTCGCGGCGCTAAAGGAATTGGCTGGATAGATCGACTCAATCCATGATCTCCAATCGGATTTCTGTTGCCAATCATCCAAGAATGTAGTAGTGTAGACCGATTGACTCCCATAAAGGTGGTCTTAAACTCTTTCCCACTTCATCCACTTTCTATTATGCATCGCATCATCGCTCTGGCTGTTGCCATAATGTTGCTCGTTCCTACCACTTTCGCTCAGACGACACCTGAAGGCGACGCCGGCTCCCGACTTGGTTTCGGGGGCGCCATCGCCATTTCGGGAGGCGAAATTTTCGTGGGCTCCGCGCCTATCGGCTGGCCCACAGGCTCGGATCCAGCCGGGCAAGTCTATCGATATGCCAAGGCTGCTAATGGAACGTGGACCGAAATGGAACGCATCAGTGCTTCAAATGGGGAGTTGGGCGATGAATTTGGTCGCGCCATATACGTTGACGGTTCAACCATGTTGGTTTCCGCGCCAGGATTGAACGCCGTGTACATGTTCGAAAAGGGCACCGGGTCTTGGAATCAAACCGGAGTAATAACCCCTGGGGCTGACCTGGCCGAAGGCAGTGAGTTCGGCGGTGCATATGCCCGCGGCGGCCTGCGAACCCAAACCATGGCGAACGTTGCAGGAAATTGGCTTATTGCCTCCTACAACGGCATTGAAAATACCGGCAAGGTTCACCTCGTGCATCACATGGGCGCGATGTGGCACACCATGGGAACGGCCACGGACGCGGCCGCGTGGTCCATTGCTGCTTCTGGAAATGAATTGTTTGCAGGGGTTCCTTCCGCCCACAACGGCATGGGTCACGTCATGGTGTACCGCCTGGAAAATGGCGCATGGTCCAGTGGGACAATGTTGATGGGCGCAGAGCTTTCTGAAACAGCCGCACTCGGACGGTCATTGGCCGTTTCGGGCAATCGACTTTTTGTAGGAGCGCCAGCGCACAACAAATTCGGTGCGGTGCTGGTCTATGACCGGGATGCGGATGGCAACTGGACCCAGACGGGCACCCTCTTGCAACCCGAAGCCAGCGAAGCACAAAGACAGGTAAACAACTTCGGACAGGCTCTGGCTATTAGCGGTAATGACTTGCTTGTGGGTGGATCTAGAGCCGCTTTTGTGTACAACATCCACCACACGGATGTAGCCCCTGTCCGCCTGGCTGCTCCAGAAGCTCAAGCTGGAAACGGTTTTGGGATCGGGGTGGCTATCGAGGGCGATGTCATTGCCGTTGGCGCTCCGGACGCAGATTACGGTTCAGGATTAGCCCACATTTTTGAACGGGATGCAAACGGTATGTGGCACGGCGTGAGCGCAGCCGCTTCGGAAGTGACCCGATATGAATCCATCACCGGAATGGACAAGATGGAATGCGTCGACGGCCTCGCCAACGGCCTTTTTCCCTGCGAGGGGGTCGATATGTTGTCCATGATTTCGACCGACGACCTGGTTCACGACCGAGGAGCGAACCTGAATGACATCTGGGGATGGGAAGACCCTGAAACGGGCAAGGAGTATGTTCTTGCCGGTCGGACCGACGGCACCTCGTTCATTGACATCAGCAACCCGGCCAATCCGGTCGTTGTGGGACAGTTGATGCGTACGGAAGGCTCTCCTGGCGCCTGGTGGAGGGATATTAAGGTCTATAAAAATTATGCTTATATCGTGGCAGATGGCTCTGGTCAGCACGGAATGCAGGTATTCGACCTAACCCGTTTGCGGAATGTGAGTCCAAGTCAAATGCCCGTCGATTTCGACGTGGACTTCCTGTACCGAGGCGTGGCTAGCTCGCACAACATCATCATCAATGAAGAAACCGGATTCGGGTACGCCGTGGGCAGTGGTTCAGGTGCCGAAGGGTGCGGAGGTCAGCTGCATATGATCGATCTCCATGAGCCCGCCAATCCCAAGTTTATTGGTTGCTATACGAATCCTGATTTTGGAGGGACGCACGATGCACAATGCGTTGTCTACCATGGTGCTGACGCCGACTACGCCGGTCACGAAATCTGCTTCGACTCGAATGGCCGCGCGCTCATCATTGCCGATGTCACCGACAAGAGCAATCCAACTACGGTTTCCGTAGCCGAGTATCCAAACACCGCCTACACGCATCAGGGGTGGTTGACCGAAGACCACAATCATTTCTATATGAATGATGAGCTCGACGAAATGAATCACATTGTCGATGCCACGCGGACTTTGGTCTGGGATATGACCGACCTGGATGAACCCGTCCTAGTGAATGAGTACTTCCATAGCAACGGGGCAAGCGATCACAACCTCTACGTGAAAGGTAATCTCATGTATCAGTCTAACTACCAGTCGGGTCTGCGCATTCTGGATATCACCGATCCGGTCAACCCAGTCGAGGTCGCTAGCTTCGATACCGCCCCCAATGCAGACAATGTGTCTGGATTTGCTGGTTCTTGGAGTAACTATCCTTTCTTCAAGAGTGGTGTGATTGTGGTCAGTAGCCAGGCCGAGGGTGTGTTCATCCTTCGCAAAAAGGAGGCTGACATTTAG
>CALEEY010000081.1 GCA_937877085.1 uncultured Bacteroidota bacterium
GTCGACGAAGGAATGAACGACGAGATGACCTATTTCTTAGCCTTCGATACCATGGGGATGCTTTGGGTCGGCACGAATATGGGAGTTAATCGAATAACTGTCCCCAAATACCTCTCCATTGGCGAAAAAGAGATCCGTTCCTATGGACAGAGTGAAGGTTTTCAAGGTATCGAAACCAATCACCATGCGGTCTACCGATCTCCAGAAGGTTCGATGTGGTTCGGAACTGTAGCGGGATTAACTAAATTTGAACCAAGTCTAGATACTAGAAACAAATATGAGCCCATAACCAATCTGACGAATGTCCGATTGTTCTTTGAATCTCCAGATTGGACGGTGTATTCAGACGGAACCTTGCCGTGGTCTGACTTGCCAACCGCCCCTGTTTTGCCATACAATCAAAATCACTTGAGTTTTGATTTCACTGGTTTAAGCTTTTCGGCACCCGAAAAAGTACGGTATCAATATAAATTAGAGGGATTTGACAAAACTTGGTCCCCCATCACCAATCAACGATCTGCCACTTTTTCGAATTTGCCTCCTGGTAATTATACATTTCTAGTCAAAGCAAGTAATAATGACGGCGTCTGGAATTCAAAACCTACGTCATACGCGTTTACCATTTCCCTCCCATTTTGGGAAACATGGTGGTTCTACGCATTTTCAGGGTTGGGGTTGTTGAGCGCCCTAATCGGCTTCGTTCGATACAACACCCGGTCTTTCGAGCATCGTCAACGCGAATTGGAGGAAATGGTAGCTCAACGTACAAATGCATTGGAAATAACCAATGAGGCGCTTACTGAAGCCAAAGAACTCGCATTGGACGCAGCCAGGGCTAAGAGTGAGTTTCTAGCCAACATGAGTCATGAAATTCGTACCCCGATGAACGGGGTTGTCGGTTTCGCCGATTTGTTAATGGAATCAGATTTGGGACCACAGGAGCGCGAATATGTCAATGTTATTCGAACCAGTGGCGACGCCCTGTTGAAAATATTGAATCACATTTTGGATCT
Organism: uncultured Bacteroidota bacterium; assembly: GCA_937877085.1. GTDB lineage: Bacteria > Bacteroidota > Rhodothermia > Rhodothermales > UBA10348 > UBA10348. The sequence continues at coordinate 1,014 of CALEEY010000081.1, forward strand.
TTCTAAAGTCGAAGCGGGCAAAATAGACCTAGAAAATGCCCCCCTATCGCTTCGCCATTGCATAGAGGAATCGCTCGAAGTAATGACGATGAAAATTGAAGAAAAGGATATAGAACTAGCCCACCTTATCGATGCGGACGTACCCCTCGCCATTTTAGGGGACGTAACCCGCCTGCGTCAAATCCTGGTCAATTTGATTTCCAACGCTATCAAGTTCACTGAAGTTGGGGAAGTATCTGTCAGGCTATATCTGGACAATCCGGTCGATATCCAAGTCGCAGATGGCAGTCACCAGCTACATTTCGAGGTAACAGACACGGGCATTGGAATTCCATCGGATAAAATAGACAGACTTTTTGAGTCGTTCACGCAGGTTGACGCCTCAACAACCCGGAAATACGGCGGGACCGGCCTAGGGCTTACGATTAGTAAAGAATTGTGTGAGTTGATGGGTGGACAAATGTGGATTGAAAGCGAAGTGGGTAAAGGCTCCACCTTTCATTTCACCATTTCAGCCAAAGAAGTCCAGTACACATCCCCGGAAGACGCCCTCAAAGGCGTTCAATCGAATTTACAGGGTGCGAGGGTACTCATAATGGGGGCCGTTGGAACCAACCGGCAGGTAATTGAAGCTCAGCTCTTGGAATGGGGAATGAGCTCGACTTTTGTATCCACAGGGCAGGAAGCACTTGATCTTCTAGACCAAGGTATTCGGTTTGAAGTCGCACTCATGGATTGTCATGGGTCTGAAGACGAAGGTCTAGAGTTGTCTCGTCAAATTAGAAAACGACCGCTATTTCGAAAACTTCCTTTAATTGCCCTCGCGACGATGGGGAAAAAAGCAAAAGAGTGCAACACTGGAGGTCAATTTACCGGCAGAATAAATAAACCAATTAAGCAGAACTGCTTGTTTACTGAACTTTCAAACGCTTTGGGCGACGAAAAAATAGCTCCCGTATTTACTACGGCAACAGTTCCAGTGATTCATGAAAAACTGGCTGCAAGTGTGCCCCTTCAGATTTTGCTTGCGGAAGACAACGTTGTGAATCAGCGCCTTTTTGAAATTACGTTAGAGCGCATGGGATATAGTATTGCCATTGCTTCCAACGGGATAGAAGTCTTGAATTTACTTCGCAAACGCTCATTTGATGTGGTCCTGATGGATATGCATATGCCGCAGATGGACGGTCTGGATACTACACGTGCCATCACCCAGGAATGGGACCCCGAAAATCGACCCTACATTGTGGCTTTAACGGCCGCCGTGATGAAAGATGATAGAGATCGATGCTTTGCAGCAGGCATGCAGGGATTTTTATCCAAGCCTATGCAAACCACCGAATTGATTGAGGTATTAAAGTCCGTCCCCAAACGAAATACGGAATCAAGATTCGATTCCAAGCCCCCTATAAGGCAATCCTTGTCTTCAAGGCACACGCCTAACGCTGGCTTTGAGGCGTAAGATGGTTTAGTTTTTCAAAAAAAAGGCCCGGCGAGTGAAATCTCGCCGGGCCTTTGTGCGTCTGAAGGGAGTCGAACCCCCACGGGCTTAAGCCCACTGCGCCCTGAACGCAGCGCGTCTACCATTTCCGCCACAAACGCATAGGTCAGTGCATGCATGGTCTGCCCATTCAAATGGTACGAATTCCCGTTAGCCCGTTCAACCAAAATGACCGTTTTTACACTGCTTTCATTGCAACTATATTAGACCTTTTTCGGAAAAGCCCTTCATCGTCCGTTTATCTAACCCAAAACCAATAGTATGAAGCAAAGGATATTGATCGTAGTAGCCATTTTATGGATGCTCCCCCTACTTACCCTCGCTCAAAACGCTGCCGTCCCAACCATTGAGGCAACGTTCGCTGAAGAAGCGCCACGCGCGGATGGTATTCTGGACGATGCCATCTGGCAGCAGATTCAGCCCATGACCGACTTTGTCCAGCGTTGGCCTAATGAAGGCGCTGCGCCTACCGAGGATAGTTGGGCGAAGGTAGCTTATGACCGCGATTATCTTTATTTCGCTTTTCAATTCTCTGATAAAGAGCCCGAGCTTATTCGAGCCAAGAACATGGAGCGCGGTGGTCACAATGATCGGGACGACCATGCCTATATCGGAATTGATACCTTTTTGGATGGACGGAATGCATTTTTATTCGAAATGAATGCGCTTGGTACCCAAGACGATGCGTTGATTGCAGACGAGCGCATGACCATCGATTCCTACAGCTGGGATGCCGTTTACGTTAGCGAAACGGTAATCAATGACAAAGGCTGGTCCATGGAGGTCCGCATCCCCTTTCGCCAACTTCGATTTCCTGAAGGAGACGATTTGACCTTTGGACTCTGGATGAGACGTACGGTAAACCGCAAAAACGAAATTCAGAATTGGCCCTTGATTCCACTATCCTACGGAACAGGGTACAGTGACGATATGAAAACGGTTTCGCGGTATGGCCGCCTGACCGGTCTAAAGAATATCCGTCGGGGTAAAAATATTGAAATCAAACCCTACGTGATAACGGGCGCTCAAAACGTGAGAAAAGACCTTCAATTTGAGAAAACCGACTCAGACACGCATTACGACGCGGGATTTGATCTGAAATACGGAATTACTTCCAATCTAACATTGGATTTCACCGTGAACACCGACTTCGCCCAAGTCGAATCGGATAACACCCAAATAAATCTTACCCGCTTTAGCCTCTTTTTTCCTGAAAAAAGAGAGTTCTTTTTGGAACGGTCTGGAATCTTTGAACATGGGGATTCCCGTCGAACGCAAACTTTTTTCTCTCGGAGAATTGGTCTATCAGAAGCCATCCTCGCGGGGTCGCGTCTGACAGGTCAAGTAGGACGTTTTAACGTAGGAATACTCAATATTGAAACAGCGCCCGACGAAGGTTCCTTTACCGAGAAAATGGGGCAGATTTTTGGGGATAAATCGGCTAACAACTCCGTTGCTAGACTCCAGACTAATTTCCTAAAGCGCGGATCGGCAGGTGCTATTTTCACCAACTACGACCGGGCTGGGAGTTATAACAGAGCGCTTGGATTTGATGTGTCGCAGCGCTTCGGTTCAGCTAGTAGCGCCGACGTGTGGTTTACAAACGTTTCTGACTCCGATCCGAATAATGAAGGTCAGGCCGCAAGCGCGAGTGTAAATTTCCGTAATACGGTATATGGCGCAAGCCTTTCCTACACGACTGTTGGGGAAAACTTTAGACCAGCTTTAGGATTCGTCCAAAGACGCGACATGAGGCAATCGATCGGTACCGTGACCTACAGTCCGATTTTTGAAAAAGGTCCTTTTCGTCAGATGATGTTTCACACGATGGGGATCCACACCGATGGACAGGATGGTAAGCTCCAGTCGTGGGACATCGACCCTAGTGTTTCTTTTTCAACTCGAGAGCGCGATAGTTTTCGTATCTCCGGGTCTCGGTCCTTCGATCGATTGGAATCCGTATTCAATATTCGGTCTGATGCCGCCATTCCAGCTGGTGACTATACCTTTAATCGGATTGGAGCTCGATTTACCTCCGATCCAAGTCGCCGTTTTTCCGGTGTTGTGGGCTTTGAAACGGGCCAGTTTTACCACGGAGACCGGACCACTATGAGCGCGAGCGCTGGGTTCCGTCAATCGAAGCATCTCTCGATCGGAGGCGGTATAAACAGAAGCGCTATTGATCTTCCGATTCCCAACGGAAAGTTTAGTGCCACAACGGCTTCCATGGACATCCTTGCAAGCGTGAGCCGCAAGTTATTTGCCAAAGCGCTTATTCAATATGACAACTTTTCGCGCAATGTGAATGCAAATATTCGCGTGGACTGGATACACCATCCTGGTTCAGATCTGTTTTTGGTGTTTAATACTTCCTATCACGTAACGGGCGACCATGAGGCGCTGTTTGACCCGCGCGCTGATTTAATTATGAACAATGTGGTGGGTATAGCTAAGCTAACGTACCTCATTCTGCTTTAGATCGACTTGGTTTGGGGTGATAAAACAAGAGCGGGGCGCCGAAGGCGCCCCGCTCTTGTTCATTTTGCGAAAGCCAGTGAGCCATCATAGGTCTGTGGTTACTGGTACCCGAAGTCCGTTTTCCAGCGTGCCGCCTACCCTTTGGCCACAAAAATTGGCCAAAGCAATTGGCCATAGCAATTGGCCAGCCTATTTAATTTTTCGACCGCTTAAATCGACCGTTTTCGTCTTCAAAAAACGATTTATCGGTCATATGCGCCGAAATATATGCTCGAATCTCGCCTGAGTCCGTTAGGTCTTTGAGTCCCTTTTTATAGACATCGTCCTCCAGAGCCGTGGCCACAAGCACATCGTCAGATTCTAGACTAAAGGAAAAGAAGTACCATTCGTCCTCTTCTTCGGCATCACCATCATCATCATTGTCACAAGCCGTACACGTGACATTGGCAAATAGCACGCCGTTTACCGAAGTCGCGAATGCCTTTAAATGCATTTGTTCAGACTCCTTTTCCTCCGCCTCTTTATAAAGAAGCGCATATTCAGACTCGTTGAGCTGAGAAATTGTTAAGAGGGCCAATTCATTTCCACCCTCTCCACCTCCTACCCACGTTCCAAATAGCCGATGGTCCATCGCAACCTCGCCGGCCATTCCCATGGGCGCTTTAGCACCTTCGCAACCAGTCAAAAGGAGGGCAATGAAAATAAAAAGGTGGGTTAATGTTCGTTTCATATGGTGATGACTTTTTTGGTGGATTACACATTAGTCTATGAACTTTAGCCGCCAACAAGGCACTGTTCGTAACCCTTATTGCTAGGATACCCCTACATTTTTTTCCTGCTTCATTCTTAGGTTTACGTTGAATTGTCCACGTAAACGGATGCCCCTATGAAACGATTTCTGTTTTTGATTCTCATTTTCAGCTTTTCCAGCCCTTTGTTGGCTCAAAAGGCTCGCCCTATCCCCTACCCGGTTATTCCAAACCCAAAATTTGAACGTGCCTTGGCAAACGAGACACGATCAATGGACGGGCGCCCGGGGGCGAACTATTGGATGAACAGAACGGATTACACCATAGACGCCTCGTTGTCTCCCGCTACGAAAATGTTGAGAGGCTCTGAGTCGATTGTCTACACCAACAATTCCCCAGACGACCTTCACTC
>CALEEY010000082.1 GCA_937877085.1 uncultured Bacteroidota bacterium
CGCATGGACTCCATTTCAGGCGGAAGATCAATATCAATTTTTACGATCTGCTCGTAAGTAACGATACCGGATTGTGCAAAAGCTGCGACCGGAGTGAATGCGGCGAGGATTAGTAGTAGTTTTTTCATAGTGTCTCTTAGACGATGTGGCGGGACTCATAATTCCATTTAGATGCGAATCAGAAGCCTTTATGGAGTGAAAACGACAACTTGACGGATTTATTGTCTTGAGGACAGAATAGAATGGTATTGTCTCATACAGATCGGACCCGATTCTGGGTTCACCATAACCTAAAGTTCACGAACATTTGTATCCAGCACTTGATTCCAATAAAATGTAGACGAGCCCTCTTAATTTGCGCGCCCATCTCCTTCATTCCCGTGGACAATTATTCTCACACCTCCGTATCGAGTTATGTGTTGCCTCTTAAAGAGTCAGAACCTTGGCTGTTGAGCGTTTTGAATGGTTCGAATAAATCCAACCAATATTCGCCGTCGGTAAGATCCTCGCCCTATATATTACAGGGTTGTTTTTATTATCGTGCCTTATATATAGCCTGCCCTACGGGTGTATTAAGTCTTCAATCACCAATCCATTTTAAGTTATGTCCGACCGTATAACCCTTACTTTTCCTGATGGCTCAACCCGCGAATTCGATCGTGGCGTCACGGGAAACGAGGTGGCCTTAAGCATTTCGGAGGGGTTGGCTAGAATGGCGGTTGCCGTCGGGGTAAATGGCGCTACTCGAGACCTGTCTCGTTCGATAATTGAGAATAGTCAGATTCAAATTTTCACGATGAGGGATCCAGAAGGCCAGGCAACCTACTGGCATTCCTCTGCCCACTTAATGGCAGAGGCTTTGGAATCGTTGTATCCAGGCGTCAAATTTGGTATCGGACCCGCTATTGAAAAGGGTTTTTATTACGACGTGGATCTTGGCGATCGAACCATCGGCATTGAAGACCTAGCGGCCATTGAAAACAAAATGGCGGAATTGGCAAAAAAAGATGCGCAATATGTGCGCAAAGAAGTGAGCAAGGCCGACGCGATTGCCTATTTCACGGAAAAACAGGATGAATACAAACTCGAACTTATTAATGACCTAGAGGACGGTACCATCACGTTCTATTCTCAGGGCGAGTTTACCGATCTGTGTAGAGGCCCTCACGTGCCTACCACTGGCTCGATGAAGTACACGAAGTTGCTCAACATTGCGGGCGCTTACTGGCGTGGAGATCAGTCGCGCAAGCAACTGACGCGGCTTTATGGCATTACCTTCGCAAAAAAGAAGGAGCTTGACGATTATCTAGAAATGCTTGAATTGGCTCGGCAGCGGGACCATCGAAAGCTTGGGAAGGAACTAGAACTGTTTACTTTTTCCAACTTGGTTGGCCCTGGTCTCCCTTTGTGGTTGCCAAAAGGAGCACGATTGCGCGATTTATTGTCTGACTTCTTGAAGCAGGAGCAGCTAAAGAGTGGCTACGAACCGGTCGTAACTCCCCACATTGCGCGTCTTGAGCTCTTCAAAATAAGTGGACACTACCCATACTATAGCGATTCCCAGTTCCCGCCCATGATGGAGGATGTTGAAAAGGATGAAGGCTATTTGCTCAAGCCCATGAACTGCCCTCATCACACTCAGATCTATAATGATAGGCCTCGTTCCTACCGCGAATTGCCGGTTCGGTATGCCGAGTTTGGGACCGTCTACCGCTACGAGCAATCGGGTGAATTGGGCGGATTAACTCGGGTGCGCGGTTTTACCCAAGACGATGCTCACATTTTCTGCATGCCTTCCCAAGTGAAGGAAGAATTTAAAAATGTAATCGCGCTAACATTAAAAGTCCTTTCCGCGCTTTCGTTCACCGATTTCAAGGCCCAGATTTCTCTCCGCGACCCCGCCAATACTGAAAAGTACATCGGTGAGGACGCCGCATGGGATGCCGCCGAACAAGCCATCCGTGAAGCCGCCGCTGAAATGGGATTGGACGCATTTGAAGAGGAAGGAGAAGCTGCATTTTACGGTCCCAAGCTAGACTTCATGGTGAAAGACGCGCTCGGACGGGAATGGCAGCTCGGAACGGTTCAGCTCGATTACAACCTACCAGAACGTTTTGACCTTACCTATATAGGTGATGACAACCAGAAGCATCGGCCGGTAATGATCCACCGAGCTCCTTTTGGATCTTTGGAGCGCTTTATTGGCGTTTTGATTGAACATTGTGGGGGTAATTTCCCTGCATGGCTTGCGCCCGTTCAAGTTCAAGTCCTTCCGGTCGGTCAATCATTTAATGAGTACGCTGCGCGTGTAACCCAAGAATTGAAAAATGCCGGCCTGCGGGCAGAATGCGACCTGAGACACGAAAAAGTCGGATACAAAATTCGCTCAGCCGAAATGCAGAAAGTACCCTACATGCTGGTCGTTGGAGAACGCGAAATGGAATCTGGAACGGTGGCCATGCGCCGTCACGGCGAAGGAGATCAAGGTTCGTTAAGCGTGGCTGACTTTATTTCTGCTGCAAAAAATGAAATAAACCTAGCTACCGGTACCAATTAGGTTGATTTCTTCGCACAGCGTTCGATTCTTAAGAAACATGTTGAATCAAAAACGTACATTTGTGGTTTAAGACACGTTGTAAGGTTATTTCGTCCATCATCAATAATAGACCCATTAATAGTCATCGCTAAAACAACAATTCGAATGAACGATCGCATCCGGGCTACAGAAGTCCGAGTGGTCGATCCGAAAGGCAATCACGGATTATATCCGACAGAAGTTGCCATCAGAATGGCGGAAGAGCAGGAATTAGACCTGGTAGAAATCTCGCCGAATGCCGTTCCTCCGGTTTGCAAAATCATGGATTTTGGAAAATTCCGGTACGAGCAGCAGAAAAAAGAAAAAGAAGCCAGAAAAAAGCAGCACACGGTCGAAATGAAAGAGATCCGGTTCCGTCCTCATACGGATACCCACGATTTCGATTTCAAAACCAAGCATGCCCACGGCTTTCTCTCACAAGGACACAAAGTTAGAGCATACGTTCAGTTTCGCGGTAGAGATATTATCTACAAAGATCACGGAATGGACGTATTGGCCCGGTTTATAACCGAACTGGAGGATGTTTGCAAGATCGACCAAGCCCCAAAAATGGAAGGTCGACGCATGACAACCATCTTAAGTCCTTCCAAAAAGAAGCCGAGTTAACCGGTTTTCTATAGCGTTCTCTCCTGATTCACGGAATTTCCAACAGAAATACGTGGTTTTGTGAGTCAAATATTTTGCAGGACGCGTGCATATTTCGTACTTTTTGAGGCTCAGCCATTTCCGCGGGCGGCATTGACCAACCACGGACGGAAGCATTAGAATCAGTGTAATTGGCCCATAAAGGCCCCTAAAAGGCTCATATTATGCCTAAGATGAAAACGAATAGCGGCGCTAAAAAACGCTTCACATTGACCGGAACGGGTCGTTTGAAGCGCAAAAAAGCTTTTGCTAGTCACATTCTGACAAAAAAGTCTCCAAAGACAAAACGTAATCTTCGCGGTACCACGTTGGTATCTGAAGTTGACGAGCCACGCATGAGAAAACTCATCAACGGCTAAAAAATTCGCCACCCTCTCAAAGAACTGAACAGGGTTTCAAGAGCAAACAAGACAGTTAGTATACTATGCCTCGCGCAAAAAATAGAGTAGCCGCCCGTCACCGCCGCAAGCGGATAATGGATATGGCAAAAGGTTACTGGGGACGTCGTAAAAACGTCTATACAGTAGCAAAAAACGCAGTTGAAAAGGCCCTTACGTACCAGTACCGGGATCGCAGAGCACGCAAACGCATGTTTCGCCGCCTCTGGATTACCCGTATTAATGCAGGTGCTCGCATCAACGGAACTACGTATTCCCAGCTCATGGGCTCGCTCAGAAAAGCGGACATCCATTTGAACCGGAAAGTATTGGCCGATCTTGCCATGCACGATCCACACGCTTTTGCTGCGGTTGTTCAAAAAACCAACTAGCACCGTGAGTACAATTATGCGTATAACCAGACGATTTAGCAGCTGCCCAACCCGATAATACGTTGAAGGTGGTGCTGCTCGGAAAACTCTGATGCGCACGAAATTGAAAGTCCCGCCTCCTTCAACAGGTCAGGCGGGATTTTTTTTATAGTTAGGTTAACGAGTCTCGAAACCATGAGCGACCCCCATAACCATTCCGCAGAAGCCGCGCTTGCCGCTCTCAAAGAGTTGCAGCACGAAATCCAAGAGTCCATTCTGGATTCCGTACAAGCCGTGGACGAGTATCGTATTCGATTTCTAAGTCGAAAACAAGGTCAGATTACAGCCTTGTTGAAACGAATACCAGAAGTGGCCATCGAACACAAAAAGCTGTTTGGTCAAGAAATTAATGCTGCCAAAGCATTGGTCGAGGCTAGGATTGAGGAGGCCATGGTGCGTTTTGTGGAGTCGGGAGATTCTTCGAAGCAGGTTGCCGACTTGACGCTTCCCGGTAGAAGCCTAGCCAAGGGCAGCCTCCACCCTATTTCGCAGGCACTTCGACTCATCACTCGTTGTTTTGAGAGCTACGGATTTGAGGTCGCGGAAGGCCCCGAAATTGAAGACGATTGGCACAACTTTTCGGCGCTGAACTTCCCTCCGGACCACCCTGCTCGCGACATGCAGGATACGTTTTTCATTGAGGCACCTTCGGCTGTTCATAGCGGGATTTTGCTTCGAACGCACACCTCGCCCGTTCAAATTCGGGTGATGGAGAATAAAAAGCCTCCGATTCGTGTGATCGTTCCTGGAAGAGTGTATCGAAATGAAGCCATTTCCTACAAATCGTACTGCCTCTTTCATCAAGTAGAAGGACTCTACGTTGACGAGGGCGTTACCATGGCGGATCTCAAGCAGATTATCCACGCTTTTGCCAGAACGCTGTTCGGTGAAAACGTAAAAATGCGCTTTCGACCTAGTTTTTTCCCTTTCACCGAGCCCAGCGCCGAAGTCGATATTTGGTGGGAAGACCTTGCGCTTCCGGATGGTGGCCGCTGGATGGAGATCATGGGATGCGGTATGGTAGATCCAAATGTCTTGGAAGGTCTGGGTATTGATTCCGAAAAGTACTCTGGATATGCCTTTGGGATGGGAATGGAGCGCATTGCCATGCTTCGCTTCGGTATTGACGACATCCGTGTGCTGTACGAAAACGATGTCCGATTCCTTGAACAGTTCGGTTAAATGCAGCCGAATCTGATTTCAC
>CALEEY010000083.1 GCA_937877085.1 uncultured Bacteroidota bacterium
TGAAGATTGAGGTCCCGGGTTTCCGGATGATGAACGAGATCGGGCCCCGTTGCCAAGAGCAGCCGCCCCGCTTCTATTGTATTTCCATCCGACAACGAAACGGTTACCTGTTCCGATGTTTCGGCCCACGATTGAACAGCCACGTTTTCCAACGCAATCGACCCCAATTCGACCGATTCACGAATCCAAGATTTTGTAAGTGACCCAAGGTCTACGGCGTACCCGCGAAGCACGTGTACTAAACCAAAAGGCGCGATCACATATGGAAACCGGTCCCTAGCCTCGTGGGCGCCTACAAAAGCGCCTAGATCTGGATTATGAAGCGAGGATTCTTGGAAATAAGCGGCTTGGTCTAGCGATGCAGCTGGGCGCAGAAGTCCCGTATCCCTGCGTCCAAGACGGTCAAGTGCCTCTCGAACGCTCCAAACAGGCCGGCCCTTTCTCGACATCATGGGGGAAACGAGACCCAAGCCGCTACCTGAAGCACCGGAAGCAAATTCGCTTTTATCTAGAATACATACCTTCTGCCCCGATTGCGCCAAAGAAAGAGCAGCCGATGCTCCCGCCAAGCCTGCTCCTGCAATTATCGTGTCGAAATAGGCGTTCATCAGATAAAAAGCAGCTTAAGGGATGGGGGATTAAGTTACCGATGGTATTCCCTTAAAACGTTAGAAGGGCCTCTACATGGCCAAGTTAAAAATTAATAGTTTATTTTAACCCGAAGATAATGAAGAGGAAAAAAACAAGTCTATTTTACGCGCCGGCATTTAATTTCAACTTTTAAAGTTGCTCTTACAGACTGTAATGAAGCACAGCCCATCCCGAAACCCAATTTTCTTTTTGAAACGAATTATTCACTCTCTATTCGTTCTGATGTTGTTCTCAAATGCAAATTTGGTACAAGCGCAGGACACCCATAGCGAGAGCGTCATTCAATTGAACACGCCTTTTTCCTATCGTATGATTGAACATAATCAAGATTTACGAAAGATCAACATCCTACTCGACGAGCGCAAAGACGGTGCGTTGAGCAATGGAAGCCTTGTTTTTGGTACGTCAATTATTGCCCTAGTTGATTATCAAAAAGATCGACAATTCCAAATTTGGTTATTTGATGCGCCACCCCACCGCAACGAACCAAATTGGAAAAGTGGTATCAGAAGCGGTCGTTCATTCTTTTCAATTTGCCCTAACGGGAGCATTAAATGACTGGATCACAACCTACGCTGAAGTTTTATACGATCCTGAGCAGAGCTTTGGCGCTGGCACGATTACCGCTCTAGGGAGAAACCTACTCGATTTGCGCAAAGGAATAGTGGTATTTGGAGATCTCAACAAATATCCTATTTATGCCGCAGTAGGAAAGATGGATGCGCCGTTCGGAGAAATGGGAAGTGTTAATCCATTTACCAACTCAACGATGTGGCACGCGTTTGCGGGACTTAGTTATGGCGCCCAAGTAGGCTTCAAAACGGACGCGATAAATGCCGTATTTATGGCAGTGCAAGGTGGGGCACAGTCCGGAAGTTTGAATACGCCCGTCGGCGATGGAACGAATGTGCCTTCACAAGTCAACAATTACGTGGCGGATGTTAACTATACCACGCAGATCAATGACGACCTGAATGTAAAAGTGGGCGTTTCGTACATGGAAGGCTCCGCGTATTGCCATGACTTTCCAGTTACACACTTTTTCCCATGCAAAAAGAGCAACCCGGCAAGCACAGCGTGTGGTCGTGTGAATTTCCAAGATCGCCTTCAGGTTTTGGCAGCCTATGCGACAACGGCTAATGAATGGCCAGGTACATTCAATCCGACGGCGCCGCTGAATGTATTCAAAGCTTCCAAAGTGACCTCTTTGGAATTAGGTGCTAAATACAAAATCAACGATAATTACGCAGTTTCTGGCGAATTTTCTAATTTCGTCGCTGGTCCAGATGGCGCCCCTTGGCACCGTCAAAACCAAATTATAGTGGGCGTTGATCGTTCAGTAGGGGGTAGTTCTAAACTATTCTTGGAACTGTTCAAGGTAGATGGATACGTCC
>CALEEY010000084.1 GCA_937877085.1 uncultured Bacteroidota bacterium
CATTTGAAGCAGCAACGTTGATCTATGAAAAGTCAGACAACGGCTTTATTGCTATGTTGCCGGTTCATCTGGAGGTTGTTCGATCGACCCAAGCTTCTCTTTCTTCAACTCAAAGTGAGGCCACGTGGTCGGATACATTAAACCTTAGCTTTGCGATCGCAGACACTACGGGCCTTTCTGAAGGTCAGCACTTTGTCCATCAACTTCGAGCCGCGATTCCTCCTGGGGAGTACGAGCTTCGCGTTTCTGTTCCTGAGGATAAGGCCATAGGTAGAAGTGGGGTGTCGCTCAAGCGGGATATGGTGGTACCAGATTTTGCAGATTCAAAACTGGTTCACGTCTCAGATGTAACCTTGGCCAGTTCCATTCAGCAAAGTGCAGATCGCGAAGATCTATTTTATAAGAATGGAATGGTAATTAGGCCAAACGCCAACCAGCTTTTCGGAAGTGGTCTCAATACGCTTTTTTACTACACCGAGGTATATAATCTTACAGACGATATATCCAGTACGGGTAAATACACGGTGTTTTCGTACATCGCAGACGCGAATCTTCCTCAGCCGATGGCCGCATACCAAAAACGTACTCAGCGCAATCTTAGGTCCCCTGATGTAGTCGTCGGTACGTTCAATGTGAAAGAACTACCAAGCGGCTCTTACTTTCTTCGGTTGGCCGTCCTGAACGAAAACAACGAGTCTGTTGCCGAGCAGTCCAGAAAGTTTTTTGTTTATAATCCCGATATATCCCGCGAAGTGGTGGCAGTGTCGGTTGAAGAGTCATTTGAACGCAGTCAATATGCTCGCATGACGGAAGAGGAAATTGATCGAATGGTTGAACACACCGACATCATTGCCTCGGATGGTGAACGCCGTAGAATTAAGGCGATACGAGATATAGATGAACGTCGCCGTTATTTCATGACATTTTGGAATGTTCGCGACCCGGATCCCAATACGCCCATCAACGAATATCAAGAGCAGTTTTATTCGTTGATTCAATACGCGAACGACCGCTATACGAACAGAAGCGACGAAGGCTGGAAGACGGACCGCGGACGGGCATTAGTCAAGTATGGTGCGCCCACGTCTATTACACCGCACATGTTTGATACCGGGTATAATCCATACGAAGTCTGGGAATTCAATAATATACCTGGAGAAGGTCAAGCCCAGTTCATTTTTGCAGATCTAGATGGATTTGGCACGTTCGAATTGATTCATTCAACGGTTTCTGGTGAACGGAAATTGTCGAATTGGCAGCAAGAGCTAAGGAAGTAGTTAAGTTTTGTGTCAATTCATTGATTCTTTTGTGGGTCCGGCCGCCATTCTGGCGGCCGGACCCACTTCGTTTCACCAAGAACGCCGTAAATTCAGGCACGCAGCAAATGGTACTATCTTCGATATCCATTTGACGCATTTTTAGACAGTCTGTCAGTTTAGATACGCTGTCAGTTTAGATACCCTGTCAGTTTAGATACTTCGTCAGAAACATCGGTTTCACGCTTACCAAAAGTTTAATGAGCACTCCCATCTATACCACGATTGACCACCTGAAAGATCACGAGGGCGGTCAAGTCACTCTGAAAGGTTGGCTGTACAACAAGCGCAGTTCCAAAGGCCTACATTTTCTCGTTCTTCGTGACGGTTCAGGCCTTTCTCAATGTGTTGTAACTCAGGAAATGGTAGACGACGCGTCCTGGAACGGAGCCGAAGAGGCTACGCAAGAAAGTGCGCTGGAGCTTACAGGAACGGTTAGAAAGGACGAAAAGCAGGTGGGGGGATATGAAGTCCAAGTGTCCCATTTAGTCCTGATACACAAAGCGGAAGAGTATCCTATCACGCCCAAGGAGCATGGCGTCGATTTTCTGATGAACCATCGGCACCTGTGGCTAAGGAGTCAGCGTCAGTGGGCCATTCTTCGCGTTCGAAACAGTGTGATTATGTCCATCCATAATTTTTACCAGGAACGTGGATTTGTCCAAATGGATGCTCCCATTTTGACTGGTACGGCCGTGGAAGGGACATCTACGCTTTTTGAAATGGATTATTTTGGTAGAAGCGCCTATTTGACTCAAAGTGGACAGTTGCATGGTGAAGCCATGGCTATGGCCTTCGGCAAAATTTACACGTTTGGTCCAACGTTTCGGGCCGAAAAGTCGAAAACGCGACGTCACCTGACTGAATTTTGGATGATAGAGCCGGAAATGGCTTTTTATGATTTAGATATGGCTATGCAATTGGCAGAGGATATGCTGGGCCGAATCGTGAGCGATGCCATGAAAAACTGCCAAGCGGAATTAGAAATTCTGGAGCGGGATTTAGAGCCGCTAAAACGGAGCATCAGCGATTATCCTCGAGTTAGTTACGACAAAGCTGTCGAAATCTTGAAGAGTGAGAAGACAGCGCAGATGGTAAAGGACAAGCTCGCCGGGTTGGACTCGGAGGAAGAACTTCTAAAGAGCGAGTTGGCGGTGGGCCAAGCCGAATATGGACAGGCTAAAAAGTGGCAGAAAAAGAAAATTGATTCGAGGGAGTTAGAAATTCAAAGGCGAATGGCTGAGATCGAAGAGGATCGCAGAAATCTTCCCAACTGGCTCGCTTCGGCGACCGCATTTGAATGGGGAAATGATTTTGGAGGAAGCGACGAGACGTTGATCACGTGGCATTTTGACCGGCCCATTATCGTTCATAGGTTCCCACACGAGTTTAAGGCCTTCTACATGAAGCGAGATCCAGCGGACGACCGCGTGGCCTTGGGTATGGATGTGTTAGCTCCAGAGGGCTATGGAGAGATTGTAGGGGGTGGTGAGCGCGCAACGGATTTGGCGTTCCTCGAAGCCCAAGTCAAGAAACACGGTCTTCCGGAAGAGGCTTTCACGTGGTATTTCGACCTTCGTCGATACGGCAGCGTAACGCACTCCGGTTTCGGGCTGGGCCTGGAACGGACCGTCACTTGGATATGCGGCCTACGCCATTTAAGGGAGACAATTCCTTTTGCCCGAACACTAGATAGACTTTATCCGTAGAACAGTCCGTAGACGCTGCGTACGTACTGGTGGAAGGGATCTTGCATATCAACCGAAAGTCGGTCCGGCACAGCTGTTGCACAGAAGTAGGTCGACGGGCAAAACACGTTGCCTAGAGACCCAAATAGGACTTTTAAGGAGGATATAGCCATGGGCCGTTTAAATTTTGCTACAAAGCTGGCTCAAATGGTAGTCATCTTTGGTTTTGGTATTCAAGGAGCACATGCACAAGTTCAGGCGCCGGCGCAAGAGCAGCTCAAAGGGACCCTAGCCCAGATCACGGTTTCGGGTGAAGGTGTCATTACTACGATGCCAGATAGGGCCACCGTTGATTTTGCCGTGGTATCCCGAAACGAACTCCCTGATGCTGCTCGGATTGAAAATGAGAAGGCGGCAGCCACCGCATTGAACGCCATCCGTGCTTTGGGTGTCGACGAGAAGGACATTCAGATGCAAAACATGAACCTGAATCAGCTTCGTGAATACGATCCGGACCGTCGGACGTACATCGAGAATGGATTTGAGGCTACCCGGAGTTTGGTTGTTACCGTTAGGGATTTGAAAAAACTTCCTGACTTGGTAGCGGCGTTGGTTTCAAATGGGGCCAATCGGATGAATAGCATCCAGTACGGCCTAGACAATCGAGACCAGGTGGAATTGGACGTTCTGCGCTTGGCGGTTGCAAGGGCTCGGGCCAAAGCCTCCATTATGGCTGCGGAATTTGGTCTTGAGTTGGGAGCCGTTCTTCAACTTAATGAGCAAGGCATTTCGATTCCAAGTCCTGTGATTAGAATGGAAACAGCTTCGTATGATATGGCCTCCAAGAGTAGCGGCGATCCCGACGCGTATGCGAGTGGTCAAATAGAAGTCCGGGCGAGTGTTACAGCCGTTTTCTTGGTAAAGTGAGCCATTTCCTCAGGTGAGCCATTTCCTCAGGTGA
>CALEEY010000085.1 GCA_937877085.1 uncultured Bacteroidota bacterium
GTAGGGGGCGCTTCTGTAGCACTTCCAAGTGCCGAAATAGTCCGGATTGATATTGTAGATCCGTTCACGGTGAATATCACCACCAATGAGCCTAAGGCTTTGCTGCCGTTTTATATGTCCCAGCTATGGATGCTGGCTCCTGATTTTTACTCCACTGCCGAGGATGCTGTTCGAGCAGAAAATGCGGTTGGGACCGGGGCTTACGTCGTAGAAAACCGTGTCAGAGACAGCCACATTACGCTTACTGCCAATCCCGACTACTGGGGCCCTGCTCCTAAAACGAGTCGCATCACCTTCCGAGTCATTCCCGAAGTGTCCACGCGTATTGCGGAACTCGAAACGGGCGGCGTGCACATTATTACGGACCTTCCATTTGACCAAGCAGCCCTCTTAAATGACACGCCCGGAGTCCGGGTTGCCAACGTTGCGGGCGGGCGGCGCATGATGATCGGCATTACGACCAATGGAGCGGAATCGGCTCTTGCCGACAAACGCGTTCGCCAGGCCCTGAACTACGCCATAGATTTTGAAGCCATCAGTCAGGGGCTGTTTAGCGGACAGGTGGAGCGCATGTCCTACATGTTCAACCCGCCGTACAATCATCCGACGCTGGAGGCCTACTCGTACAATCCAGATCGTGCACGCCAGCTTTTGACCGAAGCAGGCTATCCCAATGGGCTCGTACTTTCGGCGCTTGAAACGCCTCTTGGAAAGTGGATTCAAGATTACGAATTGGCACAGGCCGTTCAGGCCCAACTGGCAGCGGTTGGCGTGACCCTTAGCGACGGAGTTCGGACGTATGAGTGGGGAAATTACCGCACGAAGCTCCTTTCTTACGATTTAGCATCCCTTTTCATGCAAGGATCGGGTGGAGAATTTGAACTTTTGACCGAAGCGGCGGATCTCACCATCACGAGCCCGTCCAATTTTTATCGATTTAAGAATGAGGAGTACGAAACGCTCTGGGCCGAATTGCAAAGCGCCTTGGATCAGGATCGGCGCCTCGCCATTGGGTATCGCATGCAAGAGATTATTCATGAGGAGGCGCCTTGGATTTTCCTCCATATTTCACCCGACACCTACGGAGTGAGTGAGAAAGTGGATTGGGTGCCGAGACCGGACGAAATTATCCATCTTTGGAATGTGACATTGAGCGAGTAGACCTCTTCTATGAAGTAAAACGGCTTTAGAATGCTACGATACATTGTCAAACGCTTGTTGATGGCCGTCTTCATTTTGTGGTCGGTAGCTACCATCGCGTTTGCGTTGACCTTCCTTTCAGGAGATCCAGCCACCTTGATGATCGGGGACCATTGGACGGCCGAACAGATTGCCTCCTTTCGCGAGCAAATGGGGTATGATCGGCCCTTCTTGGTACAGTACGGAGATTATTTGGCGGGGCTACCAAGAGGCGATTTTGGAGTCTCGGTGCGACAACAGGTGCCTGTCATGGATTTAATCGTGCAGCGCTTTCCAGCGACCCTAGAGCTTACGGCCGCGGCCCTATTCCTGATTATTCTGATATCCATTCCCATCGGAATCTTGTCCGCAGTAAAACGAAACACCTTGGCCGATCGAATAGCCATGAGTGGGGCCCTCTTCGCCCAATCCGTCCCCACTTTTTGGCTCGGTATTATGCTGATTCTGGTATTTGGCGTCTGGTTGCGCTGGCTCCCCGTCTCAGGAAACGGCTCTTTCGCCCATCTCATACTGCCGGCCCTAACCCTCGCCACCTTTTCTACGGCGCGCATTGCCAGACTGGTCCGATCCTCCATGCTAGACGTGCTCGGTCAGGACTATATCCGCACCGCTCGGGCTAAAGGGCTCTCCAACTGGCGGATTTACTACGTCCACGCCCTTCGAAATGCCCTCATTCCCGTTTTGACCATGCTTGGGATTGAAATTGGGAGCTTGCTGGGCGGAGCGCTTATCACCGAAACCGTATTTGCATGGCCCGGGATTGGCCGCCTTACGCTGCAAGCCATTCAGGCGCGGGACTTACCCTTGGTTCAAGGTGTCATTACGTTCGGAGCGCTTATTTTTGTCCTAGTGAACCTCTTAGTCGACCTGAGTTATTCTGTCATTGACCCCCGGATTCGACATGAATAAGCTCTGGAAGCAACTCAGATCCTCCCCTTTCGCAATGGCGGCGTTCCTGGTGTTCGCTGGCCTTGTCGTTGTGGCTATTGTCGCTCCGCTCCTGGCTACCATGGACCCCAATGCGGTAGACATTCGCACCCGTCTGACCCCACCTGCTTGGGCGAACGGCGGCTCGCTTCAACATTTGTTAGGAACGGATAATGTTGGCCGGGATATTTTTAGCCGAATCATCTATGGAGCCCGCGTTTCGCTATTCGTTGGCATTTCCACCGTACTTGTCGGAGGGTCGATCGGGTCTTTTCTTGGCTTGGTGGCGGGATACTATCGCGGGTGGGTCGAAACCGTGATCATGCGACTGGTTGATATTCAACTCGCCTTTCCCTCGATCCTGCTTGCGGTGGCCATCATGGCGTTGGTGGGTCCTAGTATGATGAATGTCATCTTTGTGCTCAGTTTGGCTACTTGGGCTCCTTTTTGCCGGGTGGCCAGGGGGCAAACGTTGCAGGTGTGTAATCAAGAATATATTCTAGCCGCAGAGGCCTTGGGGCTGGGAAACAAGCAAATTCTACTCAAACACGTGCTCCCCAATATTGTTAACCCACTCATTGTTGTGGCCAGTTTTGCGCTTGCCACCAACATTATAAATGAAGCATCGCTTAGTTTTTTGGGTGTCGGCGTTCCGGCCGGCACTCCAACGTGGGGTGGGATGCTCGGCGAAGGCCGCAATTATTTGCGCATCGCCTGGTGGGTGTCCACACTTCCCGGCATTTCGCTTATGTTGTGCGTGTATTCGGTTAACATGTTCGGCGACTGGCTGCGGGATTATTTCGATCCTCGCCTGATCGATTGATGTTTGATCATCGCAGATACCAACACTAAATTTCAATTCACCTCAGCTCCTATTTAGCCCTTCCTTCATCCTTACCCTTAATTAGCATGCCCAATCCTGTTGTAATTGGATTTGAACTATCGAACGACGACGTCTATTCGGTGGCCGGCTGGTGCGCCGCTGAACTCGCCATCAAACAAGCGAATGCAGCAGGAAATCTTCCTGTTGAGGTCAAATTGGAGGTCATTGTCAATGGAAAAGACCGAGCTATTGCAAGAAAAGCAGCAGCTGATTTTGTAGCTCGGAAAGATGCCATTGCCGTACTGGGGCCCACAAACAGCGCGATGGCGGTCATTTCTCAGGATATCTATGCGGCCGCCGGAATACTCCAGATGAGTTCAGAGGCGTCGAGTCCACTGCTCACCAACAAAGGGTATACCCATTTCTTTCGCAACGTAGCCAATGACGAGGTTCAAGGGCGCGCCTTAGGCCAGGTGGCAGCGTCTTATCTGAAGGCAAAGAAAATTGCCATTTTAAACGAGGATTCGGCCTGGGGAGAGCCCATTTCTGCCATTTTTTCGAATGAAATAACGCGGCTGGGTGTGCCTCCTGTTCTCCATTACGGTTATGGGGCGAAGGAGCGCAATCTGGACTTTGATGAGCTCATTGATGCGGTCGTCAAAGCCGAACCTGACCTGGTTTATTTCGCGGTCTATTGGAATCAGTCGCATATCATTGCTCACCGCTTGAGAGATCGAGGGGTCAAGGCGGTGTTTTTAGGAAGCGATGCGCTCAAGCCCTATGCGTTTCTTGAAGTACCCAGCCTGGATACGGAAGCCCCGTATCACAGCCTGGCGGGAATCGATCTCATGACCAAGCCCTCCGCGCGCAAGTTTCTGGTCGATTTTGCGGAGCACCATCCCAAAATGCTGGATGCTCCGCAGTATGCTCCCGAAGCATACGATTGCGCCAATATCATTCTAGAATGCATTCGTCGTGCTCCGGCCTTGACACCAAGTGCCGTTCTAGGGGAAATGAAGAAGTTTGGCACGTATTCGGGAGCACTTGGCGAAATATCCTTTACTCCCGAAGGAGATTTGAGCGATCCGGATATTGGTTTGTACAGATGTAAAGACGGACAACGTGTATTTGTCGACCTCATTAAAAATTTAGTCTGATCATGAAAGAGTCTTATTTCCTATCGCGAAAAGACGCAGATGGCAATGAAACCAGAATGCCCATCGGCGTCATAAAAGGCCACAAACCGGGTGAGCGCATAACCGTTTTTGGTGGTCAACATGGAACAGAGTATGCTGGAATAGAGGCAGCCATGAGGCTGTATCGCGAAATCGACCCGAAGGATGTGACGGGGACTATTGTCATCAGTATGGCAACGCACGTCGAATCCCTAATGAACTGGATTCAGTTCGCGCCGACTCATCCAGAAATTGCTGACATGATGTTAGAGGCGGCCACCGGGAGTCAGTACATCATTAATTGTCACGGTGGTGAATTTACGGAGCTGATGCATCCCTATGTCATTTGCCGTTTGATTGGCAACGAACAAGCCGAGGCCCTGGCCATGCGCATGGCGCGTGCGCTTGGAGTGGGTATCGTGAGTTTATCCAAGTACCGTGGAGAACCTGCCCCAGACCCGTCTGGAAAGCGACCTGCATGGTGGTTGTGGCCCAAAAAAGGACTGTGCGACAAGCTTGGAATACCTGAAATCACCCCAGAAATTGGCCAGGTTGGAGACCGCGACGATTCCCTTATGTACGGCGGGATCGTGAACGTGTTGAGGGAGCTTGGCTTCCTGAGTGGGCCGGTGGTTCAACATCCTGAGCCTAAGGTCATTGGGGAGCGGTGGTGGTTGACTGCCGAACAAGAAGGTATCTACTTTCCTGTCGTGACCGTCGGCCAGATCGTAAAAAAAGGAGCCCTTTTAGGTGAGGTAAAAGATTTCTTTGGCGATGTGCTGCAACGAGTTGAAGCTCCAGACGATGCCACTGTTATGAATATGAATATCGGGATGCCCGTCAAAAAAGACGGCTTTCTTATCTGGCTAGGCCAATTTTAACATCAATGAATACAGACTATTTACTGCCTCCGGGCCGCTCTTTTGAACTGTCTAGAGATCTCTTAAAAGGGGCTATCGACATCCACGTGCATGCCGGGCCCCATATTTTTTCAAGCCCTAGAAGGGTAGATCCCGTTGAGGCGGCCATCGAAGCCCGCGATGCGGGTATGCGAGCCATTGTCTACATGGACGTTTTTGAAATGTCCAACGGAACGTCGTGGATCGTTAACCGCGTAGTTCGAGACTTTGAGACGTTTGGGGGCCTGATCATGAACACGGCCTACGGCGGAATGAACCCTAGGTCGGTAAAAACAGCCCTGTACTATGGTACAGGTGCCAAATACGTCTCTTTTGGTGCCCATTCCACCTACTTCCAAGCGGCCCGCGAAGGGCACATTGTAGATGGGAAATTTATCCCCTTGAGCGAACTGTATCCTTCGTTTAAAACCGAAGAGTTGGATCGATGCATCCGAATTCCTTTGGAGGGGAAACCTGATCCCAACCTAGACGAAATACTTCGGCTCATTGCCGACCATCCTCATGTTTATTTGAACACCGGTCACATTTCGGTGCCAGAAAGCATCCGATTGATCGAGTTGTGTGAGGAGTACGGGATTAAAAGAATACTGGTCGCTTCGTCCGTGACCAAGATCGCGACCATGGAAGAATTGAAGTGGATGGCGTCTAAAGGTGCTTTTATTGAGTATACGCTGGCCGCCTATACGCATACCACGCCGATTCCAAAGACCCATTACTATGTGGAGCGGGAGTACATGTCGATTGACGAGGGCATGGATACGGCGCCCGACGGTGGGGTGAAGAAGGTTTCGGAGCAAATCCGCGAACTTGGCCCGAAATACTGTATTCTGGCTTCCGATTTTGGGGTGTACACGCTGCCAACGCCGGTGGAGGGTTTCAGAGAGTTCATCGCCTGTATGCTAGATCTTGGCATTCCGGCTGAGGATATTCGAACCATGGTTAAGACCAACCCAGAACGACTCCTCGGACTTGATCCGCTTCCCGAAGCACTTCCAGCCTAATTAGATTCAGATTGAGCATGAAGGAGATCCGCATTTTGCAGGAACACGTTCGGATTTCTGATCCGCACGTAACGAGCGATAACGCGGAGCGGCTGTCCATTCTAGGTAACGTTTTCGAACCCCTGATGCGGGTCCAAGAAGACGGTTCCTTCAAACCCTGCTTGGCCACCTCCTGGACGCTTTCGGATGATGCACGAACGTGGCAATTTCGGTTGCGTGAAGATGCCTTTTTTCACGACAGAAAAGCGCTACTTCCAGAAGATGTGGTTTTTTCGCTTCGCCGAATGCGGGATGAAGACCTTCCGGGAGAGTTGGGCACCTCCGGCGTAATCCGGGCATATCTGGCTGGTGCCGAAATAGAGACTAAAGGGCCGAACACGGTCGCAGTACGAACCCAGGAGCCCATGGCCGACCTCGCCGATCTGTTGTGCGAAATTCCCATCCTGTCGGAGCAATCCGTGGCCCGGCTTCCCAGCCAATTTGTTGGCACGGGTCCCTTTAAGGTTGTGGAAAGCGGCGATCGAGTGGTGTTGGAGGGTTCGTCGGGGCGGCTAATTTGGGAATCAGAATCCGATCCAGAAAAACGTTTGCGGGCCGTTCAAGAGGGGTCGGCACACGTTGCGGCCAAAATTAGCCCCCGTAATGCCCTGGAATCGGGGGTGCGCATGGAGCGAAGCACGACTTCCGTGTGCGCCACGTTCATGTTTAACTTTGGAACGGCCGCTGCTGGAGGCCTGGCAAACAATATCCATCTGCGCCGCGCCATCAATTGGGCCATCGACGTGCCCACGTTGGTCAAAGAAGTCATGTATGGGGCGGCAAATCCGTTGTCCGGGCCGCTGACCCGTAGGCATTTGGGGTTTGATCCTGCGGTGGCTAGTTGGCCCTACAATCCAGAGCGCGCACGGGCGGAACTCGAAGTCGGAGGCATTGCGAGCGGAACGAGGCTGACCATCGACATTCCATCCGTGTTACCCGACGAGGCGCCCGAACTCGCGGCCCGCGTGGCCGCCTATCTTGCAGCCATCGGACTTCAGGTTGACATACGGACAGATACCGATCGGCCGGGGTATGCGCTTCGAGTGCGGGATGGGTACGTGGGGGACTTGGCCTGTTTCGACTCAAGCCCTTCGAGTACGTTTAGGGTATTCAACGAAAAATTTCATTCCGGACTTGCTGGGCCCTGGTGGATGGGATATTCCAACCAAACTTTTGACGATCTCGTGGACAGAGCGCGATCCCAAGCAGACTTTTCCCTGAGAAAAGAACTTTATCAGAAGGCGTATGCCCTATTGAGGGAGGAAGCACCGTGGCTTTTTCTGTATAATCCTGTTAGGCTCACGGCCATCTCTTCAGAGTTGGCGCATTGGACTCCTTCAACCGGTGGAATTTTGCTGTTCTAAGGCCGCAGCCCCTCACGCAGCAATCGTTCATATCACTTCATATTATGCCGCTTCCTATTGCCCTGCACACGATTGGACAGACGCCGAGACCAGATCTGGCGCCTTTTTTGGCGGCTTTCGTAGGTTCGTGGGATGTGCATGTTACCGGCGCTCTCGATGGGCTCTCCAGAACAGAAATCCCGCCCTGCCAAAACGGAGACTTCCCCCTAGAGACCAGATTGAAGGATGGAACCCGGGTAGAAGTAGGCGCTGCTTTTCTGGAGCCGCGCATTCAGCGCCATATCGAGGACCTTGAAGGTCAGGTGGCCCTTCACTTGGTGCTATGCGCCGGGCCCTTTCCCCATTTGACCTCGATAGAACGTCTGGTCCGGCCGTTTGAACATGCATGCGAGGTGCTGACGGCTCAAAAAACGTCCTCCCTGGCCGTTGTTGTACCGTTTGCAGGCCAAGCCGAACCAGCGGCCGCCAAATGGAAACAAGCTGGTTTCAGGACTACCCTCTATTCGATGGATCAACGTCCAGAATCTCTGTCCATTGCTGAATGGCTCGTTCAAACGAGTAGCAAAGACACGTCGGATGTTTTTATACTCGATTATGTGGGTTACTCAAGGGCTATTTTGGACGAAGCGAACCTACAGGCGACCAAACCTATAGTTGATCTTGGTTATATGGCTGCCGATTTTGTGCGAAAGTTGATGGAAAACTCTGATGGGAGCGAGAATGGGTACAATTTTTTATGATCTAGTGGTTCACGGCCAACTGGCATTAGAGAGCAAGGCGTCGGCTGTGGACGGCTGGTTAGGGATTCGTAACGGTCGGATTGAAGCCGAATCGAAGACTCCCCTTTCTGGGGTTCGGGTGCTCGATTTCGGCAATAAACTGATCTTTCCAGGCTTTGTCGATGCGCATGTGCACTGCCGATCTTGCGAAGATGAAGGCATTACAGCTACGACAAAGGC
This sequence comes from uncultured Bacteroidota bacterium, assembly GCA_937877085.1. Lineage (GTDB taxonomy): Bacteria > Bacteroidota > Rhodothermia > Rhodothermales > UBA10348 > UBA10348. Next base: position 8,409 of record CALEEY010000085.1, read on the forward strand.
TGCCGCGGCCGGTGGTACGACAACGCTTATTGACATGCCGTTTGACAGGCCCGATCGACCTGTAAATTCCGCCGAGCGGCTTCGTGCCAAGATCGAAGATATTGGCAAAGAAGCCGTTATTGATGTGGGTTTGTACGTAACGTTTCCGCCAACCGGACCGCTCGACGAAATTGCTGCCATGGCCCAGGCAGGAGCAGCCGGATTTAAAGTTTCCACCATAGAAGTCGACCCGATCCGGTTTCCACGCATTCCCGATGGCCGATTCGTCGAAGCCTTCAAAGAGATCGCGAAGACGGGACTCCCCGTTGCCGCTCACCAGGAAAATCAGGAAATCATTTTTTCTGAGGCCGCCCGCTTTCTCTCCGAGGGCCGAACGGAGCCTCTGGACCATGCGCTGAGCCGCCCCGCCGTAGCCGAAGCGGAAGCGGGCGGCCGACTCCTTGAATTTGCCTATTGGACGGGGGCTCATCTGCACATGGTGCACGGGACTATTCCAAGGACTTTCGACCTTATTGAGTGGAATAGATCCCAGGGCGTAAAAGCTACGGGCGAAACCTGCATTCAATATTTAATCTTGACGCAGGAAACCCTCACCAAAATGGGTGGGATAGCGAAATGCAATCCGCCCCTTCGGACCATGGACGATGTCAACGGATTGTGGGAACGACTTGCTAATCGAAAAATCGACATCGTGACGTCGGACCATTCACCCTATCCCCTCTTCCGTAAGAACACGCCCAATATTTTCGATGCCTATGCGGGCTTTCCAGGGGCGGAAACCCTTGGAACGCTACTTTATAGTGCGGGCGTGGCAACGGGCCGCATTGGCCTGGACCGATTCTTAGAATTAGTGTGTAGCGGCCCGGCAGACATTTTCGGTTTCACCAAAAAAGGAAGGCTGGCCGTAGGATACGATGCCGATTTTGTCGTTTTCGATCCGAATGCACAGTGGGTAATAGACGATTCTGTGCTACACTATCAAGTCGGGGTGACGCCGTACCAAGGGATGAGCGTTTCAGGTCGGGTGGAGTCCACGTGGCTTCGTGGCTCGTGTATTTTTGAGAACAACACGGTTGTCGGACAGGCGGGTACCGGTAGATTTGTCCGTCCTGCATAATCCAATCCTAAATCTTCTGAACAGATATGAGCTTCCACGGCGTTTTTCCAATTCTTCCCACTCCATTCACCGCTTCCGGGCAGGTCGACGAAGTCAGTCTTCGACGGTTGATAGATTTTGAAATAAAGATCGGCGTGCACGGCGTTTCGATCCTTGGTTTTATGGGTGAATCGCATAAAATGGCCGAATCCGAGCGTAAATTGGTCATAAACACGGTGGTGGATCAAGCGGCCGGAGCCATTCCAACCTGGGTCGGCGTTCGCGCTTTTGGAACGGCCGGAGCCATCGAACAGGCTCTGGAGTCCCAAGAATTGGGCGCTGGTTGCGTGTTCGTCGCACCCATAAGTATTCAGAATGATCAAGCCTTGTTTGACCACTATGGCGCGGTAGCGAGGGCAGTAGAAATACCTGTCATGATTCATGATTTCCCCGAATCTTTTGGGACCCTGCTTTCTGCAGACCTGATTGCCCGAATCGCGAATGAAATTCCAAACGTCTCATATATCAAGCTCGAAGAATTACCCGTCCTGGATAAACTGACCAAGATTCGATCCCTTACAAAAGAGAGTTTCGGCATATTCGGCGGCCTAGGCGGCGAATACTTCTTGGAAGAGCTCCAGCGAGGTGCCAACGGCATCATGACCGGGTTTGCGTTCCCCGAAGTGTTAATTGGCATCTACAATGCTTATCGAGCGGGCGATATAAAACGAGCTGCCGGGATATTTGACCGCTACATGCCGCTGATCCGATACGAATTTCAACCACAGATTGGCCTGGCCTACCGGAAGTTTATTTACCACAAACGGGGAATCCTGGCCTCTCAATTCATTCGGCCGCCGGGGAAAAAGCTGGACGCTTACACCGAAGGGGAGCTTACGGGAATCATTGAGCGCGTAGGCCTACGGTTGGACGGCCCCGATATCCAGACGGTCGAACCCTACTTCATCTAAGCCTTGAGGCAGGCCACCATGCGTCCATCGGATCGGGCCTCTAGCAACGGTATTTGTTTGGCGCACGCGGCATCTGCTAGAGGACATCGCGTCCTAAATACGCAGCCAGACGGAGGATCTATCGGACTTGGAAGTTCGCCCTCCAGAATTTGACGATTCGGCTTCACCGTCGGATCCGGTACTGGTATGGCGGAAAGAAGCGCCTGCGTGTATGGATGCGCCGGTGAAAACACGATTTGGTTCGCCGGACCCACCTCCATGATCCTTCCGAGATACATGACGGCAATTCGATCCGATATGTGACGAACCACGGCCAAATCGTGGGCAATAAAAAGCATGGTCAGTTTCAAATCACGTTGCAAATCCTGCAACAGATTGACGATTTGAGCCTGAATGGACACATCGAGCGCGGCTACCGGTTCATCTGCAATGATTACTTCGGGACGGACGGCTAGGGCCCGGGCAATGCAAATGCGTTGGCGTTGACCTCCGGAAAATTCGTGCGGAAATCGACTGCGGGACTCTGTAGGAAGGCCGACCAAGTCTAAAAGCTCAACCGTTCGTGCATCTACCGCTTCTTTCGAATCAGTTAGCGTAATGGCTTCCTCTAAAATGGCCCCAACATTCATTCTGGGATTCAAGCTACCGTAAGGGTCCTGAAAAACAATTTGAACCCTTCGCCTAAACGCCCGTAAATCGTTGCGCCGCAATGTACTGATGTCGGATCCATCAAAATGTACAGTCCCGTTGCTTAGATCCGCCAGCCGAATCAACGCACGACCCAGCGTCGTTTTTCCAGAGCCCGACTCCCCGACCAGCCCTAGAACTTCTCCACGATGCAATTCCAGATTGACATTAGTGACCGCCTTGAGCACCCTGCCGCCTTGAGCTTTGAACTCCACGGAGACATTCTGAGCCTGCAATATGGATTTTCCCTGACTCAAGAGGCGGCCAACTCCTTCGCTCGAAGGCAGCGAAACGAACGATTTCCAGCCACTTCCATGGCCACTTTCTGGTTCCGACACGATTCTTGAACCCAGTCACACCTTGGAGCAAAAGCGCATCCGTTCAATACCATACCTGGTTTGGGTCCTTGACCTGGAATCGTATACAGTCGCTCAGACGCTGGCGATCCCGTAAGCGTCGGAACACTCCGGATCAAACCCGCCGTGTAGGGCATCAGTGGCCTAGAGAAGACGTCGATTACCGGGCCATTTTCTACTTCTTGGCCTGCATACATCACGCACATCCGGTCGGCGATTTCCGCAACGACCCCCAGATCATGGGTTATGAAAAGCATAGCCATACCCAATTCTTTTTGTAGGTCTCGAAGCAGTTCTAGAATCTGGGCCTGAACCGTCACGTCTAGGGCAGTCGTGGGTTCGTCTGCAATGAGCAGCTTGGGGTTGCCGGCCAGCGCCATGGCAATCATGACTCGTTGCCGCATCCCGCCGGACAGTTCATGCGGGTAGCTATTCAATCGGTCGTTGGCTTCTGGAATTCGCACCATATCCAAGAGTTCTTTGGCCCGCTTCCTAGCCGCTTCTTGGGTCATTCCCCTTCGATAACGAACAAATTCGATGATTTGTGTACCTACTTTGAACAAGGGGTTAAGGCTGGTCATAGGTTCCTGAAATACCATGGCCATGTCCGACCCACACATGCGCCGTCTATCCTTTGCCGATACCTGCAAAATATCCCGCCCTTCAAACCATATTTTGCCTTCCGAGACACGGCCCGTAGACGGAAGCAGGCCCATTATGGTCAGACATGTTACAGACTTGCCCGAACCTGACTCTCCTACTAAAGCCAATGTCTCCCCCTTGTGAAGCACAAGATTCAACCCATCAACGGCTTTAACCTCACCTTCTGGAGTGGAAAAAACAGTTGATATGCCTTCGATATGTAAAAGTGGAGTAGTGCTTTCCATCTGAAAGGAGTAAATATCCCCAAGAGCATTGCCGATAACAGACGTTAATGTAATCACGAAACCTTTGAATGATCAAAAAGTCGGAATTCATGCCAACAAGGGAATTCCCTGTCAAAAGAACTCGTCCAATAGCATATTTTTGTGCGCTACCTTCCAGCGATCTCAGATTGCATCCAACAGCCAAATATTCCCATGCATTTGCGTAGAATAGCCTTAGTTGCCCTACTTGCCGTCGTACTCTCCCCTGCCCAAGCGCAGGATTCAAAAATTCCGGACTTTTTAAAGCCGGCTACAGGCACGGATTCCCGCGCCATTCGACGCGATATCCCGTTGACTAATGCGATCCGAAAAGCTTTTGAAGCCGGAACGAGGGACTTCTCAGGAAAGCCTGGAGCTAATTATTGGCAATTGGAGACTGATTTTACGATTGAAGTCAGTTTGGACCCAGCGACGCAGAAGTTGTCCGGTGCTGAAACCATTTTGGTGCACAACAACAGCAAAGACGAACTAAAGCAGATCTATTTGAGATTAGACCACAATATTTTCCGCGGACTAGTACCCCGAGGCAGTTCCGTTCCAGCCGAAAACACCGAAGGTATGGTCATTACGCGGTTGAGCGTAGATGGACGTGAAGTGGATATCCACGCAAGAAGGTCGGCGTTTCGTCGCGGACAGGGCTCAGAACCAGCTCCCGAGCCAAAACTGAGCGCTTCTGGACTGGACCAGACGCTCGCTGTCATCACGCTCGACAAGCCGGTTCCAGCGAAAAGCACGGTTTCCCTAGACATAGAATGGAATACGAAGCTTCCAGGTGGCCCCAATGGCCAGGCCCACCGCATGACCCAACGCTGGGAAAATGAACTGTTTCAGCCTACCCAGTGGTTTCCGCGACTTGCCAAGTACGACGACCTGCGCGGTTGGGACACCAACGTATACCTAGGACCCGCCGAGTTTTATAACAATTTTGGACGGTACGATGTCAAAATCAACGTGCCGGGCGGATGGATCGTTAGCGGAACGGGAGTTCTTCAGAATCCGGAAGAAGTGCTTACCGAAAGTGCCCGCATGAATCTGACCAAAGTCCTTGCCTCCGACGAGATTACGACCATTGTTGGACCGGATGAAGTGGGTCCTGGTCAGGCGACGGCGGAAGGAGAAAGCTTGACTTGGCACTTCAAGGCCGACAGAGTGAACGATTTTGCTTGGCTATCTGCACGCAAGTTGGTTTGGACGGCAACGAGAGCCAATATCCCAACCAAAGGATATATTCCTGTCAACATGTTGTATCTGCCAAGGAATGCGAATTTGTATGAAGGAGCTGGTGAGATTGCTCGGCACGCGCTAGAATACTATTCCAGCCTTTGGGCCCCGTATCCCTTCCCGCAATTCACCATGCAAGATGGCCCAAGCGCCGGCATGGAATACCCCATGGTTATCAACTCCAACCGCGGAGCAGCGGACCATGAAACGGCTCACCAATGGTGGCCCATGATGGTGGGTACCAACGAAACGTGGTATGGCTGGATGGACGAAGGTTTTAACACCTATATGAACATCCTTTCCGCAGCAGATTCCAAAGGCGTCCCTGCCGATTTGAGTGGTCGGGGACAGAGCTACGGCCGCACCAGCGGCGATGAATCGGAGCCAGCGCTCATGTATTCAGCCAATTATGGCGGCGATTTGTACCGGTACCAAACCTACCAAAAAGCGCCGCTCATGCTGGCCATGCTGGGCGGAATCGTGGGAGACGATGCCGTTCAGGCGGCCATGAGCAAGTATGCCGTTGCTTGGGCGTTCATGCATCCATCCCCATGGGATTACGCGTTCTTTATGACGAACGAGCTCAAAGTGGATCTGGGATGGTTCTGGAACTACTGGCTGTTCACCACGGAATCGGTTGATGGCTCAATTAAAGAGGTCTCACCCACTCCCAACGGACTCAAAGTAGTGATCCGCCAGGACGGTCAAATGCCTTCACCAGTCGTTTTGAAGGTGGAATTTGCCGAGGCAGGACCATTTAGTCCCTCGATGGGCAACGCTGAAATGGTTGACGACAAAACGGTCATTGTGACTTGGCCCGTCGACATTTGGTTTGGTGGTGAAAAATCGTTCGAAGCTGAACTAACCTTTGGAAAACGAGCTATTTCAAAAATCACGCTGGATCCAGATGGGCGCTTTCCAGACCGAAATCCAACAGATAATGTTTGGACGGCGAAATAGGCAGAACGGAGAGGTAGAGGCCTCCATAAATTCATCAAAGTGTGGATATTTTATTGATAGTCTAGGTCGATCTGACTTGTTTCCGACCGCTTGTAATGGTAATGTT